>NZ_CAWQGX010000024.1:0-212670 GCF_963894685.1 Proteus sp. G3927 | reverse complement strand
TGCTGATAGGCAAAGAGGAATACTGTATAGCTATGGCATGGGGAAAGTGCGTTTAACCCGCTATAAAGAGGCGCAATTTGGTTATGCGGGCAACATGTTGGCAATTAAACTATATGGCATTAATGAAAAAACAGGCCAATTAAAAACGATCCTCTATCGCCCCAATGTGTCCCACTACTCCAGTTTCCTAACCAGTACTGACAGTGAAAACCACCGTTTTATCACTTTCCTTAATGCCTATATGCAACAAGGCCGAGATGCCGTTTCGCCTGTTGATTACCAAGCCCGTAAGCCCTTTTTATCTTTTGGTAAAAACCCACTTCCTGCTGATTTTGAGCAACAGGTCGAACAGATTCTGGCAAAGCTTGATCAGGAGAAAAAACACCATGCGTAAAATTGATAAGGAAGGTACGGAATGACCTGTTTACGCTTGTGATGTTCAGGTAGTTGTATACTCATTGTTATAGATTAAGTTCCAGTTTTCCCTACAAAGGTACACATCGAATTAAGCGGGATAAAATTTATTTTTCCACTTTGTGCTATTAAGTTAAAACTAAGTTTAATATAACTTTTTGTAGGTGAAGATAATATTGTGGTGAGTACTTACTACTATTTAGATGAAAAACAGCACCCCGTTGCAATGAATAATTTTACTGAATGCTTATAATTAGTAAAAATCCTCACAGAAGTTAGCTTGTAAAAATGGACACTATAATGTCCAATTATGCCATATTATGCTATAATTGGACATTATAGTATCCATTTTATGTTTAGAGCTAATAATGAAACTCTCATTACTTACCGATATTGATGTTAGTCGAGCTTTTGCTACTCATTTACGAAAACGACGAGAAAAAGAAAAATGGTCTCGGGAACATCTTGCCGAGCGCAGTACCGTCCCTGCATCAACAATTAAAAAATTTGAGTTACAAGGCAAAATTTCATTACGACAACTACTGTTACTTTGGCAGTGTCTTGATGATTTAAATAACCTTTATGCCGTTGTTGACCCTAAAAAAGCCAATAAGCCTCGTATACCAAGAACCATTGAAGAGGTATTACAAGATGAATTTTAAGCTAACATGGTAAACAACCACCATTAAACATAATCAAACATCTTGCAGAAATAGCTGGTTTTGAAAGTTGGCAACAAGCACAAACGTATATCCATCATACTGTTGATATTATTAGTCAATTCTCATCGTTAGCTAAAGAGTATGACGTTTCAAATTCCGTTCGTGCTGATATTGATAAAACGCTTACTAATCGCCTAAAAGAAAATCAACACTTACTTTAATTTCGTAAAAAAGGGAAACTTCCGTTTCCCTTTTAGATTTTAATTTAATGTATTTTAGCTTATTTGTTTATCCCAGAGTGGATCACTTTTTTATGTTGTGAGCCAGCTACTTTATCGTAAATAGCGCATATAACAATAGTCACTAATACAGGAATTAACCACGCTAATCCTTGCTCACTTAATGGTAATTTAGCCGCCCAATCCGGTAATAAATGTTTTAAATGATCGGATGCTTTAATGGCATCAAAAATGCCAAAAAATAAGCTTATTGCCATTGCAGGGGCAATAATACGGCTTGGATTATGCCAAAAACGTAAAGTGAAACTCATCAGAATAATCACAATACAAGGAGGATAAATCATCACCAGAACAGGAATGGAGAACGCAATCAGTTTACTTAAACCAAGATTAGAGACTACCGCGGAAAATACAGCCAAAATCAATACTAATGTACGATAAGAAATAGGCAAATAGCGGCTAAAAAACTCCGCACAAGCACAAGTTAAACCTACCGCGGTCACCATACAAGCTAAGAAAATAAGCAGAGCTAAAAAGAAACTACCAAAATTACCGAAAGTATGTTGCACATAAGCATGTAAAATATCTGCGCCATCTTTTGCTTCTGGAATAATGCTGCCGCTAGCAGAACCAAGCTTAAATAAACTAAGATAAATCGCCGTTAATAACACACCCGCGATAATTCCCGCCCACATAGTATAACGTGTTAATAAAGACGAATTATCAATCCCTCTTGAGCGGGCCGCATTGACAATAACAATACCAAAGACCATCGCGCCTAACGTATCCATGGTAAGATAGCCATTAATAAAACCTTGGGTAAATGCCATATCTTGATACGCTTGTGTAGCGGGGATCGGCGTTCCTGCTGGCCAAAATAGCGCAGCTAAACCTAATACAGCTAAGGCTAAAATTTTAATCGGTGCCAGAATGTGACCAACACTATCAAGTAATTTTCCCGGATACAGTGAAATACCGATAACAATTAAAAAGTAAATAACACTATAAATAAGTAAGGCAATATCACTATCACCCACTAAAGGGGCAATGCCAACTTTAAAAGAGACCGTTGCGGTTCGCGGGGTGGCAAATAAAGGGCCGACAGCAAGATAAGCGACTATTGCTAATAAAAGTCCCATAGATTTACCAATGGGGGTGCTTAATGCTTCAATTCCCCCTCCCACTTTCGCTAATGCCACCACTGTTAGCACAGGTAAGCCAACTCCGGTTAGCAAAAAACCAATGGCCGCAGTCCAAACAAATTCCCCTGATTGCAACCCCACCATTGGGGGAAAAATAATATTCCCTGCTCCAACAAATAGAGCAAAAGTCATAAAACCTAATGCCAGAATGTCTCTGGAAGTTAATCGATGTGCCATAAGATTTGTTAATATATCGTTATTGGATGGTTAATTTACATTTACTATATAAAGTAAATACAACAAAAATATCAGCAGTATCTATTTTGCTTCATGATGGGTTATTCAGAATAATATTTAAGAATAATCATTTTACACAGAGCAATTACATATTAAATAGAAAAAAGCGCCGATAACTGATCACAAGTAAAACTTTTATAATGAAAAAAGGCAATAGCTGATCTAAAAAGCAGAATAATCATCTAAAGTATTTTTTCAGGCCAGTGATAACTGTTATATATCGCCAATTATCCCCGATATGATTTGTATATTTTTCACTCACCAAACGGCAATCTAGCCATCAATTAAAGTTCCCATTAATTAATAATATTAAAATTTAACGCTACGATATTAGATTTTATTGATATTGATTTGATGGGTATATGACAAAAATACCTTTATCACCTCTTTTAAAAATAGGTAATAAAGGTACTAATAAAATAAGGATAAAAACGAAATTATTTTTTTTCTGTTAACAATGTTTGCGGCATGATAAAAGAAAAAGTGCTTCCTACACCGACTTTACTTTCAATATTCAGTATTGAGTGATGATGTTGTAAGGACTTTTTGACAATCGCCAATCCAAGCCCTGTACCACCGGTGTGGCGGGAGCGCGCTTTATCTACACGATAAAAACGTTCGGTTAAGCGCGTTAAATGTTCAGCACTGATACCCGGCCCATTATCTGACACACTAAACAACATACCTTGTGGTACTTTTTTCCAACTCACGCGAATAGTCGTACCCTCAGGGGTATGATTTATGGCGTTATAGACAAGGTTAGATACGGCACTACGCAATTGCTCTTCATTACCACGAACAGCCCATTTATGGTCAATATCAAAGATGATATTTTGTTGTTCTTGGCTTAATGAGTGCGCGTCATGCTCAAGCACGCTTAATAGCGCAGGCATATCGACAACCGTGTTCAAATCAATATGAGGCGCAGATTCAATACGTGAAAGCTGTAACAGTTGTTGTACTAATAAGTCCATACGCTTTGCTTGCTCTTGCATGGTCTTAATCACTTTATGTTCAGCCGGGTTTTCTGCGGTATTCTCTTCCATCATCTCAAGATAGCCTTGAATAACCGTTAAAGGTGTTCTTAATTCATGGCTCACATTAGCAAAAAAATCACGTCGCGAATTTTCTAACTTATTCTTCTCGGTCACATCGCGAGCAACCATTAAACGTTGATCATCCGCATAAGGCATCACCCGAAATTCAACAATAGCACCATTATTTAATGCAATAGTTAAAGGGCGGCTAAAATCGGCGACGGTGAAATAATGTAAAAAATCGGGATAGCGCAATAAATTAAAAATATTTTGTCCATTATCATCAGGCCAACGAAAGCCTAGAAGATGCTGAGCAAGACTATTACACCAAAAGATATTTCCTTCATTAGTGATCATCACAACGGCATCTGGTAGGCTCTCCGCCCCGCTACGAAAACGCTTAATTAAATCACCTAATTCTCGACGGCGTTTACGGTTACGTTGCTGTGTTTGTCGTATACCATAAAAAATAGGCTCCCAGCCCCCTTTTCCTTCTGGGGGTAATACCGATCTATCGAGCCATAACCATTTAGATAATTTCATTAAATTATAGGCGTGCCATATCAAGGCACTCAGTAATGAGACCACGAGCAACCAAGGAAGGTGGCCGATAAATAGTGATAATACAAAGGCAGGTAAACAAAATAGAAATAGCCCCCACACGAGGGCTTTCCATGAGAGTCGTTCTAACACCAGTTAATTACTCCCTTATCAACTCAAAATCGAGCAGAGAAACGATATCCCGTTCCTCGTACCGTTTGTATCATTCGGTCATGGCCATCTTGCTCTATAGCTTTACGCAATCGACGAATATGTACATCGACAGTACGATCTTCGACATAAACATTGGTGCCCCAAACATAGTTTAGCAACTGCTCTCGGCTATATACACGTTCGGGATGGGTCATAAAAAAGTGGAGAAGTTTAAATTCGGTAGGCCCCATATCAATGGGTTTATCTTGACTGGTAACTCGATGTGAAACAGGATCAAGACTTAATCCATTAAATTCAATCACATCTTCTGCCGACATCGGTGACAATCGTCGTAAAATAGCCTTTACCCGAGCCACCAGCTCTTTAGGCGAAAAAGGTTTAATCACATAGTCGTCTGCGCCTGTTTCGAGACCTTTGACTTTATCTTCTTCTTCCCCTTTTGCTGTTAGCATAATAATAGGAATATCACGGGTATTATTTTCACGCTTCATCTGTTTAATCACTTGGATACCCGAGCCTCCGGGGATCATCCAATCTAATAAAACCAGATCAGGGTAAGGGTCAATCAGAAAACTCAATGCAGTATCATAGTCCTCAGCTTCAATAGGCTGAAAACCATTTTGCTCTAATACAAAACAGATCATCTCTCGAATTGCGGTTTCATCTTCAACAACAAGAATACGCCTTGCCATACTCTATCCTGTGTTATTTATATAGAGGGTCATAATGATTATGAGGCACTTTTATGACAGATTTATGACTGACTATGACAATACTGGAATACAGTGTCATTGTTAAGGTAAATAAGGCTAAAATTGGTGTAATTTCACTCAAAATACGTAGCTCATAGGTGGATTTTCACTAAAAAAGTAAGGTGCGCTATACTGACGGCAGTTAACATTAAGGGATAGCAATGCGGATTATTCACACCTCAGATTGGCATTTAGGACAATATTTTTTTACAAAAACTCGCGCCCAAGAGCACCAACAATTTCTCGATTGGCTATTAGCGCAAATCCGTGAACAACAAGTTGATGCAGTTATTGTTGCAGGGGATATCTTTGATACTGGCTCCCCCCCCAGTTATGCCCGAGAACTTTATAATCGATTTGTCGTCGCAATAAGAGATACTCAGTGCCAACTGATTATTTTAGGGGGTAATCATGATTCTGTGGCAACGCTAAATGAATCTAAATCACTGTTAGCATGTTTAAATACCACCGTCATTGCTAATGTTCACACTGAAACCCCACAAGCCCCTATTATTCTTTATCAAAAAAATCACACACCTGGAGCATTACTTTGTGCAATCCCCTATTTACGCCCTAGAGATATGATAAATAGCAAAAGTGGGCAATCGGGAGCAGACAAACAGGGCGCTTTAAAAGAAGCGATCGCAGATTATTATCAACGCCAATATCAAGCCGCGCTTGACTTACGAAAACAACTCAATGTTAACATCCCTATCATTGCCACAGGGCATCTGACAACGATTGGCGCCAGTGTTAGCGATTCGGTACGTGAAATTTATATCGGCACATTAGAAGCCTTTAACGCAACCCTATTTCCTCCATTTGATTATATCGCCCTTGGTCATATTCATCGTCCACAGCGCGTCAATAAATCGGGTCATATTCGCTACAGTGGTTCACCTATTCCATTAAGTTTTGATGAAAGTGCACAACAGAAAAGTGTTTGTCTTATCGATTTTGAGCAAGATAAGTTAGCGGAAATGACACTATTACCCATCCCTGAGTTTCAGCTATTACGCACTCTTTCAGGCTCGTTACAAGAAATTGCCACACAACTCGAAAAGTTAGCAACACAATATAATGAAATGGATACCACGATTTGGCTAGATATTGAAGTTTCAACTCAAGATTATCTCAGTGATATTCAAACCCGTATTCAAGAGCTAACTCAATCGCCACTCTTTGAAGTGATCGTATTAAGAAGAGCGAGAAAACAACGTCAAGCACTGATGCAAAATGAGAAAGAAACCCTAACTGAACTGACTGTATATGATGTATTTGAAAGGCGCTTAGCTCAACACCAGTTTGAAACCGAGGAAGACAAAACACGGTTAACCACACTCTTTAAGCAAGCGGTTGAAATGGCAGAGCAAGAGGATAACAACGCACGATGAAAATCTTAAGTCTGCGCTTTAAAAACATTAACTCACTCAAAGGCGAATGGAAAATTAACTTTGATCAAGAGCCTTTTGTTAGCAATGGACTATTTGCCATTACAGGCCCGACAGGTGCCGGTAAAACCACGCTCTTAGATGCAATTAGTTTAGCGTTATATCACAGAACGCCACGCTTAGATAAAGTAACCCAATCTCAAAATGAATTAATGACTCGTCACACTGCAGAATGTTTAGCTGAAGTGGAATTTGAAGTTAAAGGGGTTGCTTATCGGGCATTTTGGGAACAACGTCGTGCTAATTATAAAGAAGAGGGAAACTTACAAGCCCCACAGGCTGAGTTAGCAAAAATTAATCGTTTAGGCGGTGAAGATAAAGTTTTAGCCAATAAAATTAGCCAAGTAAAAGAAAAAATAATCTCGATCACCGGATTAGATTTCGATCGCTTCACTAAATCCATGTTGTTATCACAAGGGCAATTTGCTGCATTTCTCAACGCTGATGACAAATCTCGTGCAGAGCTACTTGAAGAGCTTACTGGTACAGATATCTATCGCCATATTTCACAAACAATTTTTAAACATTGGCGCGAAGAAGAGCAGGCTTTAAATACGCTAAAACAACAAGCTCAAATGATGGCATTATTGGATGCAACAACACGCCAAGAGCTATTAACACAACAAGCCAATATTCAAGCACAAGTAACAAGGTTACAAAAAGAGCAACAGGAATACCAAGTTGCTAAGCAATGGCAAGAAAAAGCGCTAGAAATTCAGCAGCAACAACAATCAGCCCAAGCGGGACTCAATGAGGCTCAACAGGCATTAATTATTGCTCAACCCGATATTCAACGCTTAGAAAAAAATGAGCCAGCAGAAAAAATTCGCCCTCTTTATGATGAAAAAAATCGTCGTCTTACAGAGCAAAACTATTTAGCAACACAGTTAACAAGCTTAAAAACAGAAAAACAGGCTATTGAACAACAAAGCCTACCTATCAATAAAAAATTGGCAGACTTTCATGAACAATTAAAAACGCATCATGAGAAAAAACAGCACACTTTACGGTTAATTCGTGAGAAGGTACTGCCTTTAGATAATCAATTGGTGCTGTTACAACAAGAAATTAGTACTAATAACCAACACAAACATAAATTAGAAAAAATATGCGCTGAATATCTGCAACATTCTCAGTTAGCCGAGAAAAAATTAATCACCACACAACAACAAGTTAATCAATTAAATAACGACTTAACACAACATGCCTATCATGCACAACTTGCGGAAAATCTACCCTTATGGCAACACTATTTTCAGCAATATAATGAAATATCAAGCCAATATCTTGCCAACCAAAAACGAGAAACAGCAGAGCAGGAAAAAGTCATAAGTTTGGAAAAAGCATTACAACAAGCTACCCAAACATTAGCCACCCAACAAGAGCAACTTAATTTACAGCAACAGCAACTACAATCTTATCAAACACAATTGGAAGCGCGTCAAAAAGCAGACAAACCCGATGAAATAAAACCGCGATTACAACAAATTAATCTGCAAAAAAATGCATTGGCAAAAATTATAAATTTACACACTCAATTACAACGTAATGGCAAAGAGCAGCAACATTATCAAACTACATTGAGTGAAAATCAGCAAAAAATAGCGACTCTAACCCAAACGATTGCAGAAAATGATCTGGCACTAAAAGAGAAAGCACAACATCTTAAAGATTTAAATGACAACTATCTTTTGCTACAAAAAGTCGCCGAATATGAGCAAGAGCGTGCACGTTTACTGAAAGATAAACCTTGTCCTCTATGTGGCTCAACACAGCATCCTTATGTAGAAACCTATCATGACATCAAACCAGATGAGACAAAGCTACGTTTAGAAGCATTACAACAGCAGGTGCATTCACTCACCATCACCTTAGCCGAACAGCGAACCCAACTGGTAAACTATGGCTCACAAAATAGCACCTTGAGTGACAATATCGCTCAGTTAACCCAAGAGAATAGCGTACTGACCCAACAGTGGCAGACGTTAGCACAAGCACACCATTTACCGTTAGTTGATGATGCAGATAACTTACTGACATTAGAACAATCATTAAATCAGCAAGAGCTTATTCTCACAGAAAAACTTGACAGTTATCAGCAATTAGAAGCCCAAACACATCAAAAGAATACGCATTTTCTCAATGCAAAAGAGCAATTTAATCAACAACAACAATCGGTTAAGCAACAGCAAAATGATTTAGATTATTTGCAAAAAACAATCAAAACCTATCAGCAACAAAGCGAGCACTTGCACCAACAGCAACAACAATTAGCACAACATATTCAGTCAGCGATTGAAAAACAAGGCTATACACTCCCTGAATTTGAGCAGTTCACGCCATGGTTGGCGGCTCGTCAACAAGAGCACCTGCAATATCAAAGTCAGTTAAAAGAGCTTCAGCTATTACAACAAAGCCTACGTGAACAGCAAGTGACGCAAAATGAAAAAAAACGTTATTTAGCAGAAAAACAGGCTGAACTTGAGGCGCTATTAGCAAAATTAAGCCAACAACAGCACCAACAAACACAATGGCAGGATCAACGACAAGCCTTATTTGGTTCACAATCTGTAGAGCAGGTACGTAGTGAACTTGATAAACATAGCCAATTTTTACAAACCCAGATTGAGCAATATACTCAAGAAAAAAACCAACTAGAAAACCGACTTAATCAATTAATTGGCCAATATCAAGAGAATGAAAAAGCCCTACAACGAGCAATAACACAAGCACAACAAGCCACTGAACACTATCAACACGCGTTAAAAGAGAGTCTTTTTGCCGATGAAAATGACTTTTTAGCCTCTCTATTATCGGTAGAGGAAAGAACACGTCTACAAGAGCAGCAAAAACAGCGACTTGATAAACTTTTACAAGAAAAAACGCGCCTTGAGACTCAAGAAAAAGCCTATCAACAACATTTATTACAACAACCATTACTCTCAACACAATGTACTGCTGAGCAATGTAATATCCATTTAGACGACTTAGCAAAGCAACACAAAGCGTTGCAAGAAACACTATTTAGTCTGCAAATACAATTACGCCAAGATGATGAAAAACGGATAGAGCAACAAACACTATTAGCGCAAATAGCCAAACAGCAAGCGCATTATGATGATTGGAGTTATTTAAATGAGTTAGTTGGCTCTGCATCTGGTGATAAATTTAGTCGCTTTGCCCAAGGGTTAACCCTCGACCATCTTATCTATCTGGCTAATCGTCGCTTAGAAAAACTACATGGTCGTTACTTTTTACAACGCAAAACGACAGGTAGCCTTGAATTACAGATTGCCGATACATGGCAAGCAGATGCTCTACGCGATACACGTACACTTTCTGGTGGAGAAAGTTTTTTAGTCAGCTTATCCCTTGCCTTAGCGTTATCTGATTTAGTCAGTAATAAGACGCAAATTGAGTCACTCTTTTTAGATGAAGGCTTTGGCACTCTCGATCCTGATACACTAGATATTGCTTTAGATGCCTTAGATAGCCTTAATGCTTCTGGCAAAATTATTGGTGTGATCAGTCATGTTGAAGCGATGAAAGAGCGTATTCCGGTACAAATAAAAGTGAAAAAAGCGGGGGGTTTAGGGATAAGTCAGCTAGCACCAGAGTTTAGATATGGTAATAAGAGCAATGAAAATCAATCAGTTAAAGACTAGCTCTAATAATTTGATGTAAGTGGTTAAAATTTTTAGATATCAATAAATCACCCACAGCGTCTATAGTATGTGCATAGATTAGCTCAGGCTAAACAGCTTTAAACGCTTATATTTATCAAGGAGATAAGCATGTCTAACGCATTCACAGAATTAATGAAAAAACGTAGAACAATTTATCATTTAGGTAATCAACTGCCTATTAGCGAAGACAGAGTCGCCACTATTATCAAAGAAGCGGTTAAAGAAAGCCCTAGCGCATTTAACTCACAAACTTCTCGTGTTGTTGTTTTATTTGGTGAACAACATCAGAAACTATGGAATATCGTTAAAGATACTCTGAAAAAATTAGTCCCTGCGGATGCATTTAGCGCAACAGAAGCCAAAATTAATAGCTTTGCTGCCGGTGCAGGTTCCATCCTTTATTTTGAAGATACTGATATCGTTAAAGGGCTTCAAGAGCAGTTCCCACTGTATGCTGAAAACTTTCCTGTTTGGTCAGAGCAAGCCAGTGGTATGGCTCAGCTTTCTGTCTGGACTGCCCTTGCGGCTGAAAATGTAGGGGCATCACTGCAACACTACAATCCAATTATTGATGATGAGGTTCACGCAACTTGGGATATTCCTCGCCATTGGAAATTAAGAGCACAAATGGTCTTTGGCTCTATCGAACAAGAAGCAAGTGAGAAAAATTATATTGAAGATGACGCTCGTTTTAAAATCTTCAAATAATAGACTTTAATATAGACATCTGATCCAAATACCCTCTTTTTATTTTCATTCCTTGCCCACAGCCTCTGTGGGCTTTTTTTTGCCCTCGACAAATAATAAAGGGAGCAATAAAAATTTTCATGAGAGCCTATATGTAATAAATACAGTTCCAGCTTATTGGCAACCCATGAGTAAAAAAACATAAAAAAGAGCAAAGTGCGTAATGAATACAAAGGTAGGGATGGACCCTTTGTGTTCAACACTTTGCTCTCTTTATTTAGTTACGCACCTCTCGTAAGAGGTGCTATTTTCACAAGGCGTATGAAAATATGTTATTTACGAGTAATGTTGTTCGCTTTTGGTTGAGCAATAGGTGACTGCTCAGCAAAGTATTTCACTACTGCATCAACATCTGGCACGCTGTAAACCGGATCTTTACCTTCTTTCAGTACAGAGAAGTTACTACCGCCTGTTGCTAAGTATTCATTTGCAACTACACGGTAATTCGCTTTCATATCCACAGGCTTACCATCAATACGCATTGATTCAACAATCACACGTTGTCCAACAGGTGCTTTGCTGTCCCATGTATATTGGAAATTACCCGATACCGCTAATACTTGTGGACGTGAACGATCCCACTGTTGCTCTAATAAGCGTTTGATCTGCTCACCCGTTAATGTTTGTGTTAACAGTACATTAGAGAATGGTTGTACGGTATAAATAGCGTTATAAGAAACATCACCACCCGTCATATCAGCACGAATACCGCCACTGTTCATTAAGGCGATTTGTGCGCCACCCATATCTTTTGGTTTTGCCGTATATAAATGGGCATCAGCAATAACTTGACCTAGACCCGATTCGCCTGCATCGTTAGTTTGCTTGGTTAAGTTACCTTCTAGTTTACCAATAATACGGTTCGCTAATGGTGTAGCAATTTTCTCGTAAGCTTCTAACAGTTTAGTGACAGCAGGATCTTTTTC
This sequence comes from Proteus sp. G3927, assembly GCF_963894685.1. Lineage (NCBI taxonomy): Bacteria > Pseudomonadati > Pseudomonadota > Gammaproteobacteria > Enterobacterales > Morganellaceae > Proteus > Proteus sp. G3927. The sequence continues at coordinate 200,603 of NZ_CAWQGX010000024.1, read as the reverse complement.
ATATTTGCGGTTATCAACCCAAATATTACGCGCTTCTACATCAACAACATCTTTCGTTGTTTTATCTAATTTCAGGTCGATACGCGTTAACATTGCGCCATTAGATTGTGCAGAAGTCACTGATCTACCGTTAATAGTACAGTTATAAGCTTGGTGAGTATGACCCGTTACAACAAAGTCAACCGCTGGATCTAATTGTTCAACCACACCAAGTACTTTACCTGTAATACCATTACATGCGTTGATATTTACTGGACCACCATCACGGCGCTGTGCAGCACCTTCGTGGATCAGAACACCAATCGCCTGTACACCTTGAGCTTGTAACTTAGGCACTAAAGCGTTGATTGTTTTTGCTTCATTGTGGAAGCTTAAACCTTCAGTTCCTTTTGGTGTCACGATAGCCGCAGTACCTTCTAAAGTTAAACCAATAAAGGCAACCGGAATACCATTGAACTCTTTAATCACATATTCAGGGAATAACGTTTTACCTGTTTCGTTAACAGTCACGTTAGCCGCTAAATATTGGAAATCAGCACCTTTAAATTCAGTAGGACCTTGACAACCTGTAACTGGATGGCAACCACCGTTTTGCTTACGCAGTAACTCACCCATACCTTTATCAAATTCGTGGTTACCCACTGAAGTTGCTTCTAAACCTGCTAATGACAGCGCTTCAATAGTTGGCTCATCATGGAACATTGAAGATAACAGTGGGCTAGCACCAACCATATCACCGGCAGCTACCACAATATTATTTGGGTTATCTTTTTTCAGCTCTTTGACCAGCGTAGCCATATGCTCAATACCACCAGGCTTGTTTGGACCTGGTGCTTTTAATGCACCATGGAAGTCATTGAGTGCAATCACACGGACATCAACGACGTTCGCTTCGTCATAATTTTTAGCACAACCTGCTAATAAGACGGAGCTTACTGCAAGGGCTACGAGTTTATATTTATGGTTCATTTAAGTTTTATCCCTAGATCAATATTCACGTTTCGGACAATCAATCACTTCGAAATCTTTGCTATAACAAATATAGAATTCATCTCGATTAATTTGAATTTCTTTATCCTTCAATGATGGATTATTTTCTTTTAAGAACTTAATCAATTCACTATTTGAAGGGCGGCCTTCTGGTAACACTAATGCGTCAAATAACGCTTGTTGCTGACCAAAGAATGCTTCTGGCGTATCAAAGGCACAAACGCCATGTTTTTCCCATTCACCTTGCAATAAGTCAATACCCGGTGATGAACATAAGTAAGGTTTAATCGCTGAGTATTCTAATGGTGGTAAATCCCCTTTACATAAACGAGGATGCTTGCGTATGTCTTTCCAGTCACGGCATTCATCCCATGATTTACCATCGCAGGTTTCAGCCCATAGCCCATGAACAATCCAGCCAAATTTATTATCTGAGAAACACTGGATTTCAAATTTATCGAATTCGCGTTTAGCACGCTCTTTTTCGTTATCGTTATTTAAACGCTTAATATTATTTTTTTTATAATCACAAAAAGCCGGTGAGTAATTAATGGCTAATTTAAAGTAATCTGTTGATGCTTTACTATTTTGACCATAACGATCATTTGTCGCAATATAGTCATAATTGGCAGTAGGTGCATCAGGTAAAATACAAGATACGCCTTCAACTAATTTTGCTTGCGGTTTTAATGGTTGTTTAACTTCAGGTGCTTGTGTCACACAACCCGCTAAAATAACAGCTAAAATAGCAGGTAATAGCTTTATAAAGCGCATAAAATCCCCTTAAAGAGCAATAACTGCACTCTTTCACGCCAAAACATGAGAACGACCTGCCCGAATGGACAGGTCTATAAGATTATTTCTTCTCAGTTAGGTCGATTTTGTAAATTGCAAAACCGATATCGTCATTTTCCACAAAGGTCATTGGATACTGAGCAAAATCTTTAATAAAGTTAGCGGCTTTTTCACTTGGTGAAGTTTCAAAGCGAACATCTAATTGTTTATCTGTCTTAATCGGTAAGAAAGACCAATTATTCGCAGCTTTTGTTGCAACTTCGCCATTTTCTTTCGTTTGCTTAGCAATATAAGAAGCTAAAATTGCACGGTTTTCATCTGGTGATGCAAAGGCGATATTGCTTTCACCTGTACCCGCAAATTTACCACCGTATCCACGATAGTTATTGGTTGCAATTAAGAAAGTTGCTTTAGGATCGATAGGTTTGCCTTGGTAAGTGACATTTTTGATACGGTTTGCATCTTTATTGACAACTTGGCAATCAACGTCATATTTAGCAGGCTGAGTTAAATCAACTTTATACTCTACGCCACTGATAGTGTCGAAGTTATAAGTACGGAAACCATCCCAGTTGATTAAGTATTGTGGTTTGGTTGAGTTAGGATCAACTTGGTTCCACATACCCGCTGAACATTCTAACCACTCAACAACATCTGCACCGGTTGCTTTTACAACCACTAATGTATTTGGATACAGATATAAGTCTGCTGCGTTACGGAATGTTAAGTCACCCTTTTCTACTTCAACGAAGTCTGCAGGTGCATTTTTACGTCCGCCGGCTTTAAATGGTGCTGCTGCACCTAATACTGGCAGGCCGTCTAAGTTCGGATCACCTTGAATAAAGTGTTTAGTATAATCAACCTGTGCATCGTTAACGATTTGTACCGTTGGATCACTTTGTACTAAAGCTAAGAAGCTATACATATTAGCTGACGCTTTACCAATATGTTTTCCGACGAAATCACGAGTACCTTGGTGTGCTTTTTCAATGATTTGCGCTAACTCGGCATCACGTTCAACTAATGCTTTTTTGTTTGCTTTATCAAAGATAGGACGCGCTTCACCTGTTGCTTGGGTCATCACCCATTTGCCGCTGTCGTTATTGATAACCATATCGACAACACCTAAGTGATCACCCCATTGGCCTGGCATTACTGCTGGAACACCATTTACAGTGCCTTTAGCAACATCAACACCTTTAATGCCTTCAAATTCTTTACTTGGGAATACGCCGTGAGCATGACCAAACATAATAGCGTTAATGCCATCAACTTCACTCAGATAATAGACTGAGTTTTCAGCCATAGCTTTATAAGGTTCAGAAGAGAAACCAGAGTGAGGGATAGCCACAATCAGATCCGCACCCTCTTTTTTCATTTGAGGAACGAATTTTTTCGCTGTTTCTGTAATATCATTGACAACGACTTTTCCATCCAGATTGGCTTTATCCCAGATTAAAATCTGTGGTGGTACAAAGCCGATATAACCAATCTTGATAGTGTGCTCTTTGCCATCACGATCTTTTACTGGTGTATCAACAATGATATAAGGTGTGAAATAGTTTTTGCCTGTTTTCGCATCCATGATATTGGCATTGATATATGGGAATTCAGCGCCCGCAATGGCTTTTTTCAGGTAATCTAAACCATAGTTAAATTCATGATTACCAAAGTTACCTACGGTATACCCCATGGTATTCATTAACTGGTGCGCAGGATGAGCTTCCCCTTTCTCTAAGCCTTTAGCTGCTTGATAGTCAGCCAGTGGACTACCTTGGATCAAGTCACCGTTATCCACTAAAATCGCATTGGTTGCTTCAGCTTTCGCGGCTTTAATTAAATTTGCCGTACGAACATAACCAAACTGTTCTGTTGGTTTGTCTTTGAAGTAGTCAAAGTCGATTAAGTTACTGTGAACATCCGAAGTCTCCATAATACGGAGATCGACTGTCGCAGCATTCACATTGAATGCGACCAACATTGCTAATGTTGAGATTTTCAACACATTCTTAACCATTACACACCCCTTATATATTGGTTAACAGGAGAGCACAGTTGCTCTCCTTTTATTACTTCTGTCAAACAATACTTGCTTTGATGAAACTAGAAGTACAGACGCATACCAGTTTCAAAGATATATTGTTTTTTATCTTCATAAGCTGGGTTTTCGCTACGAGCATCATCATATGCCATTTCAGCGAATAAACGTAAGTTGTTGTATTTAGATACCGCAAAACGTTTATCTACACCCACAGTATAGGTTTCTTTTTTGTAGTTGAAAGTGTTAGCATCGCCATCACGCAGGTAATAACCCGCATACATACCACTTTCGATACGATCCCAGTGCCATTTCACACCAACACCATATAAATTCGCTTTCCAATCGCCTTTAACTGAGTTCCATTTATAGTCTTTCTCAGTTGCACCTTCTCTTAAGGTTAAGCCAGTATTTTTACCGCGAGATTGACCATAGTCGATACCGATAGAGAATTCGCGACCAGGGAAGAAGTATTCAGCACCGAATGCTAAGATACTATTTTCTGGTTTTTTATTACCAACAACACTATCTGGGTATAGATTAGGCTCACCTACAGCTGCTGAGTAACCCGCATCAAACTCTAAACCGAAAGTTGATTTATAGAAACCAACGACAGAATAGGCATGACGGATATCACCGGTTCTGCGATCGCCATTTTTTCCATCACCATCATTATCTTTACCATCTTTACCCGTTAAAGTTGCCGCTAATTTAAAGCCTTCATAACGGTTTGTTTCAATAAAGATAGTTTGTGGTAAACGGGTCATAAAGTTGTTTTTACCAACCCCTTTACTTGAATAACCTACTGCACGGCCTAATACATCACTAAAGTAAAATACCCCTGTATTACCATAGCCGTAGCTTGATTTTTTTACCCAGTCAATTGGGATATAAGTACGACCAAATTGGATTTGTCCATAATCACGATGAGAAAAACCGACATAGCCTACGCGGTTGTACAGATCAAAGTTTGTTTTCTCATTATCACTGTTGGTTTTTTGAGTATCTGAACCCCACTCTAACTTACCAAACACTTTGATATCGTTAGTCAGTTCATGGGAACCAAAGAAACCGATACGGCTACCATCATCACGCATACGCATTTCATGATCTTTACTTGTCACTTGCGTTTTTAAACGGAACTGACCGTTAACATCAAAACGTGTACCTTTATCGTTGTACACATTTACTGCGTTTGCAGATCCCGACAGAACCAATAAACCTACCAGCGCTGCTAAAGGCTTTAAGCTTTTCATGATTAAAATACCCATCTATTTTCTATAGTTTTATGATTTTCTTTCTAAGGTTAAAAATAATACCGCCGTCTATGATTAACCCTGATTTCAGTTCAAAGAGCCGCCGCCACGGATCTCAAACAAGAAAATCGCTTTTACAACCGTTCATTTTTATAACTGCTATTATTACTCTACTTAATTTTCTTACAGGCTTTAATTTCCTTGACACAGAGATATTCACCAATAAGACACAAAAATAATGTCCTCATTACTATTTAAATAAGGGCATTGCTTTTATTTCTATCCACAAATCGAGTAGAGCATTGAATTTTCGCTGGCATGTTACTCAAAAAAAAGCCTAACTTTCGTGATATAGCCCACAATTACATCAAAGTATATTTTCATGGTTACATACCTGAGTGATGAGCTTCACAATTAAGCTTAAAGATACGTATTTTTTGAACTTAATCAACTTTTTCAAAATACCATTTTTTAATTTTTCTTTTATATTTCATTTTGTTACATAGCTAATGTTTTTGCTAATAAAAAAATTTACCTTGCTATTTAATATATTTAAAAGGACGTATTATTTTTAACCACTAAATAAATAACCCTAAAGATTTAAATATTATTATCTCAATTCTATAATTTTCTATTTTTATATTTACTTGTTATTTAAATAAGCTTAAAAATAAATTTAACTACAATTTAACTCGCAGTAATGAATGACCTACACACTTTATAAGGATAATTAACTAAAAATATCAACCAAGATAGGACAAGAGTAAGGTTTAATTACAATCTCTAATCAATGTTTGTTTATGAACGACGGATTCTATTAATCATAACTAAAGCTAAACTATAACCATAGTTAACATAAAAAGGCTATTTATGCGTTTTTGTCAATTTTCCGCAAAAAAATATTTATATTTGTGATTTAGATCACCATCGTTACCATGAAAAACAACCTGTCACTTTTTCTTAAAACTGTGATAAAAATCACATCCAATCGTCAAGATAAATTTTCTTTTGTAAATTAATGCAGAGATAAATCTGAAAGTGTTGCAAAGAAAGCGTTCAAAAATAGGATAAAAACCCAACTACGTGATAATTATCACATTACGACAATCCTTGAGATTTAGATTATCTCTCCCGTAAAACGATAAGTTAATTAGCAACAAATAAGAATAAAACTCATTTTCATAAAGTAATTTTACTAATTATTCGATTCAGCTTGAACACTGTTTTTATACTGTGAGCCGATAATAAATTTCTTTTAAAGGATATTACCTTTTAGATACTGCTAACATTCAGTATCATATTGCTGTTAATCATGATTAAGGGGAATGTCAGATGCTGTGGTTTAAAAATATTTTGGTCTATCGCTTAAATAAAGAGATAGCGCTGTCAATGGATGAGTTAGAACAACAGCTGGCTTCATTAGCATTCACCCCTTGTAGTAGCCAAGATATGACCAAAACGGGTTGGGTTTCACCTATGGGTGATCGTGGCGAAGCACTTATCCATGTTGCAGGTAAACAAGTCATGATGTGCGCACGGAAAGAAGATAAGATCCTCCCCGCCACCGTCATTAAGCAAGCGCTACAAGATAAAGTTGAAAAGTTAGAGGGTGAACAAGGTCGTAAATTAAAGAAAACCGAAAAAGCGACATTAAAAGATGAAGTTGTCCACACGTTACTTCCTCGCGCATTTAGCAAATTCTCACAAACCTTTATTTGGTTAGATTTAGATAAACAATTAGTGATTGTTGATTCAGGTAGTGCAAAACGTGCCGAAGATAATTTAGCCTTATTGCGTAAAACATTAGGTTCGCTACCCGTGGTTCCACTCAATTTTAATGAGTCTGTCGAATCAAAAATGACACAATGGGTTCGTTCCGGTGAACTCCCTGCTGGTTTTACATTAATGGATGAAGCCGAGCTTAAAGCGGTATTAGAAGAAGGTGGCGTGATACGTTGTAAGAAACAAGAGCTTGTCTCTGATGAAATTGCCACTCATATTGAAGCCGGTAAGTTTGTCACCAAGCTTTCTCTTGATTGGGAAGATCGCCTGCAATTCATGCTTTGTGATGATGGCTCTATCAAGCGCATTAAATTTAGTGATACCTTGCGTGAGCAAAACGATGATATTGATAAAGCCGATTTTGCCCAGCGTTTTGATGCCGATTTTGTCTTAATGACAGGTGAACTAAGCGCGCTAATTGAAAGGGTTATCGAAGTACTTGGTGGTGAAGCCGAGTAATTTTATCACCCGATATCATAGTACAAAAAAACAGCCTATCTCACGCTATGATCAGGCTGTTTTTTTATCAATTATTCCGCCGCTATTTTTGAATTAAATAGCGTATTGTCGGCCCATCTTGCTGAATATCTAATACGGTATAACCGTAGTTTTTCGCATCTAAGGGAATATTATTAATAGACTGAGGACAATCGCTTACCACTTCAAGGATCTCACCTTTTTTCAGTGACGGCATCGCTTCTAATGTTGCCACCGCAGGATAAGGACAAGGCTCACCGACCATATCAAGACGATAATCTGGCACTATGGTTTTTTTCTCGTTCATGCGATTTCCTTATTAATTTGTGTTGAAAGCGCTTGCGCTTGTTGCGCTCTTTTGCGGAAGAAATGTTTTTCCCACCAAAGTAGTAATATAAAAGAGAGACCAAGTAGCAGGTAGGTGATGGCTAATCCACCAACTGGACCAAAGGTATCTAATAGGTTGATTTTATCGTAGTCGGTAGCCAGTACCGCAGAAAAATCATCCCAATAGTACGCCAGTATTGTTGAACCAATCACGTTACCTAAACCTACCCACCAAAAGTGGATCTGCCCTTCAACTGCACGATACATCCAGCCTGTTTCACAACCACCAGCAAGCACGATACCAAAACCAAACAACAAACCACCAATAACTGCATTAGGACCGGCCCACATAATTTTCGGTGCAGCACCTAATTGTACATAGCTAAAAATACCCACCGCACTTACCGCCATACCGATAATAATCGCTTTCGCCATATGCGTTCTACCGGTTATCCATAAGTCACGAAATGCGGAAGTAAAACAGATTTGCGCACGTTCAATTAAGATCCCAAAGCCAATTCCCCCCAGCATAGCAAAGCCGAGTTTGGGTGAATCAAATAGAATAATTAATGACCATGCGATCATGGCAAAAAAGATAACCATCCCCAATCGAAAGCGACGTTTTGCACGTTGTTTATCTTGCGTAATAGGTGATGCTTTACTGACTTTTTGCAGTTTTACCGGTATACGAAATAGTGGCATTAATGAAAGTTTGGCACCAAAATAAGAGCCAATAGCAGTAGCAACAGCAAAGAACCAAGCATGCAATGAAAATTGAGGAATACCGGTAAAGAATGCCGCGAGGTTACACCCCATGGCTAAACGTGCACCAAATCCGGCAATAATACCGCCCAAAACGGCCTGAAGAATACGCACTTTATGTTGAGGATGACGAAGTTTGACATTATTGGCCCAAAGTGCTGCCATAATACAACCACCAAACATCCCAATAATCATTACCCCATCAATACGAGTGAGTGGTGTCCCTTCAAGACCAATGATTTTAAAGTAACCCCATTCTTCTGGATGCGCACCAAACCATTGCATCACATGACCGCCCCAGCGAGTAAACTCACCAGTAACTGCCCAGAAAGTGCCGGTTAAACCAAAGTAGTAAGTAGATAAGATACCTGCTGCAATAACCGCCGGAAGAGGCTTCCAGAAACGGATCAGGTATTGAGATTTAAATTCTGACCAAGACATGTTTTTCCCTAGAACTTACCCCCACGAGAGACCCTCTCCACGCAGTAGGATTGGTCGAACATGTTACTCCAAAAATATTTTTATCAAAGGATCAGAATTAAGATAAATGACAGAAGTTTGCGTTATAACAAACTTCTGTAACAGAGAAATAACTTATGAGTATTTAAAAGATCAGTTGAGTGATTTGATTTAATTAACAAATACGGGGTAATGGCTCGTTATAAGGGAGATCTAAAATACGACTTGTGCCAAAAATTCCCGTTAAACGAATATAACGCTCTTCAGTTACTTCACCAATGGTACAAGCATCTTGGCCTAAAGTATGTTGATGTAAAGCCTCAAGAACTTGTTTTTCTGCTTGCGGTGACACGACTAATACAATTTTACCTTCGTTAGCAAAATTGAGTGCTTCCAGCCCTAATAATTCACACACACCACGTACAGACTGTTTCATTGGCAGTTTGTTTTCATATACATTCATGCCACAGCCACAGGCTTGAGAAAACTCATGTAAAATAGCGGTCACGCCACCACGAGTTGCATCACGTAATGCACGAATACCGTCAATTTGACGTAAAGGCGCAATCATTGGTTCAAGCACGGCACAGTCACTTTGCAGATCAGCTTCCAATCCTAAATTTTCACGTAAATTTAAGATAGTGGCACCATGATCGCCTATTGTACCGCTGACGATGATCTTATCACCAGCTTTAATGTGACTCGCTGCCCAATCAATTTTACTTGGGATCACCCCAATACCCGCAGTATTAATGAAGATCTTATCCGCAGCACCACGAGGAACCACTTTGGTATCCCCCGTTACAATCTGAATACCTGCTTGTTGTGCGGCTTTTGCCATCGCCATCACCAATGTTTCTAGCGTTTCAAAAGCAAGTCCCTCTTCTAAAATAAAACCACAAGAGAGATAGCGAGGTACAGCTCCACCTACAGAAAGATCGTTCGCGGTTCCGCAAACAGATAATTTACCAATATTTCCACCTGGGAAAATGATCGGATCAATCACATAACTGTCGGTACTAAATGCCAGACGATCGCCCTGTGCTGTGAGATCGGCTAATGCAATACGAGCCTGATCTTCTTTTTCATTCAATAATGGATTATCGAATGCTTTCAAAAATAGCCCTTCGATAAGTTGTTGCATACCTTGCCCACCATTTCCTTGAGCTAAGGTGATTTCATCAGGTTGTTTCATATATTACCTTCACGGCGATACTGATAATAAGCCGCACATGCACCTTCTGATGACACCATTAAGGCACCTAATGCCGTTTCTGGTGTACAACTTTTACCAAATAATGGGCAATCAGAAGGTTTGCATCGTCCGGTTAATACATCGCCACAGCGTGATTGTGGATTATCAGCCACTTGTTGTGGTGCTGGTGTAAAACGTCGTTCAGCGTCAAACTCAGCGTAAGCAGGTGTTAGTTGAATACCAGACATAGGGATCTCCCCAAGTCCACGCCATTCACTGCTCTCTTTTAGCATAAAAACATCTTTCAATGCTTTTTGCGCAAGTTTATTGCCTTCATTAGGGACAATACGGCTATATTGATTTTCAATACTTAAAACATAATCTGCATTCTCAGCTTTTGCTTTAAGCTGTTTTACTACCATCAGTATAGCTTGTAATAAATCCAACGGTTCAAACCCTGTCACCACAAAGGGTTTTTCAAATTCATCACATAAAGGTTGATAAGGCGTGCAGCCAATCACCATACTGACATGACCGGGGGCAATAAAACCATCAATACGTACATCTTCTTGCTCTAATAAGCAACGTAAAGTCGGTACGATAGTAATGTGCTGACAAAATAGCGAAAAATTTTTCAGTCCACGTAATTTCGCTTGTTGCAGCGTCATCGCCGTACTTGGCATGGTAGTTTCAAAACCTAAGCCAAAAAATACCACTTGTTTATCAGGGTTATCTTGCGCAATTTTTAATGAATCAAGCGGTGAGTAAACAATACGGATATCACTACCGCGACGACGAGCATCAAGCATTGAACCATGACGACCGGGCACCCGCATCGCATCACCGAAAGTACAGAAAATGACTTCTGGACGGGCTGCAATTTCTAAGCAAGCATCAATGCGCCCCATAGGTAACACACATACCGGGCAACCGGGACCATGAACAAACTCAATCTCTTGTGGTAATAAGCGGTCGAGACCAAATTTAAAAATGGCATGCGTATGTCCGCCACACACTTCCATAATCTGTAATGGGCGAGTGATGGGATGAGGCCATTGTGAAATAGTTTCACGTATTTGAGCTAATAATGCTTTGGCCAATTCGGGATCACGAAATTCATCAACGTATTGCATCATCAGCCTCTTCAAGGGTAACACCATATACATGTTGTAATGCATCCAGAGTATCTTGAGCTTCTTGTTCATCAAGAATACTCATGGCAAATCCAACATGAATAAGCACCCACTTATCTAATAACTCTGACGGGTCACCCTCACAAACCATAGAGATATTGACGGCACGTTTTACGCCACTGACTTCAGCATAAGCGAGTTGGTGGACATCATCGCCCACCTCAACTATCTTGGCAGGAACACCTAAGCACATAAACGGCTCTCCAACCAAGCTAACCACTCTTCCATACCTTCGCCAGTTGTCGCAGATAATGCGATGATCTCAATATTAGGATTGACGCGACGCGCTGATTCAATACACGCTTGCACATCGATATTAAGATGTGGCACTAAATCAATTTTATTGATAATCATCAGATCTGCAGCGGCAAACATATGTGGATATTTTAATGGTTTATCTTCCCCTTCCGTTACCGAAAGGATAGCCACTTTATGTTTTTCACCCAGATCAAAACTAGCAGGGCAAACCAGATTGCCAACATTTTCAATAAAGAGAATACTGTTGTCTTTTAAACCTAATTGATGGGTAGCATCATGCACCATTTGTGCATCAAGGTGACAACCTTTACCCGTATTGACTTGAATAGCAGCAACCCCGGTTTCACGAATTCGATCAGCATCATTCGTCGTTTGCTGATCACCTTCAATCACCGCACAAGGTACACGTTGCGTTAGCTGTTTTAACGTTTGAGTTAGCAACGTTGTTTTACCGGAGCCGGGACTTGAAACTAAATTCAGCGCCAATACATTTTGCTGGGCAAAATGTTCACGATTATGAACGGCAATTCGATTATTTTTATCCAGTACATCCATCTCAATTTTTAACATTCGTTTTTGGCTAATTCCGGGAGCATGAGTACCAGCTTCCCCTTGCCCATAATGCATGTTGTCATTATCAATAACTGGACTAAATTGTTCTTCGTGTTCATGGCTATGTTCATGTTCATGGCTATGAGTATGTTCATGAGAATGTGCATGATGATCGTCATTCCCATGATGATGCTCATGGAACACTTGGGCTTCATTTTGCTGTGCATCATGATAAAAATGGAGATGAACATCGCCACTATTATGGTAATGGTGATGATGAATAATGATAGGCTGACCATGAGTTTCGTAATTGTGCTTATGCTTTTGCTCAGACTTATCAATATATTTATGAACAGTATTCGCTGGAGTAGCATTGTGTTCATGATGATGATCATGCCCATGATGATGGTGATGACCGTGATGGTGATGGCCATGGTCGTGATGATCATGGTCGTGAGAGTGATGGTGGTGATCGTGTGAATGAGGCGCTACGCCTTCAATGCTGACATTACCTTCACCACAACCGCAAGTGCTACACATATTCTGACTCCTGACTATTCAATAAGAAGAATTTGACTCGGTGTCGCGTAAACGTTCTACATTATGATCTTAACTGACCACGAAAAAGGGAACGCCGACTTAAATCAACTTCTGTGACGGATTGTGTCTGAACAGGAAGAGAAAGAGCCATTTTTGCACTGTTTTCTGCTAACTCAACCGCTTGCTCACCTTGTAAATGGCGATCAAGTGGCGACATTAATGAACAAGCCAGATATTGAGCACCATTAGCAAGTTCACCAACGACAAATTTAACCTGACCACAAGGAAGCGCTAAGGCGATACGCTCACCAATTTTACGTCTTGGCCACTCTTGTGATGGCCCGGGCAACACAATAAGCTCTAGCATCCAAGGCGTTAAAATTGTTCCAATCCATTGCTTTTCAAATAAAGTAAATCCCCCTGCTTTTACGGGAATATTTTCTCTATAAAAAGGCAATGCTTGCATCTCTTTTTTGGCAATCTCTCGAAAACTGCTTTCAAGTAATTCAATAGGTGGTTCATCGTATCCCGTGATATCCCAATTTAATTCACTCATGCTGTTACCTCTTTAGGGGTTACGGTGATCCCATGTTCACGCAAAATATTAACCACTTGTTCAAGTGCTATTTCCATCGATTGCTGACCAATATCTGACAATGACATACTTGGCGCTAATGAAGCAGGTTCAATACCCACTAAAATCAGTTTGCGAGGAAATTCATCGGTCATACGTAAAGCCATTAATACATCCGATAGCCCGAGTTGATGCGGTGAAATTTTCTGGGTAAATAATGCAGGTACATCATCATCATGTAATACAAAGATACTGCCCGGCTCGTGCTGGCTTCTTACTGCATCAGCAACAATCAATAAATCTCTTGCAGCAATATCTTGCAAAATTTCCATGCCTGATGTGCCACCATCAATAACATCGACGTTCTCCGGTAAAGAGAAGCGCTCTTCGAGCGCTTCTACGATACGAACACCAATGCCTTCATCGCTTAGTAATAAATTACCAATACCTAAGACAAGTGTACGCATTACAATACCTTCACCTTACTTAATTCTTTACCTGTTAAATCAACCATATGCACAGCACAAGCCATACATGGGTCGAAAGAGTGAATGGTTCTTACCACTTCCAGAGGTTTGTTAGGATCAGCCACCGGCGTTCCCACTAGTGATAACTCATAAGGACCCGGTTCATCATTAAAGTTACGAGGACCCGCATTCCATGTTGAAGGAACAACCGCCTGATAGTTTGTGATTTTGCCATCTTTAAAGACTATCCAGTGAGATAGCATACCGCGCGAAGCCTCTTCGAAACCGACGCCACGATACTCTTTACCCGGCTCAAACTCAGGTTTAATAAAGGAAGCAGTATCTCCACGGCCAATATTATCAACCAGTGATTGCCATAAGAAGTTAAGCGAATCTTGTAATACACAAGCATGAACAGTACGACCAATAATGCGTCCCCAAGTTGACTCTAACTGCTCTGTCACCAGGGTTTGACCGGTTAATTTGGTGTAGATCTGATTAACTTCGTTATAGTGTTTTACTGTGCCTTCATGTTTACCCGCTAAACCACACACTAACCATGCTAAAGTACCTACTTCTACAGGTTTGCCGTAAAATGTGGGTGACTTAACCCATGAGTATTTATTATTTTCATCCCAACCGGTGTATTTAGGACGAGTTAAACCTTCCCATGGTTTTAATGGTTCATCATCTTCATACCATGCGTGTTTACCACTCTCTTCAATGCCGTCTTTCAGGTTTTGATCTTTCCAATCTTTAATTGGACGATAAGTAGAAAAATCAACGCCTTCCATATAGCCACCTGAGAGTAAAAACTCAGTATTATTGCCATTAATAGGCAATTCAGGCACAGATAAGTAGTAATTAGCCCCTTTACCGATTTTTAACCACTCTGGATAATAAGCAGCAAAAATAGCAGTATCCACTTTATAAACTTGTTCAATAAAATCACCCAAGTTATCAATAAAGTGTTTTACATACATTAAACGTTCTAAATTGAGAACATTCGGTGCATCAAGGTTAATTGGGTTAGCAACACCGCCCACCGCTAAGTTTTGAATATGCGGTGTTTTACCCCCTAACACGGCAACAATGCGGTTTGCATCGCGCTGGCATTCCAATGCTTGTAGATAGTGGGCTACCGCAATCAAGTTCACTTCAGGAGGTAATTTCATGGCTGAGTGACCCCAGTAACCATTAGCGAAAATACCTAACTGACCGCTATCAACCAAATCTTGAATTTTCTTCTGCACTTTTCTGAACTCTTCAGCAGAGTTCAATTGCCATTGAGAAACCCCTTTAAGCATCGCTGAGGCTTTTTCAGGATCTGCCTGTAATGCTGCCGTAATATCAACCCAATCCATCGCAGACAACTGATAGAAATGGACGATATGGTCATGAATAATGTGAGAAGCCAGAATTAAGTTACGGATATACTGAGCATTAACCGGAATATCCATCCCTAAGGCATCTTCTACAGCACGTACTGAGGCTATTGCGTGAACCGTTGTACAAACACCACAAATGCGTTGCACAATAATCCATGCATCACGAGGATCGCTTCCTTTTAGGATCTCCTCCATTCCACGCCACATGGTACCGGAAGACCAAGCTTTAACGACTTTTCCGTTATCGATTTCACAGTCGACGCGTAAATGCCCTTCAATACGGGTAATAGGATCAATAGTAATGCGTTGGCTCATGATTTAACCTCAGCCTTTTTTAATTGTATATTTGACTCTGTTTGTGCTGGTAGTACCGGCAGTAAACGGATAATAAGAATGTAAGCAGTAACTTCGAATGCAACGAAGCCAATAGAAATCAACAACTCACTTGCAGTTGGGAAATAGTGATAGCCGTTGCCTGGGTTATAAGCGACTAATGAATAGTTCATACGCCACATTGCCGCACCCACTAACATAAATAATGCGCAGACAAATAACATTCTTGGGCTACGACGATTATTTTTCAGGTGCATCAATACCAGAGGAATAAACAACAAGGCACTTTCTGCAAGGAATAACCAAGAGAACATATCCCCTTTAGCGATATAACTCAGCTTACCGTTCCAGATCACTTCACCCCAACGTAATACCAAGAAGGTGATCAGAAGTACTTCTATGATTTTAGTTAACTTGGTAAATAGCGGTGTTTCATCGTCATTAATAGTACGGCTCGCTTTTAATAAAGAACCTTCAAAAATAACGATAGTGAAACCGAGGATAAAGGCGGTTAATAAAGAGAACAGCGGTAGCATTTCATAAGATTGCCACAGAGGATGCACCTTCCAACCTGCCGAAATCATTAATGATCCCATGGAGGATTGGTGCATGGTTGGCAATAAGGCGCCTAGACCAATAATAAAGAACATCGCTTTATTAAGGCGTCTTAACGAAACTTTCCAACCTAAACGTTCCAGTAGTGCAGGTAAAAACTCTAATGCCATCACCATAATGTAGATGGTCATACAAGTTGCTGTTTCAAACAACACGGAGTTAACGTTAAAGTATTGAGGCATAAAGAAGTGAGGCATGTTCCAGTAACGACCAATATCGATTGCAATGGATAATCCACCTAACGAATAGCCGAACAAGCTCGCTAATAATGCAGGACGTACTAAGGGATGAAATTCACCTTTATTACAAACATAAACAGCCCATGCCAGTGCCCAACCACCACACGCAAAGCCTGTTCCGATAAGTAAGTCAAAGGCTATCCAAATCCCCCAAGGATAACCGCCATTTAGATCGGAAACATCCCCAAGACCCAATACCAAACGCTTACCAATAAGAATAAAACCAAGCACAGCAAGCGGTAAAAACACTCTAACAGCTAAAGTAAATAACTTACCGCCAAGTGGACGAGGATCATGACTCGACATCGTTATCCTCCTTATGGTGTTCCTGCTCTTGTTTTTTACTATTACGGTTAACCAAATAAGTAATGCCCGCAAGCGCTGCTATTGGTAAAACCATACCTTTATACAGCGTATGTTGAATATGTTCAGAACGCGCACCCGTTGATAATGGAGCCACTTCTGGCATACCTAGGTTTTCAAAAGGCACCGCGGAAAGTACCATCACCTGCGTACCACCACCTTCAAACTCACCATAGATATGATCTTGATATTCTGGGATCTTATGTAGATAAGTATCGCCACCATTAATGGTTTGGCGTGGATAGTGATATTCTTCACCCGCTTTTTTCGCTAACCGGCGTTTTGCTTCTTCAAGCAACTCTTCACGAGTACCAAAAATCACAGCACCTGTTGGACAAACCTCAACACAGCCGGGTAATAAGCCTTTATCTAAGCGCTCTACCCCTTTTTGGTTACATAGTTCACATTTATAAAGCTTACCGAAGGGATCATCATAATCGTATTTAGGAATGTTATAAGGACAACCCACCATACAGTAACGACAACCTGTACAGATATCTGCATGATAATGCACAATACCGGTTTTCGGATCTTTGGTTAACGCTGAAACAGGACACACAGAAACACAGTTAGCATCAACGCAATGCATACATTGTTTCTTAATAAAGGCATAACCGTTTTCCAGTTGATCTTTATTTTCACCTGTTCCATCACGCCAAATTTGAATAATGTTATTTGTGTAAGGACTTAGTTTGTCATTGTTTGACCAGATCGGATCACCATTAGCATAAGTATCACCACGCTCCATGGGTTCCGGATGATTAATTTCCTGACATTTTGTCACACATGCTTGACAGCCTACACAGAGTGTAGAGTCATAGAGCATACCGAGAGCCCCAGGAATTGGAGGACGGTTCTGCGCCGCAGCATGACTCGCAGTGGGTGCCATTCCCGCAAGGAGAACCCCACCTGATGCCAGCTTAAAGAAATGACGCCTATTCACCGTTTATCCTCCTGTGAGGCTCCTGTGGTATTTTTGTCACGGCCTAATTGACGCACAGCCATCACACTTACCCCAGCAACAGCACCAACAACTGCACCTAATAAGCCTGCTGCACCATAAGAAACACCACCACCTTCTTTGGCGTTAACATCGGGTACTTGTGCTTTTGGTGTTGGCTGATAAACATTCGCAAGTTGGAAAATACCTTTCGTAAACCCGACACCCTCTTCATTACAGCCATAGCAAGGGTGACCAATACCAACAGGCCAAATTCCTCCACCAATATCGCAAAATTCTAATGTTGGGCAGTTACCGTAAGTTTCAGGTCCTTTACAACCTAAATGGTATAAACACCAGCCTTGGCGGTGTCCTTCATCACCAAATTCTTTAGCAAAACGACCCGCATCAAAATGAGGACGGCGTTCACAGTTTTCATGTATTAGACGCTCATATGCAAATAGCGGTCTGTTTTTGCTATCTAACTTAGGTAATGAATTAAAGGTAATAATATGTGCAACTGTAGCTAAGAAGTTATGTGGGTTTGGTGGACACCCTGGAATATTGATAACTGTTTTACCCGGTAAAATAGCTTCCAGTGATTTAGCGCCAGTAGGGTTACCTCCAGAAGCTGGCACACCACCCCATGCAGAACAAGAACCGATAGCAATAATTGCCGCCGCACCTTCAGCGGCTTCTTTGATATGCTCAAGAATAGGTTTGCCTGCCACCATACAGTAAATACCGCCATCTTTGTCAGGGATAGAACCGTCGACAACAAGGACGTATTTACCTTTGTATTTATCCATCGCATTATGTTTGTTTTCTTCTGCTTGATAACCAAAAGCGGAAGAGAGCACTTCGTGATATTCAAGTGCGATAACATCCAGAACAAGGTTTTCAAGTGTTGGGTGAGTCGCACGTAATAAAGATTCCGTACAACCTGTACACTCTTGAGCACCAATCCAAATAACAGGTGGACGTTCAGGTGATGTCATTGCTTGTGACATTTGCGCGGCTGCTTTGCCGCTTAATCCCATGGTAGCTGATAACGCTGCGCACAATTTCATAAAATCGCGTCGGTTAATACCATGTTGGGAAAAAACATTATTCCCCAAGGCCATATATCTCTCCTGATATGATGATTTTTAATTGGAATAATTTTAAAACACCGCCTTTTTAACACTCCGACACAATAATGACTTGATCATTATCAAGCGATAATTCATTAAAAAATAAATTATTCTTTTATGCGAGAAAAAACGTTTCAGCTATTTAATGTTTAAGATGTATTTTTAATATATATGGTCAATTTAAAATTAATTATTCTTTATATAGTAATGATAAAATAAGTAGTAATAATTCTTATTATCAAAAAATAAGCTAATTAAAAATAATACAAATCATTTAAAATCAAATAGATACAGAAAACACAAAAAACAATCAATTTATAAGACAATATATTTAAAATAATACAAAAATAATAATTTATTATTTCTAATTTTCAACCCACATTATTAGAAATAACTTAATATATTTTTTTAATTATAAATATGATGGTTATTTTCATATTATCAACCTTTGTATTACATTATATAAATTGTTAAAAACTGGATTTTATAAATAATAAATAATTACATTAATATCTCTAATTTCATTACTAGATTGATTAATCAACAAAGTTATCTTCATCACGATCTTTATTGATGACTTTATCGTAATTAATACTTAAATAGTCTATATTTTAACCAGCAATCAACCTGTTTTTCTCATAATTTTTCATATAGTTATAAGTATATTCGTTTTTGGAATAACAATTTAGTGTCGTAAAAACGACTTGTTAGATAAGTAATCCATTATAACAACCGGTAGTTATCTCCCAGAAATACTCCACAATAGCTAATTAATATTATTTTGAAATTATTACTAATGGTTATTTTATAACATTGCGATTTTGCTAGTTGGATAACGCCAACTCAATTTTGATGTTAAATATTGGTAGCAAATTGATGCTTGATACTGACGAAGACAAAGTAATAATGTGTTTTTGGCACAATAGCAGAAAAATGTGCCACAAAATCTAAAAACGCCTCGCAAAGAGTGTTAACAATTTGTTGGTGTAGCAGGACTTGCATAGATAGAAAGAAAACAACCGATGATATAAGCGGGCTCTAGACAAGATGAAACACACATTTGCTGCGTAATAAAACAAAAAGCCATAGTACCGCGAAGTACTATGGCTTTTAAATTTATTAAAATAATAAAAATGCTATGTGTAGTTCTCTGCCTTTCTCTTTATATTTTACTCACAACCGACAAAAATATCCGTTGCAGTATAGATAAGTAAATAAAATCAACTTATCAGTAATTGAATGACTGAAAACAACGATCTACCTGGTGTAATAAAAAAAGTAAGTAACCAAAACGGAAACTTAGATAATAAATAAATTAGGCGTTGTTACAGGTTACAACATGTTTCAATTTGTAACTTGGGATGCATTATATCCAATAGAATTTTTTGCGCAAGTTTTTTTACACTTAAACCAAATAGCAATAAAAACATTATTAATCATGTGGTTATAGTTATATTTACCATAAGAACAAAAATATTTATCAAATAAAAAGTGAAAAAATATGAATAGTTAACGAATATTGATACTATTGGAACTTTAATAATAGTATCTACTTATTATTAATTGATTCAGCACATAATCACTTAAGTAATTTAATTAATACTGCTATACAAAATTTAATCTAAAGACGATTAATAACATTTAACACTAAAGCTAAATTTTATTTTAGCGCAACTATTAATATACTAGAAAAATAAATAGTACAAAAAGATAACCATATTTATATCTTTGGTGAATAAAAAAAGCACTCTATTAATCATTGCAATATGACTGATAGAGTGCTGATATTTTTAAGTATAATATGAGTAAAAAATTAGTTACCCGATGATACGGTTTCCATCCCCACTAGCCCTACTTTGAGGTATCCCGCCTTCCTTAATGAGTCCATTGCCCCCATTAAAGTTTCATAATCGACCGTTTTATCGGCTTGGAAAAAGATAGTCGTTTCTTTATTCGACTGCGTCATAGAATCCAAGACACTGGCCATCGTCTCATGAGTTACCATCTCTTCACCGATAAAAATCTGTTTATCTGATTTAATCGTCAAATAAACAGGTTTTTCTGGCCGAGGTTGAGGCTTGGCACTCGAAGCAGGTAAATTGACTTTAATATCAACCGTCGCTAAGGGGGCTGCTACCATGAAGATAATCAGCAATACTAACATCACATCAATAAAAGGTGTGACGTTAATATCATGCAATTCATTATCTTCACCTGAATCATTACCAAGATTCATTGCCATAATTCATTACCTTGATTTGCTGTTTTCAATATCTAAGTCACGACTGACTAAGGTCACTACACCTGTTGCAATATCGCCAATTTCACCACGATAACCGGAAATCATACGTGCAAAAATATTGTAAATAATGACCGCAGGGATAGCTGCAATCAAGCCGATGGCGGTTGCTAATAATGCTTCTGCGATACCGGGGGCAACCACCGCTAAGTTGGTAGTTTGAGAATGCGCAATACCAATAAAGCTATTCATGATCCCCCAAACCGTACCAAACAAACCGATAAAAGGAGAAATTGCCCCAATGGTCGCTAAATAACCATTACCACGTCCTAATTCACGAATAATAGCGGCGACACGACGCTCCATGCGCATCTCAACACGCTCTTTAATACCAGATGCAACGTGACTATCTTGAGAGTAAGTACGCTCTAATTCAGCATCATTAAAAAAGTCGGCTGTCGCACTTTTATTGCCAAATTTTTGGCTAATCGCTAATGCCTCTTTGAGGGATTTCGCTTCTACTAATTGCGCACTTTCATTTCTTAAACGACGACGTAATGCTAATAAGTAGCTACCTTTAGCAAAGAACAGCGCCCAAGTGACAATAGAGGCGAGTAACAAACCGATCATGACACTTTTTACCACGAGATCTGCATTGCGATACATTCCCATAACAGAGAGATCTTCAGCAAATCCCCCTCCAGTGACGATTTCAGGTGTCGCACCTTGCGTGGCATTTTCTGGCTCTAGAGCTGTCTGTGCAGCATCTCCTGTACTCGTCGATGTATTCTCTTCTGCCACTGGTGTTTCAGAAGTTGCCGTTTTGGCTGCTTCCCCCGTTGGCGTTGCCGTATTTTCTGCTGTTGGTGCAATCGTTGTAGTCGCCGTTCCCTGTGTAGAAGCGGTTGAAGAAGTGGCCGTAGTCGCAGGTTGCTCAGTTTGCTTAGCCGGTGTCGTATCCGCAAAAGCAGAGCCTGTCAGACCGATTGCCAATATAATAGAAGCTGTCAAATTACGCATCAGTTGGCCTTTTACTCTCTTTCTTATCTAATTATCTATTCAGTAATGAAGTTTCTATTTCACTACTTACCCAAAATCGTTTATTTACAATCATCCTGTTGCCATCAGGAAAAAGAGAAACGCTCAGATGATATCAAACATGAAGCATTTTGATAGTAATTATCATTACTATTTAGCCATTTTTTTTTCATTTGTCGATTTTTAAGACAATTTTTCGTTATTTCATATAACGTGAAATTTTATCAACTGTCGCGATCCTCTTTTGTACTTCAGTAAAAAATGCATTAACTTGGGGTAAACACATCATTACATAACAAGTAGGTATAAAGGATGACGCAAAAAAAACCAGAAACCTCACTGCTATTAAGTGGTCGATCAAAAAAATATTCACAAGGCGCAGTAAACCCTATTATACAGCGAACTTCATCGGTTATTTTTGATACGGTTGCCCAAAAACGTGAAGCCACCCAAAAACGAGCTGAAGGCGCTCTATTTTATGGGCGAAGAGGTACTACCACGCATTTTGCACTACAAGAGGCACTAACCGAACTAGAACAAGGGACTGGTTGCGCATTATTTCCATCAGGTGCGGCGGCTATTACTCAATCTATTCTTGCGTTTATTGAACAAGGTTGTCATATCCTTGTGACTGGTTCCGCTTACGATCCCACGCAAAATTTTTGTGATCAGATATTAAGTAAATTTTCTGTCACCACAACCTATTTTGATCCCTTAATCGGCACTGAAATTAGTCAATTATTACGCCCTGAAACAAAAATTGTTTTTCTAGAATCACCCGGCTCTATTACGATGGAAGTGCAAGATTTACAAGGTATTATCACTGCGGTAAGACACTATAACCCAAATATTATTATAATGATTGATAATACGTGGGCAGCAGGTTTATTACTTAAACCTCTTACTTTAGGTGCTGATATTTCTATCCAATCAGCGACCAAATATATTATTGGTCACTCAGATGGTATGTTAGGTTTTGCTGTTGCTAATCAACGTTGTTGGCCACAATTACGTGAAAACACGTATTTATTAGGCCAGTGCGCAGATCCGGATACAGCTTATATGGCAGCTCGTGGTTTAAGAACCTTAGCAGTTAGAATGAAACAACATGAGCAAAGTGGATTAGAAATTGCGCGTTGGTTAAAACAGCACCCGCTAGTGGATAATGTCTACCATCCAGCACTCTCTTCTTGTCCGGGGCACACCTATTTTCAACGTGATTTTACTGGAAGTAATGGGTTGTTCTCTTTTAGTCTAAAAAAGATCCTCACCACTGAGGAATTTTCACGTTTTCTTGATAACTTATCCCTGTTTAAAATGGCCTTTTCATGGGGTGGATTTGAATCTCTTATTTTAGGCTATCATCCCAATGATATTAAAGCGATGCGACAATATGACACTCAGCCCACTCTCGCAGGAACCTTATTTAGAGTACATATCGGCTTAGAAAATATTGATGATTTAATTGAAGATCTAGAGCAAGCATTTTTACGTATTTCTAACTAATTCATCTATTTTTTTATTAAAAAAAAGCTATCCCTGTGGTTTCACAGGGATTAAATCAAACGATCATCTTCTTTTTACGTTAGAATAGCTCTCATATAGTTTTTTTGTGATGCGAGTTCGCCGAATGGGTACATTAAAAGAGATAATTCACGCGCTACTGCAACATGATTATATGGTGCTAGCTGATCCAAATATTTTGTGGATTATTTATATTGTTCTTTTTGTTATTATTATGCTGGAAAATGGGGTTCTACCTGCCGCATTTCTACCCGGCGATACATTATTAATTCTCTGTGGTGCATTAATTGCCAAAGATGTTTTACATTTCTTGCCAACCATTATTGTGTTAGGTACTGCCGCGAGTATTGGTAGCTGGCTTGGATTTCTGCAAGGCCGCTGGCTAAGTGATACTAAAGTGGTCAAACGTTGGATGGCTCAATTACCCGAACAATATCACCATAAAGCCAATGATCTTTTCCATCGTCGAGGCCTGTACGCACTATTAATTGGCCGTTTTATCGGTTTTGTACGTACATTACTACCAACTTTGGCCGGTTTATCTGAATTACAACAACGTCGCTTCCAACTATTTAACTGGATTAGTGGCTTCTTATGGGTCGGTCTTATTGTCTCATTAGGTTATATACTGAACCTGATCCCTTTTATTCAAAAACATGAAACATTGGTGATGAATATTCTTATGACATTACCAGTATTACTATTAACTGCCGGTTTAATTGGCTCTATTGTGATGTATATTCGTCATCGTAAAAGTAGCAATAACAGCGCCAAATAAGCCATTTCGAGTAACACCAAAAACGCCATTATTTAAAGTGAAAATAATGGCGTTTTTTATGTATTATTCGATGCTGTGACACACGTTCAGTTGTTCATTTTCTTATCTCCTATCCTATTAAGATATTTATAAAACAGATTTATTATTGTAATGGTAATATTTCAACTAATTGATTTATTATATTTTAATGGCTTTCGAAGCAAGAAATGTTGGAATATAACTATCAATTAAAAAACGAGCCTGAGGAGCAAAATCTTCAACAAAATCTTGTAATAAAAAACCTGCTCTTAATTGCCCACCAATCAAATCTGTCAACGAATGACCAAATACAAGTCCGTCTCCCTTTGCAATTTTTTCTTGCAAAATATCTGAAGGTAATGAATTTTGATCACTATAAGGCAAACGATAAGTCGGTCTCATTAATCCTTGTGCACGCAATGCCTGATTTCTGTCATCAACAAAAACTACAGGGTTATAAAAACTCGCCATAAGAACCCCGTTTTTTCTCAATACACGATAACATTCTTGCCAAACAGGATTAACATCAGGTACATAAAGATTTGAAATTGGATGAAAAACAATATCAAAACTTTCATCAGAAAATACCGATAAATCAGCCATATCCCCTTGTTGAGTAGTTAAAGCTAGCTGATGTTTTTGTGCCAATTGACTATCTTTACTCAGTTGCCCTTCAGATAAATCAAAAACGGTCACAATGCCACCAGCAGCAGCTAAAATAGGTGCTTGTTGCCCACCAGCTGAAGCTAAGCAGAGTATGTTTTTACCTTTAATATCTGCTAACCACTCCTTTTTAACGGGATTCGGCGTTAAATGTACTTTCCAGTTTCCTTTTTTTGCCTCGATAATTTCTTTATCGTCCACGGGTTTAGACCATTGATTTTGCATTGCGGCTTGTTTATCCCAATGAGCTTGGTTTAATGTTAAATAATGACTTTTCATACTACCCCTTATAAATTAACTACAATTAATAACTATAGTTATGAAAAAAAGGGTTTAACACTCGCATTCATAACCCCGCTGTTATAGTCATGTCATATTATCCTGTCTATATACAGTGAAATAATTTTTCCTAATGATTTGTCATGCTACAGCATATCAAGAACATAAAATTAAGGTGGAAACAACCATGCAAAATTTCACTTATTACTCCCCCACTCGAATCCATTTTGGTCAAGGACAAATTGCAAAATTACGTTCTGAAATTGGGAAAAATGAAAGAATTTTATTAACTTATGGCGGCGGAAGTATTAAGCGCAATGGGATACTTGATCAAGTGCATGCGGCCTTACCAGGGTATCAAATTCATGAGTTTGGCGGTATTGAACCCAATCCTTCGTATGAAACGCTAATGAAAGCTGTTGCTTACGCTCGTTATCACGGTATTACTCATTTACTGGCTGTAGGAGGAGGCTCTGTTGTTGATGGAACCAAATTTATTGCGGCCGCAATACCTTATCAAGGAGAGCCTTGGGAGATTGTCACTAGCCGAGGTCAGGAAATTGAAAAAGCACTGCCATTAAGCTGTGTACTAACCCTTCCAGCAACTGGCTCTGAAACCAATTGTTTTTCCGTGATCAGTAAAAAACAAACGATGGATAAACAAAGTTTTGCTAGCCCACATGTTTATCCTCATTGCGCTATTTTAGATCCAACTGCAACGTTTTCTTTACCACCAAGACAAACCGCTAATGGCGTTGTTGACGCATTTATTCATATTTTAGAGCAATATCTCACTTATCCGGTAAATGCGCTTGTACAAGATGAGTATGCAGAAGGCCTATTAAGGATCTTAATCGAAGAAGGACCGAAAGCCCTCACCTCACCACAAGACTACGATATCCGTGCTAATATAATGTGGACAGCATCCCAAGCACTTAATGGTATTCTTGGTGTTGGAGTACCGCAAGATTGGGCAACCCATGCATTAGGCCATGAAATTACTGCATTACACGGGCTTGATCACGCACAAACCCTCGCGATTGTCTTACCCGCGCTATTAAACGAAAAACGTCAGGAGAAATACGCTAAGTTGATCCAATATGCACAAAAAGTGTGGGGGATCCATCAAGGCTCTGATGCATTTAAAATCGATAGCGCCATCAATGAGACTCGTAAATTCTTTGAACGCATGGGACTTAAAACACGGCTGTCTGACTTTAATATCAGTGAAGCGGATATTCCTGCCTTAGTGCAAAAACTGCAACAACATGGACAAACCGCACTCGGTGAACATCAGGATATCACCTTGGAAGTCAGCCAGCGTATCTATATGGCAGCACTCTAAGTACTTAAAGGCAACTGGAGGTATATAATGAGTAATCCTAAATTGATCCAACTATCTGATGGCAACACTATTCCACAACTTGGACTTGGGGTTTGGCAAGCAGATAATGATCAAGTTATTAAAGCGGTACATCATGCTTTCGACACAGGTTATCGTCTGATTGATACCGCCGCTATTTATCATAACGAAGAAGGTGTTGGTAAGGCATTAAAGCAAAGCACTATTCCTCGAGACGAATTATTTATTACCACCAAATTATGGAACAACGATCAATCCCATGCTCGTGGTGCATTACTTGAAAGCCTTGAGCGATTACAACTTGATTATGTTGATCTCTATTTAATGCATTGGCCAGTGCCATCTCGCGAGCTATACCTTGACGCTTGGAAGCAGATGATTGTGTTACAAAAAGAGGGACTGGTTAAAAGTATTGGGGTATGTAATTTTAAAGAAGAGCACCTTGAGCGCATTATTACAGAAACGGGCGTTTCCCCTGTCATTAATCAGATTGAAATTCACCCATTGATGCAACAAGCTTCATTAAGAGCTTGGAATACCACCCATAATATTGTGACAGAATCATGGAGTCCTTTAGCACAAGGTGGTGAAGGCGTGTTTGATCAACCAATTATTCAGAAACTGGCAGAAAAATACCAAAAAACACCGGCACAAATTGTGTTACGTTGGCATTTAGATAGTGGCTTGGTTGTTATTCCTAAATCAGTTACCCCTTCTCGTATTGAAGAAAACTTCCATATCTTTGATTTCAAATTAGAAAAAGAAGAAGTTGCTGAAATAAAACAACTAGATAAAGGAAAGCGGTTGGGGCCTGATCCTGATACTTTTGTTGATATCTAGTATTTCACGCTCTATAAGTAAGCCAATAGTACTCTTGCTATTGGCTTTTTATTAACTATACCAATGATATATATTTTATATCATTACACTTTAAAATAAGACAAAGTAAATTTATTGTTTTTTAATATATGATTAGCGCATGTCTAACTAAGTCAAATTAAATCTTTATTTACATTTAAAATTTTCATCTGCTATTTTTTATATATTGTTAAGTTAGTTACTTAAAGTTCAGTTTCTGATATCTAAAAAAACTATAAATACGAAAATCTCATCATTATTTGTTACGATGAGTTTAAAAATGACGACGTTAAATAATGTACCTTCCCCACGCCCCAGTTCTATTACGAGAAAAGTCGCTTGGCTTAATATTTTTATACAATTAGCATTTCCTATTGTGACAACCATGCCTACGCAGACTTTTGCCAATGAGAATAATTTTAAAAAACATAATATTAGCGATATAAATCAACAAAATACTTATCAAGTCAAAGCGGGTGATACCCCAGAATCTATCGCAAAAAAATTTAATATAAAATTATTTAAATTGATTGAAGCTAATCCACAACATGTATCGTTAACGGGTGAGCTAAAAATAAATGATGGAACTATTCTTAATATTCCTAATGAATATTTATTAAAAAAAAAGTGGCTCAATAATCAAGATGAGGCAATCCCCTCAACAGAGGGCGAAGAGCTCGCTAAAATTATTGTTGATAATTCATTTTTACTCAATAAAGATATCGATGTAACACAATATGCAATTAGCCAAATCTCCAGTAAATCCAATCAGAAAATAGAACAATGGCTTAATCAATTTGGGCATGCGCGAGTTTCACTTTCAGCAGATAAAAATCTCACCTTAAAAAATAGCTCAGCGGAATTGTTAATTCCATTATATGAACAAAAAGAGAAGCTGATCTTTGCTCAAACTAACTATCATCGCAAAGATCTTCGTAGCCAATTTAATTATGGTATTGGTTATCGCTATTTTACTGAAAAATTTATGGTCGGCATTAATGGCTTTTATGATCATGATTTAACGCATCATCATAATCGTTTGGGAATTGGCGCCGAAATTTGGCGAGACTATTTCAAATTAAGTTCTAACCATTATCACCGTCTATCAAGTTGGCGAGCCTCTAATAATATCTTAGATTATAGTGAACGTCCTGCGAATGGTTGGGACATTCGAACAGAAGGCTATTTTCCAGCTTATCCACAATTAGGCACTAAATTAATCTTTGAACAATACTACGGTAAAGAAGTTGGTCTATTTGGCAAAGATAAACGGGACAAAAATCCACATACCTACACATTAGGGATTAATTATACTCCGATACCATTAGTCACATTAAATGCCGAGCGTCGTATTGGCTTACATGATCGTGCTGATAATAACTTGAATATCAACTTG
The DNA here is from genome assembly GCF_963894685.1 of Proteus sp. G3927. NCBI lineage: Bacteria > Pseudomonadati > Pseudomonadota > Gammaproteobacteria > Enterobacterales > Morganellaceae > Proteus > Proteus sp. G3927. The sequence goes on along the minus strand of NZ_CAWQGX010000024.1, from coordinate 171,771 downwards.
TCCTACCGCATAGGAGAATCACTCGCTTCACAACTTAATCCTGATAATGTCAAAGCAATACGTACATTAGCAGGAAGTCGTTATGACTTTGTTAATCGTAATAACGATATGATTTTAGAATATAAAAAGGAAACTTTAGTTTTCCTTTCTATGGTTGATTCAATAAATGGTTATGCTAAAGAGGAGCGCGATTTACAAGTTCAAGTAAAAACAAAATATCCGTTAGCCAATATTGAATGGTCCGCAAGTAAGTTAAATGCCCAAGGCGGGCAAATAAAACATCATGGTGGAACTCACTACACCGTGATTTTGCCTCAATATCAAATTGGTGCAATTGAGAAAAATAGCTATATCATTAGTGCTGTTGCCATTGATACCCATGGCAATCGTTCAGCGCCTGTTCAAACAACGGTTATTGTAGATAAATCGTTAATCAATACGCGTAATAGCCTATTTTCACCTAAACAGAGCCAACTATTCGCTAACGGTGAAGCTACCCAAAGGTTAATATTATCCATCGTTGATAATGATAATTTACCCGTTGATATTGATAGTAAAGAAATTACTTTACAGCAACAGTCTGATACAGAAAAAGGCAATAGCCGTATTTCTACTTTCTCTCGTTTAGCTGCTGGGAAATATCAATTAACGGTTACAGCAGGAAGCATACCGGAAAAATTAACCCTAACCCCCGTATTCCGTGATAATACCTTCAACTCAGCAACCGTGACACTTATTGCCGATAATCAAACTGCCCATATTGCAAAAGGCAACTTAACGGTTACAAAAGATAACGCGCCAGCCGACGGTAAAAGTCAAAATAAAATCAAAGTACGAGTCACTGATAGCAACCACAATCCATTGGCTCATTATCCAGTCAACTTTACTGCCAGTAATGGTGCTAATGTCATTAGCTCAAGAAAAACGGATGAACAAGGTGAGATTATTGCTTCAGTGACTAATACTCAAGTAGGGAGTTCGCAGATTGGTGTACAAGTAAAAGGGATAACCTATTCGACTGAAGTCCATTTTAGTGTGGATAATGACAGCGCCTATATTCCACAACAAAACTTCACGATCACACCACCACTTTCTCTAGCCGATGGTAAAACAGAAAAAACCATTTCATTACAAGTCGTTGATAAGCAAAATAATCCTATACCCGCTACTCATGTGACATTATCGGCAGATAACCAAGCACAATTAAAACAAACCATATTAACCACAGACGAGCAAGGTAAGGCGACCACCACCATGATAAGTAAAGTCGCCGGTACGGTCACCGTGAGGGCCAAAATAAACGACAAGATGACTCACGCGACAACCCAATTTATCGCCAACCAAGCTAAGGGGGTTATTGTCTCCATAACCCCATCCTCTACAACTCATGTCGCAGATGGTCAAACCCCGGTCATCCTTACTGCATTAGTACAAGATCAGTTTGGTAAGCCGCTCCCTCATGCACAAATTAGCTGGGAAACTGAGCACGATAAAAGTATTGTTAACATTGAACATACCACAATGACTAATGAGCAAGGGATCACCACCAACAAGTTAACCTGTACACAAGCACTCAGTGTGCGGGTAACTGCGCGTATAAATAACAATGCCTTTACTGCTGAGCCAATTACTTTTATTGCTAATGGGCAACAAGCTTTGATTAGTGAATTATTGGTTAATAAAAATCAGATTGTTGCAGATAAGCAAGATCCCGCAGAACTTACTGCAATAGTAACAGATAAACTGGGTAATCAACTTCCTGATACTATTGTTAATTGGCAAGGGAGTGCTGGTACTCAATTTGCTCAGCAACAAACTAAGACCGATGCTCAAGGTATCGCCAAAAATACGCTAACAACATCACAATCAGGTATCACAACCATCACCGCGCGATTAAATAATGGTCAACATGCACAAACTAACTTAGTTGCCGTTGCAGATCTCAAAAGTGCCACTCTCACATTAACGACATTAAATAATAAGCAATCTGCCATAGCAGATAACCAAGATAGCATTACCGTAGTAGCAAACTTAACTGATGCTTATCATAACCCATTGAAAAATATCCCTGTCTATTGGCAATCAAGTATTAATCATATTGATGAAACTACTACTCAAACAGATGAAAAAGGCAGAACGCAAGTTGTCATTTCAGGAACCAAAGCACAGCCAACAACAATTACCGCCTATTTATCAAATAAAGAGAAAAAAAGCATTCAAGTAACCTTTGTTGCGGGGGCGCCAGTGCAACAAAATAGTTATTTGACGATTGAACCACAATCTATCATTGCCGATGGCAATGCCTTTGCTGTGGGTAAAATAGACCTGCGTGATAAATTTGATAATCCGGTAATAGGTCGTAGTAACGATATTGCGTTAATTGGGGATAACAGCACCATCCAATTCAGTAAAATCACAGAAACGGCTAACGGCAATTATCAAGCACATATTAGAGGTACAAAAGCGGGACTCAGTCAAATTACCGCCACTATTGATAGTATTACGGTAACGCAATCTTTAGGATTTTTAACAGATAATAAAACAGTCAAGATCCACTCCGTTAAGGTTATGGCACCTTATACCGTAACAGCGAATGGTAAAGACAAAGTCATTATTCAAGCACAAATCACCGATAAACATAACAATCCAGTATCAAAAGGCGTTACTGTCGGTTGGATAAGTGATCTCGGTAAGCTTGCAGCACCATTAAGCATGACCAATAAGCAAGGAATAGCTGAAATTACCCTCTCAAGTACTCAGGCAGGAAAAGCGAAAGTAACGGCAGTGCTCAATAACCAACAATCTGTCAATGCTGATCACATTGTCACCTTTACGGAAGGTGATATTTCGGCCTCTCTTTCTACTGTTGCCATATTCCCTGACACTATTGTCGCAGGGGCAAATAAAGCGACCGTAACAATAACCTTAAAGGATAAAGAAGGTAATTTATTGCCCAACTTAGCCAATAAAATCACCTTAACGCCACAGGCTAATTTACAAACAACGATTACGCCCTTTAAAGAGAAACAAAAAGGCATTTATCAAGCCCAAGTGAGCGCATTAAAAACCGGAAAAACCTCGTTATCGGCTCACGTTGCTCCATTAGCAATAAAACAATCCGTTTCTTTAACGGTGCTCCCTAATAACACAACAGCAAAGGTGAAAAACTTTACTATTAGCAATATGCAACCACATGCTGGGGAGTCCATTACTTATAAAGCCTATTTGGTTGATAACCACGATAATCCTGTCGGTATAGGTGTACCTGTCGCTTGGTCAACGAATGAAGGTAGTCAACTCGAAACACCATTAACTTTTACAGATGATAATGGTGTAGCAATAGTTGGATTATCTCGACGCTCTGTCGGTGTTGCCAAAGTCAGCGCAATATTAGAAACAGGTACTTATATAGCAGATGATGTTCACTTTTTAACGGGTCACATTGATGAAACGATGTCAGAACTGTCGTTGAACCCGAGTCAAATCATTGCTAATGGCAAAGATAAGGCATTATTGACATTTGTTATTAAAGATAAAAATGGAAATATCATCCCCAACCAACAAGTAAGCGGATTTTCTAAAAATCCAACCATCAAATTTAGTCAAGCACAACAAATATCACCGGGACGCTATGAGATTGAAATAACAGGAACTCAATCGGGCACAGCACAGATTGGTGTTATGGTAAATGGCACCCATTTCAAAAAACAAAAAATATTACAACTTAATGCCGATGTGACGACATGGAAAATACGCGCTGTTGAGGTTGATAGAACAACCATAACCGCAGGAGATAAAGGTGTTAACTACCAAGCAACTGTCGTTGATGCCAATAATAATGTATTACCTAATGTTATTGTGTCATGGAAATTACTCGGATCAGCAGATGATTATCATTACAGCACTTATACTAATGATAAGGGGATAGCAACGAATCGAGTGACTAGTCATGTCGCGGGACGCTTGAAGATGAGCGCTTATCTTGATTCTAATAATTATAAATCAACACAAGATATTACTGTAATACCGGCTGAAATAGATATTCATAAATCAACCTTTAATAGTCATCGTCGTTCTATAAATGCTGATAATAAAGATAGTACGTTATTAAGCGTAAAATTAATGGATAAATACGGTAATACCATTGATGGTAAGAATGTTGAGATTAAAACTATCAGTGGTAAGCCTAATTTTAGTGACAATCCATTAAAGTCAGTGGGCAATGGTGAATATCAAACAAATGTTACAGCAAATACGATGTCCGATATTATCTTAACCGCTCAAGCTGAAACAATAACTATCGCAGAGCCATTGACGATTAAAGTGGCTATCCCTAAATCTGAAATTACCTTTGAGAAACCTATCCAACAGGAAATCTACAAATCAACTGTGATTGATGCGTTAAGTTATAAAGGTGTACCACAAAATATGCAGGTAATATGGTCAAGCTCTGATCCTACTGTTGCTTCCATTGATACAACAAGTGGGCAAATCTCCATGAAAAAGGCTGGTACTACAATTATTACCTTACAAACCTTAGGTAATGAGCAATATCCATCAGCTAAAAATAGCTATCCTTTAGTGATAGAAAAAGCGCCACCCAAACTGAAAGTGATTTCTCCTCACACCATACAATCGATCTGGAATGATGGCATTACCCATCAAATAGCAGCGGAATTTGATAATCCAGAGGCTAAAAATATCCCCATTCATTTCTCTAGTAGCGATACCTTGGTAGCCACCATTGATAGTAAAGGTAACTTAACCGCCATTAAACCAGGAAAAACAAAAATAGTAATACAAAGTGATGCTACAGATAAATTCCTAGCGGATAGCCAAACTGTAGACTATCAGCAAGAAAAAGCCGCACTAAGTTATTATTTTAAAAAGAATTATATTGTATTAACACCTGATTCTGCTGCAGATAAATTATTGATGGCTCAAAGCCCTACGCCAGATGTCCCCGTTGAAGCGAATGCAACTTGGTATAGTAGTCAACCTAACATAGTTGAAATCACCCCAGATGGGATTATCAAAAACCTTAATATTGGGCAAACAACATTAACACTTGAGGTGAAAAATAATAATTATTTTCAAGATCATGAGCAAAGCTATAACGTCATTATACAAGCATCGCCTCGCATCAAAATTAACTCATTTGAGTTTCTATCTGCGGGAGAGAGCAAATCAAATACACATTTGGATGATTTAACTTGGCAACCTTTATACACTTCAGACGATCAGTTTATTGTTAAATGGTCTTCATCAGACACACCTAAAGCGATTAACTTCGAGTTATTTGATGAAAACGGCACTTCTATCGCCTTAGAAGAAAGACAAAACTATGCACCTAAATATAATATACATGACCCAGTAAAAATTCAGGTACCGAAACAATATCTAACCAGTCCAAAACAATTAACACTAGAAGTCACAACCTTTGATAGTAATAATCAGCCTTATGTCGATCCTAAAAAGTATAAAATTAATATTGACTATTTTCCTGCCAATAACGCATATAAAATAATCTCTCTTGATTATAATTCTAAATTTATCTATACAGATACAGGTACCCTTGCTTCATCTTGTCAAAATGGTTGGTCAACCACTACAACACATCTTATTTTAACGCCAAGATTAGTATTTAAAGGTGAGCCGAAAAAGTTACTTTATCCCATTTATATTACTACGGAATTATATGATGTAACATTAAATCCATCGGATAAACTCATCGGACATATTAATGAGAAATTAACTTATCCAGATAAGATTATATTTAGCGAGCATTCTAAAAAAATAGCTGAAATATCGCCGACATCAGCACACTACGCATTAGACGAAGAATGTAGAATTAATGATTCTGGTCATGGTACGTTAAAAGCAAATATAACCATAGGTAACAGATCCAGTTATCTTAAAAAAGAATTTCATTGGGATGGCCAAATAGGGGGATATTTTTAAAGACCGAGTGCTTGTACCACATATCTCACAACTTGAACAAAAATTGGGGGGAGGAAACCTCCCCCATCAAGCTATTGATGACACATCAAAATAGCTTGAACGACCATGTTTCCGTTACTAATGTTAAGCGAACATAATCGTTCACCGACAATTAAAGCAAACATAAGTACCGTCACACAGACAACCGTAATGCCAAATAAGGTTATTTTCGTCAATTTGATTGACTCCTTTTAATAAAGGAGGCAGAATCAAGTTGTTGAGCTTTGAGACTGCCTCGGATTTTATGAAAATAAAATTCGGGGCTTTTGTCTTTTTGGCTCTAGCGCAATGCTTGAACCAAAACGATCCAAGCACCCACCGCTATAGTAGCAGAATTTTCCCTCACCTCTATACCTTACTGGTAGTATTTTTTAAAATTAATCAAATTAAAACAACACGTTACATGAATAACTAATAAATATTCTTGTTGACACTGACATCTAAAAAAGACAAAATCAATCCGCTAAAACAAAGAAATTTACTTATTTTATTTTCTTGCCTCCATTCTTGAAAAAAGATCTGCACCCACCTCTTTGTTTTGCACTCGCCCTACATGTCGTTATGTGGGGCTTTCTTTTTTCTATTACATCGAAAAAAGAAAAATCCCGAATAGGTAATTAATACCTATTCGGGATTGGTATAACAACCACTAAAAAGTTAAGATTTTTTTATCTTTGCATGCATCTCTTGGACTGAAATAACATCAATAGTAGGATCAGCACTCAATGACAGTGTTGTCGCAAATCCCCCATTTAATGTAGTGTCATAGTGAACTTTATATTGTAATGCACTACGGCGGATCAGTTTTGAATCCTCAATAGCTTGGCGACCGGCAGTCGTATTGACAATATAGTCATACTCACCATTTTTAATTCTATCTTGAATATGAGGTCGCCCTTCATGCACTTTATTCACTAGGCGAGGATTGATACCGGCTTCCCCCAAGACAATGGCAGTACCATGTGTTGCATCTAACTCAAAACCATTTTTCAATAGCTTAGTTGCTAAATCAACGACACGTTTTTTATCACCTTCACGAACCGAAAGTAGCGCTCTTCCTTTTTTCTTCATGGTGGAATTGCTACCTAACATCGCTTTAGCAAAAGCTTGTGCAAAAGTAGCACCAACCCCCATCACTTCACCGGTAGATCGCATTTCAGGCCCTAAAATAGGGTCGACACCTGAGAATTTATTAAAGGGAAGTACCACCTCTTTAACCGAGTAGTAAGGAGGGATCACTTCTTTGGTAACGCCTTGCTGTTCAAGACTTTGTCCTATCATCACTCGAGCAGCAACTTTTGCTAATGGCACACCGGTTGCTTTAGAGACAAAAGGCACTGTACGTGCGGCGCGAGGATTCACTTCGATAAGATAAACATCATTACCTTTCACCGCAAACTGTACGTTCATCAACCCTTTAACGCCTAATTCAAAAGCAAGTTCACGTACTTGCTTGCGCATTATATCTTGAATATCTTGGCTTAAAGTATAAGCAGGTAGAGAGCAAGCAGAGTCTCCAGAGTGAACACCCGCTTGTTCGATATGCTCCATAATACCGCCTATCACCACTTGCTGACCGTCACAAATCGCATCAACATCTACTTCAATGGCATCATCTAGGAATCGGTCTAACAGTACGGGTGCATCATTAGAAACACTGACCGCCGTTTGGAAATAACGACGTAAATCAATTTCATCGTAAACAATTTCCATTGCTCGCCCACCAAGGACATAAGATGGACGTACCACCAGCGGGTAACCAATAGATTTTGCCTTCTCTACCGCTTCTTCTAATGTCGTCACTGTGGCATTTTCTGGTTGTTTTAACCCTAACTTATCCACGGCTTTTTGGAAACGTTCTCTGTCTTCTGCTTTATCGATTGCATCAGGACTGGTACCGATAACAGGCACCCCTTCAGCTTCTAAAGCTCTTGCTAATTTTAATGGTGTTTGACCACCATATTGCACAATCACGCCTTGTGGTTTTTCGATCCGTACAATTTCTAATACATCTTCAAGGGTGACTGGCTCAAAATAAAGTCTATCGGAGGTATCATAATCCGTTGAAACCGTTTCTGGATTACAATTGACCATAATGGTTTCATACCCATCTTCCCGTAATGCTAGAGCGGCATGAACACAACAATAATCAAACTCTATCCCCTGACCGATACGATTTGGCCCACCACCTAAGACCATCACTTTAGGTTTGTCTTGATTTGGATCCGACTCACACTCTTCTTCATAAGTGGAGTACATATAAGCGGTATCCGTAGCAAATTCTGCCGCACAAGTATCAACCCGTTTATAAACTGGGTGTAATTGATATTGTTCTCTTAATTGGCGAATGGTTTGCTCTTTCACATTCAAGATATTAGCTAGGCGCGCATCAGCAAAACCTTTACGTTTTAATTGACGCAAGAAATCAGCATTTAGACCAGCTAAACCAAGTTGTGCCACTTGCTCTTCTAGGCGAACAATCTCTTCTATTTGCACTAAGAACCAACGATCGATATTGGTGAGATTAAACACCCCATCAACCGACATTCCAGCGCGGAAAGCATCCGCGATATACCAAATGCGATCCGATCCAGCTTCTTTTAATTCACGACGAATTTTGGTGAGCGCTTCGGGATCGTCGAGGTTTACTTTAGGATCAAACCCAGTTGCACCAACCTCTAGTCCGCGTAATGCTTTTTGCATTGACTCTTGTTGAGTGCGCCCAATAGCCATCACCTCACCAACAGATTTCATTTGCGTGGTTAAACGGTCATTGGTACCAGCAAATTTTTCAAAGTTAAAGCGAGGGATTTTAGTCACTACATAATCAATAGAAGGTTCAAAAGAAGCAGGAGTTCTTCCTCCAGTGATATCATTCATCAACTCATCGAGGGTATAACCTACTGCAAGTTTTGCCGCGACTTTTGCAATTGGGAAACCTGTTGCTTTTGACGCTAATGCTGATGAGCGAGAAACACGGGGGTTCATTTCAATAACAATTAAACGCCCTGTTTTAGGATCAACGGCAAATTGCACATTGGAGCCACCGGTTTCAACCCCAATCTCGCGTAATACGGCCATCGAGGCATTACGCATAATTTGATATTCTTTGTCTGTTAGCGTTTGCGCTGGAGCAACCGTGATAGAGTCACCAGTATGAATACCCATCGCATCAAAGTTTTCAATGGAGCAAACGATAATACAGTTATCATTTTTATCGCGCACCACTTCCATTTCATACTCTTTCCAGCCAATTAATGATTCATCAATTAATAGTTCATTGGTCGGTGATAAATCTAAACCTCGAGTACAAATTTCTTCAAATTCTTCACGATTATAGGCGATCCCCCCCCCTGTTCCCCCCATAGTAAATGAAGGGCGAATAATACAAGGGAAACCCACTTGCTCAGCCACTGCAAATGCTTCGTCCATAGTATGAGCGATGCCTGAACGAGCCGTATCCAGACCAATTTTTTTCATCGCTTTATCAAAGCGTTGTCTATCTTCCGCTTTATCAATAGCATCAGCCGTTGCACCTATCATTGTTACGCCAAATTCAGCTAACACCCCTTGACGCTCTAATTCTAAGGCACAGTTTAATGCCGTTTGTCCGCCCATTGTCGGTAATATGGCATCAGGGCGCTCTTTCTCAATAATTTTTCTGACCACTTGCCAATGAATAGGCTCAATATAAGTGGCATCTGCCATTTCAGGATCTGTCATAATGGTAGCAGGATTTGAATTTACCAAAACAACACGATATCCCTCTTCGCGCAGTGCCTTACACGCTTGTGCGCCTGAATAGTCAAATTCACACGCTTGACCAATCACAATCGGGCCTGCACCTAAAATCAGGATTGTTTTAATATCTGTTCTTTTAGCCATTTTTTTCACTCCTGATTTATTTGTTTGTCACTGATTGCAGGTTTTGACGATATTGCTCAATAAGTTCAATAAAGTGATCAAAAAGCGGCGCCGCATCATGCGGCCCTGGACTCGCTTCTGGGTGACCTTGGAAACTAAATGCAGCTTTATCTGTGCGATGAATACCTTGTAGAGAACCATCAAATAGTGATTTATGTGTCACTCTTAAACAATCAGGTAACGATGCTTCATCAACAGCAAAGCCGTGGTTTTGGGCGGTGATCATCACACTGTTATTATCTAAATCTTTAACGGGATGGTTGCCACCATGATGACCAAATTTCATTTTTACGGTTTTTGCACCACTCGCCAAGGCTAATAATTGGTGCCCTAAGCAGATACCAAATACTGGAATATCGGTAGTTAAGAAAGTTTGGATGGCGTCAATTGCATAATCACAGGGCTCTGGATCCCCCGGACCATTAGAGAGAAAAATGCCATCAGGTGAGAGCGCTAACACTTCTTGGGCTGAGGTTTGTGCTGGAACCACTGTTACTCGACAGCCTCTATCCACCAGCATACGTAAAATATTACGTTTCACACCAAAATCATAGGCCACCACATGTAAAGGGAGATCTTGTGGTGATTGAGTGGCGGGCAACTCCCCTTTTAATGTCCAACTGCCTTGTGTCCATTGATAAGGTTGTTTCACTGTCACCGTTTTCGCCAAATCCATTCCTTTTAATCCTGGAAACGCTTTCGCTTTTTCAAGCGCTTGTTTAGCATCAAGATGAGTGCCTGCGATAATACAACCGTTTTGTGCGCCTTTTTCTCTCAATAATCGCGTCAATTTACGTGTATCAATATCAGCTATCGCCACAATCTGATGACGTTTAAGGTAATCGGCTAAGCTCTCTTCGGCACGATAATTACTCATCACTAGGGGTAAATCGCGAATAATTAACCCTTGAGCATGGATAGTTGCTGATTCTTCATCTGAGGAATTAACGCCGGTATTGCCAATATGAGGATAGGTGAGAGTAACAATTTGTTGGGAGTAAGAAGGGTCGGTTAATATTTCTTGGTAACCGGTCATGGAAGTATTAAAAACGACTTCACCGATAGCAGCGCCTTCTGCGCCTATCGACCTGCCGTGGAATTCGGTCCCATCTTCTAGAACCAGTATAGCTGATTTAATCAAAACGCCCTCCAGAGAATAATAAATCACATTTCATGCATATTAATTCAGATTTAAGACTCTAAATCAATGCCAAAAACATAAATTTGGGCAAATTTTTGGCAAATTGGGCGCATTCTAAAGATCCCATGAGCAGATGTCTAGAAAAAACACTCTTTTAATTAAAAAAATATCAATCATTAGCAATTTAATCAGCTAAGTGACAATTTCCATCACCCATCTTACAAATTTAACCGTTTTCTTACCAAGATATTTTAAAAAGATGATAAAAAAAAGAAAAAAAGAGACTTAAGCGAAATTTTAACTATAAAAACGGAAGAAAACAAAGGAAGTTATTAAAAAATAAAAACAACAAACAAAAAATAGACAAACAACAATAAAAACCCACAAATAATATAAATAATCATGGGTTTTCAATGAATTAAATATAAAAAAAATCATAATTCTTCTAAAGAAAGCACATCTTTCATATTATAAAGACCAGATTTTTTTTCACTTAGCCAAATAGCTGACTTAACCGCGCCATTTGCAAAGGTCATTCGACTCGATGCCTTATGGCTAATCTCTACTCGCTCACCAATATCTGCAAAAATAGCAGTGTGTTCACCCACAATATCCCCTGCACGAATAGTCGCAAAGCCAATACTGCTAGGATCACGTTCTCCTGTATGTCCAACTCGTTGATAAACCGCACAATCTTTCAGATCACGACCTAAAGTCTCTGCAATCGACTCGCCCATCGCTAAGGCCGTACCAGATGGTGCATCAACCTTATGACGATGGTGAGCTTCTACAATTTCAATATCACTATAAGATCCCATCACTTTAGCTGCCTTTTCTAATAATTTAAGCACTAAATTAACGCCAACACTAAAGTTAGCAGCAAAGACAATAGGAATAGTTTGTGCTGCACAATTAATGGCTTTTTTACCTTCTTCATCAAAACCGGTAGTTCCAATAATCATGCCTTTATGATGCTCAACACAAAATGCCAGATGAGACAACGTACCCTCTGGACGAGTAAAATCGATTAAAATATCAAATTGCCCGACTTGAGCTAATAAATTATCAGTAACAGTGATACCTATATGACCAACTCCCGCTAACTCTCCTGCATCAGCCCCTATCAATGAAGAATTAGTACGTTCAAAAGCAGCACCTAATACTACACCTTGTTGCTGATTAATCGCTTGGATCAGCTGGCGCCCCATACGCCCTCCAGCCCCCACTACCGCAAGACGAAGTTCTGTTGCAGACATAATCTATGTTCTCCTTAGTAACACTTATGATCTTTATTAATACTTTACAGATTAACGATGTCATTCGTTTGATGCCAGCATTTAACGACGATAATAAGAAAAACGAACAAAAGGATAGAGATCATCAGCAAAAGCGATGAACCGCATGATTATTCATTAAATTTTACGATTTATAAAAAAGAGATAAAAAAAGCAGAGCCTTGGCTCTGCTTGGTAAATTAAATGTTTATAACTATTGTTATTATTCGACTACTTTATAGTCAAGACGTAACTCTTTTGGCACTTCAAAAACAATGTTTTCTTCTCTGCCAGATAGCTCAATCACTTCTTCTGCACCAAAGGCCTTTAATCGTGCTAAGACTTGTTGAACTAAAATATCTGGTGCTGATGCTCCTGCTGTCACCCCAACAATATTGGCATGGCTTACCCATATTTCATCAATATCTTCAGCACTATCGATTAAATAAGAGGGTTTGCCTGCACGTTGTGCAAGCTCTGCTAATCGATTTGAGTTAGATGAGTTTTTAGAGCCAACAACAAACACGACATCGGCACGCTCTGCAAGCTCTCGAGCAGCTTCTTGACGATTGGTTGTCGCATAGCAGATATCATCTTTACGAGGCCCGATGATTTTAGGGAATCGTTTATTTAAGGCATCAATCACTTCGGAAGTATCATCGACGGATAATGTAGTTTGTGTCATAAAGCAAAGATTATCTTCATCTTTCACTTTTAGTTTCCATACATCATCTGGCGATTCAACCAAATACATTCCCCCTTCTGGGTTATTGTATTGCCCCATCGTCCCTTCAACTTCTGGGTGTCCGGCATGACCAATTAAAATGGCCTCTTTACCTTTACGGCTCGCCCTTGCGACTTCCATATGTACTTTGGTCACTAAAGGGCAAGTGGCATCAAAAAGCATCGTTAAATTACGAGAGCGTGCCTCTTGGCGAATAGCTTGAGAAACACCGTGTGCTGAGAAGATCAAAATCGCGTTATCCGGTACTTCGGAGATTTCTTCAATAAAAATAGCACCACGTTCGCGTAAATCATTGACTACATAGCGATTATGAACCACTTCGTGGCGTACATAAATTGGCGCGCCATAAATTTCTAATGCACGTTCAACAATGCTGATAGCTCGGTCAACACCCGCACAAAAGCCTCGTGGGTTAGCCAGCAATATTTGCATTTGTTGTTTCCTCCTGTGGATCAATACTGACGACTTCAATATCAAATGTGACATCTTGTAACGCTAATGGATGATTAAAATCGACAGTAACAGAATCTTCCGTCACTTCCTGCACAATGCCTGGCATTTCATTACCATTCATTGCCGTAAACAGCATAATGGTACCTGTTTCAGGAATACCGGATTGCGCAAAATCAGAAGGCATAAAGTATTGAATAAGATCAGGATTATATTTACCAAAAATATGCTCCCCCGCAAGCGTGAAGGTTTTCTTTTCCCCTTCTTTAAGTCCTACCAACTCTGCTTCTAAAGCAGGCGATAAGCTTTCATCACCAAGACGAAATAACGCCGGTTTTCCATGTGCTTGTGTAGATTCAGCAACAGAGCCGTCTGCCAATTTTAAGGTGAAATTCAGCAATACTGCACTATTATTGAGGATCTGCATACTCATACTAATACCTTCTATTAAGCGTAACCCCCGCCATTAGGCAGGGGTTATTTTAGTTAACTGATCTGTCAGATTACTTCTGCTTGTTGGTTTCTTGTGGGCTGGCAATCTTATCAGGGAAAAAGCTCTCAATGATAATTAAACCTGCACCAAGACAAATAGACACATCAGCAATATTAAAAGTAGGCCAATGCCAATCACCGACATAAAAGTCCAGAAAATCGATGACAAATCCATGGATCAGACGATCAGAAAGATTACCCAATGCTCCGCCTATAATAAGCGCATAAGCAATATTACTTAGCTTAGCACTCGCTTTATTTTTATACATCATCACCACTAAGACAATGCAGATTGCCAGTGCGATTAATGCAAAAAACCAACGTTGCCATCCGCCTTTATCGGCTAAAAAGCTAAAAGCTGCGCCATAGTTATGAGCATAAGTGAAGTTGAAAAAAGGCATGACAGCCACAGATTCATACAGACGGAATGTCTGCATGAAATACTGTTTTGTACCTAAGTCCAACACCACTACAGCAATAGCCAACCAGAGCCAGCGTAAACCTGTAGAGCAAAGTGTTTTCTTCATCAATTAAGCAAACTTACGTTCTTCACCGTTACCGGCTACGTTAGTAACACAGCGACCACATAAATCAGCGTGTTCCGCCACTTGACCAATGTCAGTTGCATAGTGCCAGCAACGTGGACATTTTTCACCTTGCGCTTTACTCAAGATAATTTTCAGCCCCGCCATATCAGATGCTAACGCGTTTTCTGGCGCATCATGAATATCAGCAACGGTCGCTTGAGAGGTAAGTAAAACAAAACGCAATTCGTTTCCTAATGCATTCAGTTTTTCCGCTAAGGCTTTATCCGCATACAGTGTTACTGCCGCTTCTAAAGAACCACGTAGTTGCTTATCGGTACGAGCTTGCTCTAACACCTTATTGACTTCACTACGAACGGCTAATAATTCCGCCCAGTACTCATCATTTAAGGTTTCAGATGCCTCTAAACCAAATAAATCTGTGTACCATTCTTGAGTGAAAACAAATTTCGCACGCTCACCCGGTAACTGTGCCCAAATCTCATCCGCAGTGAACGACATAATTGGTGCCATCCAACGTACTAATGCTTCGATAATATGGTATAGCGCAGTTTGACAACTACGGCGAGCAACACTGTCGCTTTTCGCAGTGTATTGTCTGTCTTTAATGATATCTAGATAGAAAGATCCCATTTCTACTGAGCAGAACTGCATTAGACGCTGAATAACATTATGGAAATCGTAGTTTTCATAGTGTTTGAGGATATCTTCCTGTGCCGCTTTCGCACGACCGACCGCCCAACGATCAAGTATTACCATCTCTTCAGGTTTAACTTGATGTTTAGCTGGATCAAAGCCATTTAAGTTCGCTAAGAAGAAACGCGCTGTATTACGAATACGACGATAAGTATCAGCAGAACGTTTTAAGATCTCATCGGAAACCGCAATTTCACCCGTATAATCGGTGGAGGCAACCCATAAACGTAAAATATCCGCACCCAGTTTGTTCATTACATCTTGAGGGCTAACAGTATTACCAATGGATTTCGACATTTTACGGCCTTGTCCATCTACGGTAAAACCGTGTGTTAATACTTCACGATAAGGCGCTTTGCCTTTAATTGCTGTTGAAATCATAAGAGAAGACATAAACCAACCACGATGTTGGTCTGAACCTTCTAAATAGAGATCAGCTGAATTGCCATGGAATTCAGGACGAGCATCAACTACGGTTGAGTGCGTTGATCCTGAATCAAACCAAACATCAAGTGTGTCAGGTGTTTTCATGTAGTCATCAGCTTCATCACCCAGCAGTTCGCGGATATCTAAGTCCCACCAAGCTTGAATACCACTCACTTCTACACGCTTAGCGACTTCTTCCATTAACTCTAGAGTACGAGGATGAGGCTCTTGTGTTTCTTTATGCACAAACAGCGACATTGGTGTTCCCCAAGTACGCTGACGAGAAATACACCAGTCAGGACGGTTTTCCACCATTGACTCAATACGTGCTTGGCCCCAATCAGGGATCCATTTAACACCTTTGATCTCTTTTAAGGATTGTTGACGTAATCCATTTTTATCCATACCGATAAACCATTGTGGAGTGGCACGGAAGATAACCGGTGTTTTATGTCGCCAACAGCAAGGATAACTATGTTGCATTGCTTCATGATGTAATAGAGCACCCTTTTCTTTTAGTAACTCAACAATCACATCATTAGCTTTAAAAACAAACACACCATCTAAGGTCGGATAAGTATTAGGAAGATAACAACCATTAGGTCCAACCGGATTAGCCACTTCTAAACCATATTTTTGACCAATAACAAAGTCATCAGGACCATGACCCGGTGCGGTATGAACAGCTCCCGTACCGGCATCTAATGTAACGTGATCGCCTAAAATGGCAGGCACATCAAAGCCCATAAATGGGTGATTGAAGCGCAATAATTCTAAATCACTACCTTTACATTCACCTAAAACAGCCCAGTCTGTGACACCGATACGTTTCATAACGTGTTCAACTAAGTCTGCCGCTAAAATGACGCACTCATCATCAAATGAAACTAATGCGTAATTAAATTCGCCATTTAATGCAATTGCACGGTTAGCAGGTAATGTCCATGGTGTGGTAGTCCAAATAACTAAAGAAATAGGTTTATCAGTGACGACACCAAATTTAGCCGCTACAGCGTTTGAATCAACCGCACAGAAACGCACATCGATAGAAGGAGAGGTTTTATCGTAATATTCCACTTCCGCTTCAGCTAGCGATGAACCACAAGCCGTACACCAGTGAACAGGTTTTGCCCCTTTTAATAGGTGACCATTAGCGATAATACGCGCTAATGCACGAATAGTATTGGCTTCCGTTTTGTAGTCCATAGTGAGATAAGGTTTGTCCCAATCTCCTAGCACACCTAAACGAATAAAATCTTTTTTCTGCGCCTCTATTTGCTCATAAGCATATTTACGGCACTCCTCGCGGAATTGAGCTGCAGAGACTTTTTCTCCTGGTTTACCTACAATTTGTTCAACTTTTAATTCAATAGGTAATCCGTGACAATCCCATCCTGGAATGTACGGAGAATCAAAGCCTGACAGCCCTTTGGATTTAATAATAATATCTTTGAGAATTTTGTTTACTGAGTGACCAATATGAATATTGCCGTTGGCATAAGGAGGGCCATCATGCAAAATAAATGTTTTCTTACCACTTTTAGCTTGACGAATAGCTTGATACAAACCTTCTTTGTACCAACGTGATAACATTTCTGGTTCGCGCTTTGCTAAATCCCCGCGCATAGGGAACCCTGTTTCTGGTAAGTTCAGGGTATTTTTATAGTCACTCATTCGATTCTCAGTTCCAAGTTTCCGCTAGTTTATGACTCCGACCGCTGCAATAAAAAATCCCTAGCAGCAGCCACATCATTTGCGATTTGCTGTTTCAACGCATCCAATGATGCAAATCGCTGTTCATTACGTAATTTCTTTCGTAACACAACATCAATACGACGTCCATATAAATCCATATTAACGTCGATTAAATGAACTTCTAATTGTACACCCTTACCTTTTACGGTAGGACGACTGCCAATATTAGCCACCCCCGCGAAAGGCGATTGATGGTCGGCTAAATAAACATCAACCGCATAAACACCAGCAACAGGTGCCACTAAGCGTTTCATGGGAATATTGGCGGTTGGAAAACCAATAGTTCTGCCTAATTGATTACCATGTACCACGCGTCCACAAACGCTATAAGGGTGTCCAAGCAATGATTCAGCTAATGCTAAATCGTCATTGAATAAGGCTTCTCGTACCGCCGTACTGCTAATACGTAATCCTTTGTCACAATAACTTTCGGTATTTGCCACCTCAAATCCGTATCGAGCACCGGCTTGTTGTAAAAAATGAAAATCACCTGCTCTATTTTTACCAAAACGAAAATCATCGCCAATGGCTAAAAACTTCACACCTAATTTATCAACTAAGAGTGATGAAACAAACTCTTCCGGTGTTTGTGCCGCAAATTGCTTATCAAATTTGACACATAACAGGTAATCAATACCACACTCTGCCAAATATTTTATCTTATCGCGTAGGCGCGTTAGACGAGCAGGTGCTTTCTCTGGCAAAAAAAACTCCAGAGGTTGAGGTTCAAATGTCATCACAACAGTAGGTAGGCCACGACGTGATGCTTCTTGCTTCAAGTGTTTTAATAATGCCTGATGACCGCGATGGACACCATCAAAATTGCCAATTGTTAGAACACAACCATGATGTTGTGCTCGAATATTCTGTATACCGCGAATTAGCTCCATAACTGGCTCAATACCGTGGAAATAATTGGATTATACCTTGTCAAAGGCTCGAGAGTAACCCAATATATCAATGTTTATTGGTGAGTAATATCTTGCTTTGTCAATTCACTATGATTGTTAAATTAACATGCTCACTGCTAACAAAAAATAAACGATTACTCACTTGTTGGTTATAAAATCGCACAAAATCAACCGTAGATCCGCTTAGAATCTATTATTTATTACTCATATACACGATTTTGATGATTTTTTCACTCAAAAGACTGTATTCTACCCGTCTTAACTGATAAAATCTTGCGCCATCACAACGAAACCAGTGTCGCGTACAACGACGCTAATTTTGTATAAATCCATTGACAAACTTAGGTTGAAAAGGCATATTCCTTCACCTTTGTATTGTCCTCGCTAGAATATATTTGGGAGTTGGAACTTGGCTAATATCAAATCAGCTAAGAAACGTGCGGTTCAGTCTGAAAAGCGTCGTCAGCACAACGCAAGCCGTCGTTCAATGATGCGTACTTACATCAAAAAAGTATACGCAGCAGTTGCTTCTGGTGATAAAGAAGCAGCACAAAAAGCATTTAATGACATGCAACCAATTGTTGACCGTCAGGCAACTAAAGGCTTAATTCATAAGAATAAAGCAGCACGTCATAAAGCTAATCTGCAAGCACAAATCAAAGCAATGTAATTATTGTTTTTGTGTTTAAAAAACCGGCTTAGGCCGGTTTTTTTACATTCTGTCTATGCAAACTCTACGTATTTCATTCGTTATTGGCTTTCTTTTCACCACTAAACAAAGCTGAAAAATCGGTATTACATACACGTTGTACTGCCGGATGCTGGATCATTCGTTCAGCAAAAATAACGTAATACTCTTCTTTTACCGAGTCTAATGTGCCTATTTCCTCAATATTACTTTGGACAAATGTCTCATTGGTATAAATAGAAGGTGCAACAAAGATAGCATTATGATTTAAACCAAATGCTTTCATTAATGCAGCATCATCAAATTCACCTAAAATTTCTACTTGAAGATTTTTATTGCGTATCCAAGTTAACAAATGACGACCTAACATAGAGCGTCGACCAGGGATAAGCAATTTTCTATCTTCTAAACATTCTGGGAATGGCTTTTCTGGTATTGGCTGACTACAGAAAAAACTGACACTACACTCACCCAATTTAACAGAGAACAGCCCCTCTTGTTGTGAGGAATCTACGGGACAATCAGATAAAATCATATCTAACTTATGCTGACTTAATTGCTCTAACAACAATTCGTGAGTCGATTCAAAACAGCGTAAATGTATTTGTTCATGATCAATAACCGCCGTTTCTAATACACGACTAACAAGTTGTTTGGATAACGCATCGGCAACCCCAACATCAAATAACAGATTAGATTCTCGACTATAGTTGACAATATCTAGCATCTCTTGGCTCAGCATAAACATTTTATCGGCATAGCGAAAAATAAGCTGACCTAATTCAGAGGGAACTAATCCGCGCCCTTGACGCTTGAATAATTTCCCCCCTAATCTTTCTTCTAATGCTTTAATTTGCCCTGTAATTGTCTGAGGTGTCAGATACAGCGCTTCCGCAGCCCCTACAACAGAGCCTTCTTTACACACATGCCAAAAATAATAAAGATGATTAAAATTGAGATGTGACACACGCATAGTGATTTTCCTTTCAACTTCTGTGATCTCATCACACAGACTTCGTTAACAACGCATTAGCGATTGGTGTTCCTTTCTCCAATCCTCATAAAAACACCTACGGCACAATACAAAGTATTGCGCCGTAGGTTTATGTTTATAGCTCGGTTTTTATTGTGTTTAGAAAACGAGTTCCCTACTCAATTTCGCTATTTTTGCTTCTGCTTCAACTTCGGTAAAACAGAGTTAAGCAATAAATATCCCACAACAGCAGCCATGGTTGAGCCAACTAAAATACCCAGTTTAGAGTATGTATTATAGGCTTCTATAGCACCTTCAAACGCAAGACCTGCGATAAAGATAGACATAGTAAAACCGATACCACATAAAACAGAAACGGCAAATATTTGCTTAAGATTAATCGCATCTGGCAATTTTGCAATCCCTAGTTTTACCGAAACCCAACTAAAGAGAAAAATCCCAATCGGCTTACCTAAGAAAAGCCCTAATGCAATACCAACGGGTAAGGTCGATAACATGCCATCAAGGGTAACGCCATTTAAAGAAACCCCCGCATTACTAAATGCAAATAGCGGTAATATTAAATAGGCAACCCACGGGTGTAAAACATGCTCTAACTCTTCCGACGGTGAAGCCCCCTCTTTATCTCTTAATGGGATCAAGAATCCAACAATCACTCCCGCTATTGTGGCATGTATACCTGATTTCAAAATACACACCCACAAAATAAAGCCTAGGACTAAGTAAACTGCTGTATTACTCACTTTACGCCAATTAAGAATAAACAACATGATGGTGATTAGCGCTGCCAATAATAACGGGACTAATGCCACACTCTTAGAATAAAAGAGAGCAATAATCACAATGACACCAAGATCATCAATAATGGCTAGCGCTAATAAAAAGACTTTCAATTCCACAGGAACGCGACGCCCTAGTAACGCCATTACACCTAGAGCAAAAGCAATATCTGTTGCTGCCGGAATAGCCCATCCTTGCTGACCAATCGCATCGCCATGATTAAAAAATAGATAAATCAAAGCAGGTGCTAACATTCCTCCTACTGCTGCAATTGCAGGAAAAATAGCGCGATCACGTTGCGCTAATGAACCTTCTTTTAGCTCCCGTTTGACTTCTAATCCTACCACTAAGAAAAAGATGGCCATGAGTGCATCGTTAACCCATAAGATCAACGGTTTATCTAGCTCTAATGCCCCAAATTTAATCATTATTGGGATAGATAAAAACTCATTATACAAAGCACTAAGAGGTGTATTCGCCATTATTAATGCGATAATAGCAGCAACAATCAGAAGAATACCGCCTGATGCCTCTAATCTTAAAAATTGTCTAATAATTGCTGTCATATTGTTAACCTAAAAATGTCTATTTGTGTTAATAATATGCTAATTATGAATTCGTAAAAAACAGATTATTTAGCAAAAATAATTCGTCTTTTTCGATCTCAATCGCTTATATCAAGAGTAAAGAAGGGATTATGTAAAAAATAATCAATAAGTAATATCACGAAAGATAAAAAACAAAAATAAAAAAATAAAATACAACCTATTGATACAATTATTTTTTATGATAAACATAAGCAATAATTCACATTTAAAATAAGAATTGATAGAAAACAGGTAAATATTCTATTTTTTTATCCATATTATTGTGACTATAGTGTGCTTTTTATTAAGAATAGTTGATAATTTACTCACAAGAATAATAAGAGGTGAAGATAATATTGTTCAACCTTTTTTGTTACCAGAGGATACCTAATGAAATAAGAGGGGAATGACTATTGAAGATAACAGAGGATAAGTTTCTAGGTATTTTTATGAAATTAATAAGAAAAAGCCTGATAGGCAATACATTATCAGGCTTTTTGGGAATGAAGATAACGCAAAAATTATTTGGTTAAATCATCAAAGAATTTCTTTACTCCATCTAAGAAACTCTTAGAGCGCGGTGTATTTTTTTCACCACCTTTACCACCAAATGATTCACCTAGCTGTTCCATAAGCTGCTTTTGTTTTTCATTCAGTTTCACTGGTGTTTCAACAACAACACGGCACATTAAATCACCGACACCATGACTACGTACAGATTTAACACCTTTGCCTTTCATGCGGAACATTTTGCCAGTTTGTGTTTCTGCTGGAATTTTTAGTTTCACACGACCATCGAGAGTTGGCACCTCAATTTCTCCCCCTAATGCTGCAACCGCAAAGTTAATAGGCACTTCGCAATAGAGGTTATTACCATCTCGTTCAAATATATGGTGCTGACGAACATGAACCTGTACATACAGATCGCCTGCCGGTGCGCCTTGCTCACCCGCTTCACCTTCACCACTTAAACGAATACGATCACCGGTATCCACTCCCGCCGGGATTTTAACTGATAAAGTTTTATAACGCTCAACACGGCCATCACCATGACATTTAGAGCAAGGCTCTTTAATTACTTTACCGCGACCATGACAGGTAGGGCATGGTTGTTGAACGGTGAAGAAACCTTGACGTAAATGAACCTGACCTGCCCCATGACATGTTGAGCAAGTTTCCGCTGATGTGCCTTCTTTTGCCCCACTGCCGTGGCATTTATCACAGGTTTCTAAGGTTGGAATGCGGATCTCTTTGGTAATACCACGAACAGCTTCTTCTAGCGTTAAGTCCATGTTGTATTGCAAATCTGAGCCGCGTGTAGCACGTTGTTGACGACGACCACCACCAAAAATATCGCCAAATACATCACCAAAGATATCGCTAAAGTCAGCGCCACCAAAGCCGCCACCGCCTTGACCACCAAAACCACCTTGTTCAAAGGCAGCATGACCATATTGATCATAGGCCGCACGTTTTTGTGGATCGCTAAGAACTTCGTAAGCTTCTTTAATTTCTTTAAATTTAGATTCCGAATCTTTATCACCTTGATTACGATCTGGGTGATATTTCATCGCTAAACGCTTATAAGCACGTTTGATCTCTTTTTCATCGGCTGTTTTACTTAACCCGAGTACTTCGTAAAAATCTCTTTTCGCCATTCTGGATTACCCTTGACATAAGCACACGGGCGTAGAGTTGCCTCGACGCCCGTGTTTCGGTATCAGTA
Organism: Proteus sp. G3927; assembly: GCF_963894685.1. Classification (NCBI taxonomy): domain Bacteria; kingdom Pseudomonadati; phylum Pseudomonadota; class Gammaproteobacteria; order Enterobacterales; family Morganellaceae; genus Proteus; species Proteus sp. G3927. Next base: position 148,637 of record NZ_CAWQGX010000024.1, on the reverse strand, counting down.
ACTGTTCATCATTGAGTTACCGCGGCCCGTTAAGGGCATTATTTTTTATCTTTGCCGTCTACTTCTTCAAACTCTGCATCGACAACATCGTCATCTTTCTTCGCACCTGCATCAGTTGCATCGGCAGTATTACCTGCACCCGCTTGAGCTTGTTGTTGTGCAATTTCTAACAGAGGTTTTGAAGCTTCAACTAACGCTTGCAGTTTTGCTTCAATAGCAGCTTTATCTTCACCTTTAGAAGCAATTTCTAATTCGCTTAACGCTTTTTCGATAGCTTCTTTATCGTTAGCCGCTAATTTGTCACCCGCTTCTTCAATTTGTTTACGTGTACCGTGAACTAATTGATCTGCTTGGTTACGTGTTTGCACTAACTCTTCAAATTTACGGTCTGCTTCTGCATTAGCTTCTGCATCACGTACCATTTTTTGGATTTCTTCTTCATTTAAACCTGAAGAAGCTTTAATGGTGATGTTTTGTTCACGACCACTGTTTTTATCTTTTGCAGATACATGCAAGATACCATCAGCATCGATATCAAAAGTCACTTCAATTTGTGGCATACCACGTGGTGCAGGTTGAATACCATCTAAGTTAAATTGACCCAGTGATTTGTTATCACTCGCACGTTTACGCTCACCTTGTAATACGTGAATAGTTACAGCTGATTGATTATCTTCAGCGGTAGAGAATACTTGGCTATGTTTAGTTGGGATAGTGGTATTCTTCGCAATCAGCGAAGTCATCACGCCCCCCATAGTTTCAATACCTAAAGACAGTGGAGTCACGTCAAGTAACAGAACGTCTTTAACATCACCTGCTAATACACCACCTTGAACAGCAGCACCCATAGCAACAGCTTCATCTGGGTTAACGTCTTTACGTGGTTCTTTACCGAAGAACTCAGCCACAGTTTTTTGTACCATAGGCATACGAGTTTGACCACCAACCAGAATAACGTCGTTTACTTCACTGACTTTCAAGCCCGCATCTTCTAATGCAACTTTTACTGGCTCCATTGAACGTTTTACTAAGTCTTCAACTAAAGATTCCAGTTTTGCACGAGTCACTTTGATATTTAAGTGTTTAGGCCCTGTCGCATCAGCAGTAACATAAGGTAAGTTCACATCTGTTTGTTGAGCTGAAGATAATTCAATTTTTGCTTTTTCTGCAGCTTCTTTCAGACGTTGCATTGCCAATGGATCATTACGCAGGTCAATGCCTTGTTCTTTCTTAAACTCATCAACTAAATAGTTAATTAAACGGCTATCGAAGTCTTCACCACCTAAGTGAGTATCACCATTGGTTGACAGAACTTCATAGGTTTTTTCGCCATCAACTTCATCAATTTCGATGATAGAGATATCGAATGTACCACCACCTAAGTCATAAACAGCGATAGTGCGGTTACCCACTTCACGATCTAAACCATAAGCCAATGCCGCAGCTGTTGGTTCGTTAATAATACGTTTAACATCTAAGCCCGCGATACGACCCGCATCTTTAGTTGCTTGACGTTGCGCATCATTAAAGTAAGCAGGAACTGTAATAACAGCTTCTGTAACTGGTTCACCTAAGTAATCTTCCGCTGTTTTTTTCATTTTTTTCAATACTTCAGCAGAAACTTGTGGTGGAGCCATTTTTTCGTTACGTGCTTCAACCCATGCATCACCATTATCAGCTTTAATAATTTTGTAAGGCATGATAGAAACATCACGTTGTACTTCCGCGTCTTCGAAACGACGACCGATTAAACGTTTGATGGCAAATAATGTATTTTGTGGGTTAGTCACAGCCTGACGTTTTGCCGGTTGACCAACTAGAATTTCACCATCTTGTGCATATGCAACAATCGAAGGAGTGGTACGATCGCCTTCACCGTTTTCAATAACCCGGGCATTCTTACCGTCCATTACAGCAACACAAGAGTTAGTTGTACCCAGGTCAATACCAATAATTTTACCCATTTAAACGCCTCCAAAGAGAATTCTTTATCAATTTGATTACCAATCTATATGAGGATGAATATTCATTTTTCAAGTCAAAAAATTAATGGACTCAATATCATCACAAAGCGGATAAACATCAACGCAACTCAATAGTGGTAATTGCAGTTGAAAAATAGATGGGGTCATAAATACATTCATCAAGGGGAAAAATAAAAAAAAATAGTAAAAAGATAAAAAAAAGATCTAGTAAAATAACAATATAAAAAATAAACATTATATATCAATAGGTTATGATAAATATTGTCTTTAACCCATTATGATGATGTAAAACAACAACGATAATCCATTAATATAAAAAATAACTAATTGAAATATAACAGTTTCAATCAATTATTACACAAAGTGGGTTATCTCAATGATCAATAAATCATCAACAGAAGCATCACTCATAGGTAAAAATAGCAGGTTGTTCTTATTTAATCTTATTAGGGCAAAACGTACTCACATTCAATATTAATAACAAAAACAACCGATGCAATGTATTAAGCAGATGTAGAACGGCGTGCTGATTTAGGTCTAAAGGCAACCACAATTTCTTCGTTAGTTTCGATATAAGGGCCATCCAATAATTGAATACAATAAGGAACACTGGCAAAAATACCACTGACAATCACCTGTCCCTCACTGTCTTTTAATCCCTCTAATGTCTCTGCGATCGCTTTAGGCTGTCCCGGTAAATTTAAAATTAAGGCTTGATTACGAATCACTCCCACTTGACGAGATAAAATCGCCGTAGGAACAAATTTCAAACTGATTTGGCGCATTTGCTCACCGAAGCCTGGCATCTCTCTATCAGCAATCGCCAATGTTGCATCAGGCGTAACATCACGACGAGCAGGCCCTGTGCCTCCCGTTGTTAAAACCAAGTGACATCCTGCTTCATCAACCAGTTCACATAATGTTTGTTCAATCATCAGTTGCTCATCGGGGATCAAACGTGATTCGATATGAAAAGGGGTTGTGATTGCTTTTTTTAGCCAAGCTTCTAAAGCGGGCAGGCCTTTATCTTCATAAACACCACTGGATGCACGATCAGAAACAGAAACCAGTCCTATACGTAATTCATTCATATCAACCTCAAATTAATCAATAACTGCCAATTAGCGTGCTGATATTAACACGAGAACACGAGTGAATTAAAAACAATCTCAGTAAAAGCTATTATGTTATTTTAGCTATAAAAAAACGGGAGTTTTATACTCCCGTTTTTTATCACATTGATGATTTAATCTTAGTCATCAAGATATTTAGCAATATAAGAAGCAGCTAAAAGTTTAGCTTCTGCTAATTGGGCAGCGTTGAGGGCACGGGCGGTTCGTTTTAGCATAGCCTCATCACCTTCTCCATTTTCTACAGCAACAGCAAACCATGCATAGGCTTCTTTCAAATTACGTTTAACCCCTTTGCCATAATAATAGTTTATTGCAAGGTTATTTTGTGCCAAGCCATTACCTTGTAGCGCAGCTTTTTTATACCATTCGTTCGCTTTACGTTGATCTTTTGCTACACCATCACCTTCGTCATACATTACACCAAGGTTATTTTGTGCATCTCGATTACCTTGATTCGCCGCTTTGGTATACCAGAATACCGCTTTGCTACCATCACGCTCGACCCCTTCGCCTTCATCGTAAGAGACAGCTAAGTTGTATTGTGCATCAGCATGGCCTTGCTCTGCGGCTTTAGTGTACCAAGTCACCGCTTTTTCATGATCTTGTTCGATACCGATACCTTCATCATATGAAATCGCTAAATTATACTGCGCATCGCTATCACCTTGTTCACCGGCTTTTGTATACCAATATACTGCTTTTTCATGATCTTGCTCTACACCATCCCCTTCATCAAAAGAGACGGCCAAATTGTATTGTGCTAAAGAGAGTCCCTGAACAGCCGCTTTGTTATACCAATAAACCGCTTTTTCAGCATCACGCTCAATATCATCATTCATATCATACATTAACGCTAAATTTAATTGCGCTTCTGCATGACCTTGTTCAGCCGCTTTTGTGTACCATTCCAATGCTTTTTGTGTATTTTGTTCTACACCTTCGCCACCTTCATATTTAACACCAAGTTGATACTGAGAAGCGGCATTCCCTTCTTCCGCACTTTTTTCAATCGCAGGTAAAGAGAAGGCTGTTTTATCTTCTGACATAGCAACACTACTAAAAAAGAGCGATGCCAGTACTGTTGCCAAAACCATCTTTTTCATAATTCACCAATAATAAATAGGATGTTTTTAATAATTAATTTTTATAATTATTACCGGATAAATTATTTATTCAAATCAATTTAATCTTAAAATTATTTTAAATATTATTTTGCAATAAAAAAAAAGACAACACCCCCCTATTTAAAGTGGGTGTTGTCAGTTTTTATAAGAATTAAACGCCAGATTATAATAAATCTGCAATCATTTTCTCTAGTTTTTCCTGATCAACCGCAAATTTACGAATACCATCAGATAATTTATCAACGGCCATTGGATCAGCATTATGTTGCCAATAAAATTCAGCTTCAGTGATTGGCGCAGGACGTGATTTAACTTCACCATTAAAGGATAGTTTATGCTCTACTTCACCTTGTGCTTCTGATAACTCTTTTAATAACGCAGGAGAAATAGTTAGGCGATCACAACCTGCTAATTCTAAAATTTCACCAATGTTACGGAAGCTTGCTCCCATAACGACGGTGTTATAACCATGCTCTTTATAGTAGTTATAAATTTCAGTTACAGAAATAACACCTGGATCTTCTGCTGGTGCAAACTCTTTTTTATCTGTATTGGCTTTATACCAATCCATAATACGGCCAACGAATGGAGAGATCAGGTATACACCAGCTTCTGCACATGCACGAGCTTGAGCAAAAGAGAACAGTAAAGTTAGGTTACAGTTGATACCTTCTTTTTCTAATTGCTCAGCTGCACGAATACCCTGCCATGTAGAAGCAAGTTTAATCAGGATACGATCGTTACTAATACCCGCTTCGTTATACAGTTTAATTAAACGACGCGCTTTGACGATACAGGCTTGGGTATCATAAGAAAGACGTGCGTCAACTTCTGTTGAAATACGACCTGGGATCAGTTTTAAGATTTCTAAACCAATATTGACAGCAAGTTTATCACACGCATCAACGATTTGTTGCTCGCGAGAATCGCTTTGTGAACGCGCCCATTCAATCGCTTCATCGATTAATTTACGATATTCAGGAATTTGGGCTGCATTTAAAATTAAAGAAGGGTTGGTAGTTGCGTCTTGAGGTTGATACAGTTTCATTGCTGCAATGTCACCTGTATCAGCTACAACTGTAGTCAGTTTACGCAAAGAAGTTAATTTGTTGGTCATTTTGTTTATCTCATCTACTAGGTAAATCTGTTTGCAGTCACCTGCGGATATCTATTGATAATAACATGGACTGCTCACACTACAAGATGCTTAGATTCATCGAAAGCAATTATTTGAATGCCAAACGATTTCGCAAAACAAAAGTAGCAAAAAACAGAATAACAACTTAGGCTGAATCGTTTAATATGTCTATTTTATGGCACATTGGTGAAAGTATTGTTTTTTCCTATTATTATGATTTAACTTATCTACCAAACAATTTGCTATAGTAGAACTAAATCAAAATAACTATTGAGGGAATTATGCTAATTACTATTTCACCAGCTAAAACACTGGATTTCGAATCGCCTTTAGCAACAACGCAGTTCACCCAGCCTGAATTGCTAAAATATTCCCAACAACTTATTGCAGAATGTCGAAAACTGTCGTCCAGTGATATCGCAAGCTTAATGAAAATTAGTGATAAATTGGCAGGACTAAATGCGGCTCGCTTTGGTGAATGGCAACCTGACTTTACACCCGATAATGCGCGACAAGCCATTTTAGCGTTCAAAGGTGATGTTTATACCGGAATGCAAGCCGCTGAACTTTTCACAGATGACGACTTTCAATTTGCACAACAGCATTTACGTATCCTTTCCGGTTTATATGGCGTATTGCGCCCACTCGATTTAATGCAACCTTATCGCTTAGAGATGGGCATAAAACTGAACAATAAAAAAGGCAGTGATCTATACCAGTTTTGGGGTAACATAATTACTGAAACGTTAAATAACGCCCTTGAAGCTCAAGGGGATAATATCTTGGTTAATTTAGCCTCTGATGAATATTTTAAATCAGTCAATCCAAAAAAACTCAATGCTGAAATTATTAAACCTGTTTTTCTTGATGAGAAAAATGGCAAATATAAAGTGATTAGTTTTTATGCTAAAAAAGCAAGAGGCTTAATGAGCCGTTTTATTATTCAAGAAAGATTAAGTGATAAGGCACAACTTAAAGAATTTAATCTAGAGGGTTATCAATTTAATGCCGCCGAGTCTGAAGGAAATACCCTTGTCTTTAAACGTGCAGAACATCTAGCAAAATAAGCCTCATTTTTTGCTATCAAATGATAGTAATTCATAAAAATAGCCCTGAAACCAGGGCTATTTTTATTGGGTCACAAGGGAAATTATAAATGCTTAACGACCACAGCCAAAGGCGACCAGTTTGATGAGGGAATAACATCACTGCCTTGCATCGTCGATAGTTGTTGCTGATTAAATTGAGCCATTTGTTGAATAATTGTCGCAAGGGATCCCATTGATAATGTCTGTTCTTTTTCGATAACCTTCACAGGATCAGTTTCTATTTTCTCTACTCGGTTTGTTTTAACAGTCAAGACAAATTGATTATCAGCCGTTCGATACTGTTTATCTTCACCTGCTTGAGAGGATATTAATTTTTCATGCTCAGATAATCCTGATACAAAAATATGGCTCATTTCACCTTCATCATATACCGTCACTTCACCATGACGTTTTTGTACCACATAAACATTATTACCACTTCCTCCACCTAGATAATCATTTCCTGAGGTTGAAATAAACAGATCATGTCCACTTCCGCCATTAAGATTATCATTACCTTCTCCAGCAATTAAAATATGGTGCCCTTCATTGACAACAATATGATCATCACCTTTACCCCCATCAATCACTGAGCTACTTTGATTATGATTAACAACAATATCATCACCATCCATTAATTCTATCATTGGTAATAAATCTATGGCTTGAGAGAATATATATTGTGATCTGTTTGAAAATAGTTTATTGAGAGACAAAATAGAATTAACAGGTTGATTATCATTAACGGCAATATCATCTCTCAGTAATTCTGTTACCTTTAATGAATGAGGCTCTAGTGTTTGAGTGGATATAATACGCTGTAATTGCGTTGAACGTGATGATAGTTCTTCTCTACGAAAATACTTAGGATACAATGATAATGCCTCTTTATTTAAACGTAGGGAGGGTGGGATCATCAGAACATCACTTTGATGACTCAACCTAACATCCAAAGTGATAGTGGGGATCAGTAAACGCTGACCGCTGTCTGGCTTAGGCAAATGAAAAACTCGATTATCTTTATCAATAAATTGAAGTGTCATTCCTGAGTTAAAAATAGCACTAACACTTTCCGTATCGAAAACAAGTTTAATATGAGCATCAGGATTATAGCGATGAGATAAAACGCCATCACTAAACATCAAATCAAATCCACTCACATCGGATAAAAAGAAATGACTAGTACAATCAGATGTTAATTGTTTATCATTATCACTCAGAGAAATAATGATCTTTTCATTTCTATTTTTAGCTAGCAATGAGCTTATTTGATAATTGTCATAACCGCGACTCAGTTTAATTGATGAATGAGCCGCAATTCCAGCATAATGATTATTCTCGCTATTACCCTGTAGATTAAGCTTTAAATGTTCTCCAGAAGAGAAACCACTGTATTGTAGCTCAGGTAATAATTGAATAAGTTTAGTTTTATTTTCAGATTGAATAGACAATGTGTGTTTATCGTCATTAATAGAAAGCTGTTGAAGCTTCTCTTGCTGATTATACTTTTCTAAATAACTAAAGTTATATGATACCTCTCTTGGTTGATTATTATTTTCATTAATAGTAAGTATAAAACCATCCATAGTCACAATGGTATATCGATGGGCTAATAATTGACTATTTTTATCTTGGTATACATGACTTAATGCAATTAAATGCTCGATAAATTGATCAGGATCTTTATCATTACTAACTTTAAGCGTAAAAACAATATCTGTTTCACGACGAGAAATAGCGGTAATTTCATCAAAAGTATAATTTAACTGGATAAGACTAGCTTCTGTATGCGTCTCTTCATCAATAATAGTTTCAAGTTGTTTAACATTATTATCCGTATTTGATGCTCTTAGAATCGTATAACTATCATTCCCCGCCCCTCCTTGTGCATAACCTTCCCGTAATACCAGCGTATCATCTCCAGCTAATCCATATAATGAATCTACCCCTCCCATGCCATTTAAATAGTTATTTTTTTGGTCACCATAAATAATATCATTACCTATTTCACTGCCTACTACATTTTCAATACTCTCTAAATAGGCAATAACGGGTTGTTTTTGTAGTGTTATATTAGGCATTGTATCCGCTAATTTATGGGTATAGATTTGTCCTTGCTCTTGAAAGATAAAAAGTCTGGCATGAAAACTCTGGCTATTGGATTTATTTTCTCCCCCGATAAATTTAATATAATTTTTAGATAGATTAACTTCATACCCTATATATTTTTTTTCTGTCTGAATAATACGTAATGTATCATTACCTTCTCTACCATAAAAACGGCTGGCATAACGAGGAGATTCAGAAGTGAACACATTAAAGGTGTCATCTTTTTCTCCTCCACTTAATCGTTTAGTCCCATTATGAACATCAAATATATTTTGTGTTATTAATGGTGCAGCAATAATATCATCCCCATTATAAGTATTAAAATAAAATAGCTCATTCTCACGCCAACTTGGCTCAAAATATTGTTTTTCAGCTGTTGATTTAATTAAATCATCTGTTAATTCTCCTGATGATAAATTTTGCCATGTTTTTTCTTTTGTTGTTCTTATTTTATCAAAAAAAGAGATATCCACCTCATCCTCAAAAACAGGATTATCATCTTCAAATGCAAAATTAATCGTATAACGATTTAATTGATTAACATAAAAATCCATATCAAAAATGAGAATTTCATCTGTTGCGATGGCTTCTTTAGGAACATAGTATTTATATTCCGTTCTTTCGACACTAAGATAATGAGAAAGCGCAGCTATCTTTTCTGCTTCTTCTTTACTTAAATTTTTCGCCACTCGTTGTACAACAATTTCTCCAAACGGATTAAGTATATTATCTAATGTTTTCCCCAATATACGAGGGATCACTTTATAATAATGATGTTCTTCATAAAATTGTTTCTCATTCGAATAAAAATAATAACTGTGAGGCTCCTGTTTTTTTATTTCTTTAAGATGTTCTTGCGCATTTTGGTCAATCATGGTTTCTAACTGTGATTTTGTCTCTAAATAGACGATTTCATTCTTTTTGCTTGGTAAGATATCCCCCATTAAAAATGCATAAAAACCATTATTAAGTTCTTCTAGTGGTGTAAATCCTATTTTTTCTTTCGCTTCTTCTATCAGTCTTGCGGCATTATAAATTGAAATGGCTAAGGCGATAACAGCGCCCGCGACAATACCAATAGGCCCCGCGACCGTCGAGCCAGCAAGCATTGCGATAGAAACCCCCAAAGTAACCAATCCGGAAACTATAGCTAAAGAGCCATTCACAATATAGTCAATCCGTCGTTTTTCATTTTTTTCTACTGAGATACGACTAAAGTTATCGTAGATATTATAGATATCAAATCCAATAGACAGGATATTAAGCCCGATACCTATTCGAGTGCTGGTTTTACTAATATACTCCAAAGGATTATTACGGTACTTTAATAATCCTTTAGCTAAAGCGATTTCAATGAGTTCAGATAAGCCATTATAGGCCATTTCTGACCATGTTATGGCAAGATTATTGATGGTCTCTCTATGCTCTTGAGGGGTTAATAGCGGATTATTAAGTTGCTCAGCAAGCATAAAGGTTGAATTGATTGATTGCCATATACCGAAGCTAATATTAGCGTAACCAATTTTACTGATAACTCTCATATGTCTGGGAATTTTTAATGAAGGTATTCTTAAATTTTCCCAATCTTGCTGATTATACTGTTTACTACCTAATGCTATTATTTTCATTAATCTTTCATGAGCCGCGACATAATCAGCTCTACTGGCCATATGAGAAAGAAAATATTTAATTTTATCTTGTTTGTTATTTAATAGATAACGTAATAATGCAATAACTTCTTTATCTTTTTCATTGCCCGTCACAGATAAAAAATAATCATTAAGATGCTGAGGATCAAAAGTAATTTTTTTATCCCAGTTCTCTATCTGATTAAGATCTATCGCATCGATACTTTCACCATTTATCTTTGCACCTAAATAACAGAGTAATCTTTTGTCAATGACAAGATTATTAATTTCCACTTTAGAAGAAATGGTAGAGCTATCTTCACTTGTGGCTAAGTTAACTTCACCTTTAAACTCATTGAGTTTATTTAATGCTTCTACTGGTGATAAAGCGCTAATCTCTTCATCAGACTGACTGATAACAGCGAGTTTTTTTAAATTATTTATGGTCTCTTTATAGAGTTCAAAGCTTGAAATTTTGCTCAATAATACTCGTGATAAAATACCTTTATTACCCTCATCAAAAAAAGCATTAAGCCTATTTTTAGATAGTTCACTTAAATTATCTATTAAGTGAGGAGTATCATAAATTGCATGAATAATTTCAATAACTTGATACGTTCTTTCCGTTAAATTATAGTTTCCATAGTCTTTATTAGTTATTTCTTGCCACTGTTCAAAGTTCGTTCCATCCATTAAAAATTGGTTAAATTCTTTATTAACAGAGGGATCATAAAGTGATTGAATTAAATTCCTTTTTATTAAACTATTATCTGACGTATTAAATATTGCCGATAATTCAACAAAATATTTCTCAATTGCATTATCAATAAGTAAATCGTGATTTATTATTTTATCACTGAACTCTGCAAGTTTTTCTTTATGATATTTAAGGTTAATTTGATCGACTTTCCTAATAATTGCACCTAATTGAGCATAATTGATCTGATAGCGATTTAACTGAATATAGTTTAAAATATCAGCAATGGTCATATTGTCAGAATAGTCAGGAAAAATAGTGCTAATCTCATTCTGATAACCTAACTTAAACTCTTGATTATCTCTATAATTAGTGTAATTGTGTGAGACGAATTGATAGATTTCTGCAGCATAGTTTTTATTTTCAATATCTACTCTTTGCCTATTAGACATTGTATTAGGCTCATTAGGTACTGTTTCAGTAAGTAGCGTATTAGATGCACCTGTATCAGCAAGTAAAGGGTGACCAATAAACTGACTTTCAGTCGTCGGTTTTACCATAATGTATTCATTTTCAAGTATAAGATTGTTATCCGTCACAGTATAAATAGGCATATTTAGCCGCTGAGCAATCCCTTCAATAAATAAATGACCACTTTGATAACTAAATAAAGTCTCCTTATTGGCAAAAACAATTGTTCTTTCACCAACAAATTGATGTTGTAAAATAACATTTTGTAGTGATTCAACACGGCTTTTCTGCTTAACAAGCGCATTGGTGGCAGGAAAGTATTCTTCATTTCCAGCAGCAATCACTCTTATTTCATGTTTTAAACAATAATCAAGAAAACGGCCTATTTCTGGTTTATCTTTTAAGTATTGTGTTAATTGTTCACTTTTTACACCATTATAGAAATAAATGACGATATCATCTTGATAAACGCCACTAATGCTTTCAATAATAATATTATCTACAAAATCTCTAGTAATAAAATTATTATCAACAAATAAAAAATCAAAATTTTCTTTACTTTCATTAAATAACAGATAACTACCATCTATTTCATTTTTGTTCTGATTAAATGACTTTTCTAGTAGGGTAAGAGGATCATTTTCATTAATATAAAAATTACTAGGATGATAGCCATGGTTTCGCTCCTGATAATTATTATTAAAATAACTTTCTAATTGTGCTATTTCATGAATAATCACTCTATTATTAAACTGATGATTGCTAAAAAACTCCAGATATAAATCACGATAAATACCTGTATCATCTGCTTTTTTTATAGAATCAATTTCATCTTCAATCAAATGAAGAAGCTTATTAACATACTTGTTGTTTCTATATTCTGATAATCTTTGATAAGTTAATTTTAAGTGCAGTCTATTTTCATCATCTAAAAGAAAAATATTTTTTATTTCAGAAACATCAATACCATCAATAATTTCTTTTAACGCTTTATAATTATTTTTAAAATTAATCGTATAATCATAACCAACAACCCCAACATTTCTATTTTTATCTAATATTAAAAAAGGGTTATCAATAATTTGCTCATAAATAAAATTACTAATTCCAGTATAACCTTCATTGATTTCATTAACCATCATTCGATAAAAAATTGCTGCTACTAGGCTATTTTTTTGTGCTAATGCAATTAACTTTTCCTTTCCATAAAGGAGATCGCCATAGAATAATTTATCTTCTATTTTCTGTTTCACTTGATTCAGGATATCAACAAGAGAAATATTTTCATTGTTTTGATTAAATAGTATAATTTCATCAATTATAGAAAAACTGGCTGTTATTTTATCAAAATAAATATTCCCCCTTAGTGTATCAATTAATGAAACAATTTTATTCAATGAAAATGATTTTTTACCATTTAATAAATAACTATTAATCTTAATTAAATCTCGATAATAAACATCATTAAATTCCAGATATCCTTTTGGCTTACTCATTTTTTGATGTGCATTAAATTCAGTAAATTGAATATCAATACCATCACTATTACTCATTATAATTACTTTACTGGATTTATTATTCTCAAGAATTTTATCTAAATTATTTTTAACTAAAAATATTCCCTCATCAACAAAAACATTTTTGACCACGACTTCAACTAATTTACTATTTATTTTAAGTTCTAAAATGAGATCACGCTGTTCACTGTAATGAATAACTCGTCCAACAACACCATCTTTAAAAGGCAATGAAAAACCAATTTTTTTTATATTTTCAGCAATACCTTTATGTAACTCGATTTCATTTTGATCCCATAAACTACGATATTTTGTTGTAGGATTTCTTTTATATTCATCAATTATAAAATATTCTTTTCCATCAGCTTTATTTAGAGTATAAGAGCCCATTGTTTTTATTAAAGCGTCTTTTATTGATTCTATATTAGAAAATTCCGTCAATTCAGAATTAGAATCAAATAGCGTAAATTTATAATGATTATTAGAATATCTCTTATAAGCAAGAGCAATGGCATGTGTTTTAAATGCAATAATCGCATAATATTCATTATAATATTGCATTATATATTCTAAGTGATAATTTATTTGTGAGAGACTACTTTCTAGCCTATTTGCATTCGATGCTTTCAAGCCATTTTCTGCTAAAATTTTTCGGTATTCGGTCGCCTTTGTTAAATCAAAAATTGTATAATTTATTTTTTCATATATTCTCTCCATTTGAAAAATCTGTGCGAATTTAATTTCCTTGATCTCTTTAATCAATTTTAATACTTCATATTCTTGTACACTATCAAATATAATTTTTTCAAGCTTATCAGATATCTTTTCTTTTTTGTCCTTGTAAAGGTTAATATTTTCCTTTAGCCAATGTAAATATTTATTCCCTCCTTCTATACCATTATTTCTAACCTCCAATAAATATTTCAAACTTATTCCATAACATACCCCTGAAAGTGGATCAAAATGGCTAAAATTATAATTATTTTCAGCTGAAGCGACAAGATTAATTCTGCCCATTATCTTTTCTAATGGTATTAATAAATCAGAAGTTTGTGAAAAATATTTAACGGATTTATCTTTCATTTTAGTAAAGAACCAATCCTTATTTAATTTATAAAGTAAATGTTCACCATTTTCTTTTAGCTGACGATGTTTAGCTACGGCAATCAAGAATGCTTCATCAATATTATTAAGATATATATGGAGTATTTTTTCTGAGTTTTCATTAGAGTCTCTAACAATAAAAATATTTTTATATGAATAGCTATCTATTAATTCAATAGTTAAATGACTATCAATATGTACCTGTTTTTTTGCCTTAATATCATTAATAACTTCGGCATAAATATCTTTAGGTGTTACTTGCCAATATTTATCGAGAGTAAAGAAATTAAAATATTCGTTCTTAGCGTAAAATCGGTAAGATATAGAGTTATCAGCAACACTGTTTTTAACCATTTGATTAATAGTATGAATAAGGTCATCTTTTTTAGAAAAGAATTCCACTGTACCTTCAAAGTCAATGATTTTAAATAATTGATTGGTATTATCTATCTGTATAAATAAGTTTTTATTTTCTATTTTTAAGTGAAAAAATCCTGATGGGTAATGCTGAAATACTGAATTAATACGTGTTTTATTTAGCTTTTGATAATTTTTGTTTGTAAGATAAGAATTATTAACAAATAAATTTTCTATACTTGCATTAATCTCTTTTACAATAAAATCAATCGCTTTAGTAAATTTATCCCGATTATAAAGAGATAAATTACTTTCTATTTTTATTAGAAAGTCATTAGCAGCATATTCATTTTTATAAGTAAGAATATAAATATAATTCTCAATTAAAACACGTCTTACTGAATCAATATTAAAAGGTAATTCAACACTATGCTCTTTAATATATTTCACTATTTCTAGTGTAATTCTTTCAATATCATCATTGATATTAATTTTCTTAAATCTACCCATAGTCTACCTCTTTATTGTTAATTACATTAAGAGATAAAAACTAGTGTAATTCTCCTTAGCATTAAATGATTATTTTCTTATTTTTATTTGGGTATAAAATTATTTAAAACAATAAAAAAGCTCACCCTTATAGTGAGCTTTTTAATAAAAACAAAATTAATTAATATAAATAATTATATTTATTTAGGTGCTCGTTCTAACAAAAATGCTCTTAATTGAGAAAAATCTGCCGGTAAAAGATGCGATAGTAATTTTTTATCAGCACGCTCAGCTAATTCTTTTGGTAAAGGTAATGTATCACCTAAAATACGCTCGACATTTTCTTTAAATTTCGCCGGATGAGCTGTACCTAAAAATACCCCATATTCTCCTTCTTGTAGCTCATCACGTAATAGACGATAAGCAACCGCCGCATGAGGCTCTGAAATATAGCCTTTTTGTGCCAGTTCACGTACGGTTTCTTCCGTCGTTTCATCGCTCACAGCCCCATGCGAAAGATCAGACAACAGCCAACCTTTGCGATGATATAACTCTTCAATACGAGGCCAATTATTAGGCTGGCTAACATCCATCGCATTTGAAAGTGTTGCTATTGTCCGATGTGGTTCCCATTTACCACTATCTAAATAGCGAGGAACGGTATCATTCACATTGGTCGCTGCAATAAAGCGTTTAACAGGTAATCCCATAGATTTAGCCAGTAATCCTGCAGTGAGATCACCAAAATTACCACTTGGTACAGAAATGACTAATTGTTGACGTTTTTCAGCTGGAATTTGTGCAACCGCTTCAAAGTAATAGCAGATTTGTGCCAGTAGGCGGCTAATATTAATCGAGTTAGCCGAGTTTAAATGCATGGTGTTCTTTAAATATTCATCATCAAATGCCTGTTTGACTAATGCTTGGCAAGCATCAAAGTCATCTTGAATAGCAACAGTATGAATATTTTCCCCTAATGTACAAAATAGTTTTTCTTGTAATGGGCTGATTTTTCCTTGGGGATAGAGGATCACGACTTGGACATTATCTAACTTGTAGAAAGCATGAGCGACCGCTGCTCCTGTATCACCGGATGTCGCCGTTAAAATTGTAACAGGCTGGTCACCCGCGACTTCTGATAACATTTGAGCCATAAAACGGCCACCAAAGTCTTTAAAAGCCAGTGTCGGTCCGTGGAAGAGTTCAAGACAACTAATATCCTCTTCTACTTGTGTCACTGGCGCAGGAAAAGCAAATGCCGTATTCACACGTTTTGCTAACACATCAGCAGGAATTTCATCACCGATAAAAGCACTTAAAATACGGCTACTGCGTGTTGCAAAGTCTAATTTTAATAGCGCATCAATTTCTGCTTGAGAAAATGAAGGCAAGTCTTTGGGAAAAAAGAGTCCTTGCTGTTTTCCTAAACCTTGTTTAACCGCTTGAGCAAAACTGACTTGTTCTTGGTTATCTTTTAAATTATATAATTTCATTACTTACCCTATCTCTCTTGCGCCACGAGTATCTAAACGGCAGATGTGTACAAAGCCTTCATCGTTTTGTACATAATGTTGTTGTAACCATTGCGCCACATCTTGGGCAATAGCCAATGAATCAGTAATAGAAAACAGCGTTGGCCCTGAGCCTGAAATACCGCATGCAAGCGCGCCTTTTTGTAATGCAGCCTCTCTCGCTTTATCAAAACCAGGGAGCAACTGTGTTCGATAGGGCTCTGCAATCACATCTTTCATTAAGCTTGCGGCAAGTTTTGGTTGTTGTGTATGACAAGCATGAATAAATCCAGATAAATAACGACCATGATTAATAATATCAGCTTTATCGTATTGTTTAGGGAGGATAGCCCTTGCTTGTGCCGTTGAGACTTTGATCCCCGGATAAGCCATCACCCAATACCAATCGTCAAAAGCTGGCACAGGCTGACAAATAATGTCGTTTTGTTCCAAAATAAGTTGTAAACCACCTAAATAACATGGCGCGACATTATCGTAATGCACACTACCGGAAATACGGCCTTCCAGCTCTCCCATCATTAATAATAAGTGGCTTTCACTAAATGGTTTGTGAGCAAATTCGTTTAATGCAACGAGTGCAGCCACAACAGAGCAAGCACTTGATCCTAATCCTGAACCTATCGGCATGTTTTTTTCAAGTGTCATTGAGACAGGTAATTGTTTACCTAATTTTTCACAAAATAGCTCCCAACATTGATAAACAATATTTTGCTTAGCATCAGAAGGTAATTTGCTAACAAAGCGTCCTTTGCTGTGAAGTTGAAATTCTTGCGCCGCTTCAACGGTTACGCAATCTCCTAATAATTGACCATCAATAGGCGAAACCGCGGCTCCTAACACATCAAAACCGACACTCACATTGCCAATTGACGCCGGTGCATAAACTTTAACCACCTTTAAACTCCTAATTTCCATGATAGTGTACGTAATACATCTGCAAATACCCCAGCAGCAGTGACATCATTTCCTGCACCATATCCACGTAAAACTAAAGGAATTGGTTGATAGTAGCGAGTGTAGAAGGCTAGCGCATTTTCACCATTTTTTACTTTAAAGAGAGGATCGTTAGCATCAACGGCCATTATTTTGACTTGGCATTTCCCCTCATTGATGATCCCCACATAACGTAATACCTTCGCTGACTTTTGGGCTTCTTCGACTTTAGCATCAAACTCAACATCTACTTGAGGTAAGCGGTTTAAGAAACTCTCGACATCACCTGTACTATCAAATGAACTAGGTAAAACAGGCTCTACATCAATATCACTCAACTCTAATTGATAGCCCGCTTCACGAGCGAGAATAAGCAGTTTACGTGCAACATCCATTCCCGAGAGATCATCTCTTGGATCTGGCTCTGTAAACCCTTTTTCTTTCGCAGAAAGTGTCGCTTCAGACAAGCTTTTTCCTTCATCTAGCTGACCAAAAATATAAGAGAGTGAGCCAGAAAGAATACCATTAAATTGTACCAACTCATCGCCAGCATTAAGCAAGTTCTGTAAGTTTTCAATAACAGGTAAACCCGCACCAACATTAGTGTCATATAAGAATTTACGACGTGATGCTTCCGCTGATTGGCGAATTTGATGATAGTAATCCATCGACATCGTATTGGCTTTCTTATTAGGCGTAACAACATTAAAGCCATTTTGTAAGAAATTGGCGTATTGCTGTGCAATCATTTCGTTTGAAGTGCAATCAACAATCACAGGATTGAGGAAGTGGTACTCTTTTTCTAAGCGAATAAGCTGACTAAAGCTAAAAGGCTCTTTAGCTGCTTGTAGCGCTTGTTGCCAATTATCTAAATCGATACCTTGCATATTGGTTAGCATCGCACGTGAATTGGCAATCCCACAAACACGTAGGTCGATATGTTTGTTTTTTAGCCATGCTTGTTGACGATGGATCTGCTCGATTAGCGCGCTGCCAACACCACCGACACCGACAATAAAGACTTCTACGATTTGGTTAGTGTTAAAGAGCATTTGGTGACATAAACGCACCGCATTCGTCGCTGCATCATTGGCAATAACTGCAGAGATAGAGCGTTCAGAAGAGCCTTGAGCAATAGCAACAATATTAATATTGCCTCGAGTTAAAGCAGAGAAGAAACGGGCTGAGATCCCTTTAAGGGTGCGCATACCATCACCGACAACCGAGATGATAGCAACATTGTTCATAATATCTAACGGATCAAGTACGCCATCTTTTAACTCTAGATAGAATTCTTCTGACAGTGCTTTTTGCGCTCTAATTAGCTCTTTTTGCGGTACACAAAAACTAATACTGTATTCAGATGAAGATTGAGTAATTAATACTACCGATATTCCTGCTCGCGACATCACGGAAAAGACACGAGCCGCCATACCCACCATTCCCTTCATACCTGGCCCTGATACATTGATCATTGCCATATTATTCAGGTTAGTGATCCCTTTTACCGGCGTGCTGTCATCTTTTTGACCATCACCTATTAACGTACCCGGTGCTTCTGGATTGCCCGTATTTTTAATTAAACAAGGGATTTGAAATTGAGCAATAGGTGCAATAGTGCGTGGATGAAGGACTTTGGCACCAAAGTAAGAAAGTTCCATCGCCTCTTGATAGGACATGCCTTTTAATAGGTGTGCATCTGGGACGAGGCGTGGATCACAGGTGTAAACACCATCAACATCCGTCCAAATTTCACAACATTGTGCACGTAAACACGCGGCTAATACGGCGGCTGAATAATCTGAGCCATTACGACCGAGAACCACAAGCTCATTTTTTTCATTACCGGCAGTGAAACCTGCCATCAAGATCATATGATCTTTCGGAATATTAAGGGCGGAAATACGGCGAGTTGATTCAGGAATATCCACTGTCGATTCGAAATAATGACCTTGAGCAAGGAGATTTTTAACCGGATCAATGACGGTAACGTTATATCCTCTAGCTTGTAACACCGACTCCATAATGGCAATCGAAAGCTTTTCACCACGACAAATCATCGCAGCATTGATGCTATCAGGACATTGCCCTAATAGGGAGATACCATGCAGGATATGTTTAATCTCAGCAAACTCACGCTCAACTTTGTCTTTTAAACCTTGGTAATCAAAACCAGGTTGATTTTCTCGTAAACCTTGCAATAGATTAGCGAAGATTTGCTCTGCTTCTCGTACTTGAGTGAGAGGTTCTTCTCCTTCTGCCGTTTTTTCAATCATTGCCACCAAGTAATTCGTTATCTTGGCAGGTGCTGATAATACCAGAGCGACTTGTCCCTGCTCTCGTTTTTTCTCAGCGATATCAGCAACATTCAGCACCCTTTCTGCATTGGCAACTGAAGTTCCCCCAAATTTTAACACTCGCATACAGCTCTCCTGATTTTTCGCCAAAAAAAAGCCCGCATTTCTCAATGCGGGCTTTTTCGTTTTTTGTTTTTTATATGCGACAGCCCGCCCCGCAATATAAAATTCCGGTGGTGGTGGTGGTAATAATTGTATTCATAGTCACTGGGCTGTAAGTACGCATAACAATCCTGTCTGTCTCAAAATTAGTTTGACCCTATACTGGTTAAAGCAAAGCGAGAGAGATGTCAAATTTTTTCTTTTCTATTGCCTCAATTTACCTACAATTTAAATAAAATTTATTCGAGCATTACTTATATTGTAGTATACATATTACTACTAATAAGGGGGAGTTACAGAAAATAACGCTACCATTTAAGAGTTACTTAGACATTTGTACTTTTACAAATAATAAGGTATTTTATTTCACTTCTTTTTTTGTAACAAAACTGGTAAAAAGATAAAATCTCACTATATTTAACATATATTTTTCTTTTGCATTACATAAATCAAATTATATAGTTAACTATTGAAATCAAGGTTAAGCTGTTATCTTGATTTTGATATGTGTCAACAAAAGTTAGCTTTTTAGATGGTATTTAATACAACAGGTGTTATATTGCTGTTAATAGACTATGGGCATTTTACATTCTGATTTTAACGTCCATTGTCAGTAAAATAGGTCATGTTTGTAATTAATAACGTGATGGTTATTTATCGAATTTTCATCTGGGTCTAATTTTGGCGTGCTAATAACAAAAATGAATAACCACACACCTTGCACACACAGAAGTTACACACAGATATCCTTTTTCTATTTTTGGTAATTTTAGGTAGCAAATATGCAAACCCCGCACATTCTGATTGTTGAAGATGAAGTAGTTACTCGTAATACCCTGAAAAGCATATTCGAAGCTGAAGGGTATATCGTACACGAAGCCACTGATGGCAACGAGATGCATAATATTCTGTCCGACCATGATATCAATCTGGTTATTATGGATATTAATCTTCCTGGTAAAAACGGTCTTCTATTAGCCCGTGAATTACGTGAACAGGTAAGTGTTGCATTAATGTTCCTAACAGGTCGTGATAATGAAGTTGATAAAATCTTAGGCCTTGAAATTGGTGCCGATGATTACATCACTAAACCATTTAATCCTCGTGAATTAACTATCCGTGCTCGTAACTTATTGTCACGCACTATGAATTTAGCGAATGGCACAGAAGAGCGTCGTCTAGTTGAAAGCTATAAATTTAATGGTTGGGAGCTAGATATTAATAGTCGCTCTCTTATTAGCCCTACAGGTGAACAGTATAAATTACCTCGTAGTGAGTTTCGTGCGATGTTACATTTCTGCGAAAACCCAGGAAAAATCCAAACTCGTGCAGAATTACTGAAAAAAATGACGGGTCGTGAATTAAAACCTCATGATCGTACTGTAGACGTTACCATTCGTCGTATTCGTAAACACTTTGAATCAACCCCTGATACACCTGAGATTATCGCCACTATCCATGGTGAAGGTTATCGTTTCTGTGGTGATTTAGACGAGTGATATCAGTGTTACCCTAGTAAAAAATAATGCTAAAAACCCCGGATTTCAGTTTCGGGGTTTTTCTTTATTAAAGCATAAAAGATAAAAATTGATCTTAGCAACTATTTTAAATAGAAACTAATTTATCAACTAAAAAAATTTCTTACACTTAATCTTATTAATTTTGTTAATTAATTAAAAAAATTACTCTTTCCATGGCATGATGGGTACTGCACTAATGGCATTTTTCGGTGAGCCATCGATAACCTTATCAGAGTAAGTAAGATATATCAGTGCATGGCGGTTTTTATCGTAAAAACGCACCACTTGTAGCTTTTTAAAGACTAGTGACGTTCTTTTTTGAAAAACAACATCACCACGATTTTTACCTTTTAAGACTTTTTCGCTTAATTCGATTGGCCCTACTTGTTGGCAAGAAATAGCTGCATCGGCGGTATCTTCAGCAAGCCCTAAACTACCGGAAATGCCCCCTGTTTTAGCACGGCTTAAATAGCAAGTGACATTTTTGACTTCAGGATCATCAAAAGCTTCAATGACAATTTTATGATTGGCACCAAAAAACTTAAAAACCGTATCGACATAACCAATTTCTTCAGCTTTCACCATTATTGACATAGGAAGCAAGATAGAAAGTGCGAGTATCTTTTTGAAATTAAACATATTAAATTTATTCCATAAAAAGAAGAAAGAATGATTTTGTCTAGGATAAAGCAAACTTTTGTTAACTGGTAGAATAATTTGTATACATGACTCATTGAAAAAGACTATATTTCATCTTTATCTAACAATATAACTTGTTATAGACGTTCAGGCTATTTACCATCTACAGCATAAATAAACGAATATGACTAAGGGAGATGTATGGATCAAACCAACATCATACGTGATTTACTCGCTTGGCTTGACAATAATCTGGATCAGCCACTATCCCTCGATAATGTCGCAACTAAAGCGGGTTACTCTAAGTGGCACCTACAACGCATGTTTAAAGAAGTAACAGGGCAGGCGATTGGTTCTTATATTCGTTCGAGGCGTCTATCTCGCGCGGCTGTGGCATTGCGTTTAACAAGTCGTCCTATCTTAGATATCGCTTTACAATATCGTTTTGATTCTCAACAAACATTTACTCGCGCCTTTAAAAAGCAGTTTGATAGAACTCCAGCCCTATATCGCCGTTCTGATGAGTGGTGTGCTGTAGGTATTTGTCCTCCAATAAAATTAGATCCTCAGCCTTTGCCTAAATGGGAATATGTGCAATTACCGGAGATAAAATTGATTGGTATTGAACAAACTTGTAGCCATACACTAGAACAATGGGCCAATGCTTGTTCCGATATGCGTCAGACATTTTGGCAAAATTATATTACTAAGGTAAACACTATCCCCCATGAGGTTTATGGTTTGCACCATACACAACACAGTGATGAGCATGAAGATGAACAGCGTGTTATCTACACCACCGCCGTTGAGCCTGCTTATGCGAGTTTTGTAGAAGATGATACTGCTTATGAAGTCATATTGGAGGCTGGCGATTATATTCGCTTTGACTTCGAGGGAGAGGCAAAACGAGGCGCCATGCAGGAATTTTTATTCTTAATTTATGGTGTTTGCTTGCCAACCATGGGGCTTACTCGCCGTAAAGGACATGATATTGAAAAGTATTATCTTAAAGAAGTGCACTATGACAATGTGATGACCGCCGAGCCACAAGATCATATTAAGCGTTTTGAGTATTATATTCCCATTAAACGCGAAACGGCCTAACAATAAGACTCTCTTTTACAGCGAAGAGAGTCTGTTATTGTCATTAACGCTGTACTTCATCAAGAGCGATATCAGTAAGATGACTCACATCCCCTGCTGTTTCGATTACCCATCCATTAGCGAGCCAAGGACTGTTTTGATAGTCCACTCGTGAAATTGAACAGTTACGTAGTCTTAAACGTCGTTCAGCGTAAGCAGGTAGGCCTAACACCGTACTTAGCAGGCAACCTAATGCAATACCGTGACTCACCAGTAAAGGACGGCTATGCTCTGGTAACGCCAAGCAACTGTTTAAAGCAGCCTGCATACGATTAGCTAATTCCACCATGGATTCTCCTTGGGGAATTCGTCCATCAGGTGTACCATCAATTAAACTCTTGCGCCAAGCTTCTTCTTGTGTATTTAATGTGGCGATCTCTCGCTGTTCAAGAACGCCCATATCAAGTTCACGCAAACGGGGATCCGTGATTACGTCACAGCGACAAGCTTGTGCAATAATCTCTGCCGTCTGACAAGTCCGGCCAAGATCACTAGAAATTATGTGGGTAATACCTGCTGATTTTACTCTTTCAGCAACTTGTTGTGCCTGTCGCACACCCATTGCTGTTAGTGGGCTATCAGATTGCCCTTGTATACGTCTCGCCACGTTCCACTCAGTTTCACCGTGGCGAACAAGATAGACCTGTAACATACATTTTTTCCGTTATACTGCTCTAATTTTTCAAAGGATGATTAACTCATTATGTATCATGTCATTGCAGCCACTACGAATCCAGCAAAAATCAACGCGATCAAACTCGCCTTTGAGCAAGTGTTCGGTAAAGATACCTTTGATATTGAAGATATTAATGTCGATAGCCGCGTTCCACAGCAACCTATTGGAAATACAGAAACGAGAACTGGCGCACGCCAACGTGTGATGGCCGCAAGACAAGTACGTCCAGAAGCTGACTTTTGGGTAGGTGTTGAAGCGGGTATTGAAGACGATATGACTTTTGCTTGGATTGTTATCGAACACGAGCAAATTCGCGGTGAATCTCGCTCAGCCAGTTTAATGCTACCGGAACAGATTTTAAAAGGCGTTCGTGAAGGTCGTGAACTTGGCGATGAAATGGCATTTTTAACCAAGATTGATAATATTAAGCAAAAAGGTGGCGCTATTGGTTATTTTACTGATGGTTTATTAAGTCGCACTTCTGTTTACCAACAAGCGATTGTATTAGCTTTAGTCCCCGTCACTCATGATATTTATAAACAACTTAACAAAAAAGATGATGAATGAGTGATTAAATAGTTCTCTTGTCGCTATTTTAGAAAAATGCCATTTAACCAACTGATTAAATGGCATTTTTATTTCTAACGAATAGGCAATTATTTTTTTATCATAAGCTCTTTTTCAAGCCATAATTTCACATCATGGGGTGCTGTTTTTAAGCTATTAGAACCTCTGGTAATAGTGGCGATGCCAACCCCTAATAGCTCTTTTAGCTCTCGTTGACTTAATTCCCCACGCATTAATTCTTGAACAATACGCACTCTTGTTGCTAATGCACTGCGCTCATCTGGCGTCATTAAAAGTTGTAAAACAGGAAATTCAACTCCCTGTTCAAACGCTTGGCGTAATAACTCAACAAAACGTACCCAGTGTTCATTCTCTTCTGGTGATAATGCAGGATCTAGCATAGTGGGAACCTCTTCTAGCCACACTCATAAACTAGTACAAACTATAGCATATTTTATCCTGTGACAAAGAGGTTCCATTAATAAATCGCTTAATTATCTCATTAATAACGACTATTCCACTCAGTTTGAGTTAATACCGGTTGTTGCTCTCCGGCAAAATAGCTATAAAACACCGCAAATGAGAGTACATTTTTGACATAACCACGCGTTTCTGCGAATGGAATACTCTCAATAAAAGCAATAGCATCTAGTTGGTTATTAGCATCAGATAACCAACGGTCAACCCGTGCAGGACCTGCATTATAGGCTGCACTAGATAAAATACGGTTTTGATTAAAACGCTGATAAACAGAATCAAGATAAGCGGTACCAATTTCAATATTTTTAACCGGATCTGTCAGTTGCGCACTACTTGCATACCCGGTAATACCTGCTTGTTTTACCGTGAACTCTGCGGTTTTCGGCATCACTTGCATAAGACCCGTTGCCCCAGCTGAAGAGCGAGCTTGTGGGTTCCATGCACTTTCTTGGCGAGCGATCGCCATCGCATAATTGCGATCTATCGCTTTATCTTTCGTATATCGTTCAAATTCATTTTGCCATGCAAGTGGGAAGCGCTCTTCTAAATGGTTCCACATTTTACCAGTAATCGTTGCTTGTACTGCTAAGTCAGCCCATTGTTGCTCAAAAGCATAACGCGCTAGTTGAGATTGTGTGGTAGCAGGCTGGGTGGCAACATAATTTGCCCACTCAGTACGCGCTAAATTATCCATTTGCCAATACATTAATTCGCGTACTCGTTGCACTTCAGGTTGCTGTGGAATTGTGGGTGAAACACTTGGCGCTTTATCTATTACCATAACATAAGGTTTACCTAGCTTTTCAGCCGCCACCATAGGATAAAAACCGCGATGTTGTGTTAGTTCTTGTAAAAGCGCTTGTGCTTCACTGTTTTTACCTTGCGATTGCAACACCATCGCTCGCCAATAACGCCACTCCTCTTTATTTTTACTTTCAGGTGATAATCTTTCTAACCATAAAGCTAATTCTGCGGGCTGATTTTGGCTTAACGCTAAACGCACACGACGCTCACGCAGGGTATCTGAAGCGGTATCTTGTATCACACTATCACGCCATTTAGCCTGCTCTGGTGTGGCATATGGCATATATTGCCAAGCGACCGTATCACGCATTAATTGGCGTTCAGCTGTCGTCATTTTTTGAGCTCTGGCAATACTATCAAGCTGTGCTCTTGCACTATCGGCATCTTTTCGCGCCCAACGTGAAAATGCGGCTTGTACAATATTACGCGTAAAATCTGTTGGTGAAAGTTGTGTAGCATAACGAGCAACCAGATTAGGGTGATCTTGTAGTTCAACAATGGCATCGTTAATCGTTTGATAATCCATCGGCAATCGCTTAGCTAAATAAGTTGCTAACCCAGTATTACCACTTTTTATTGCTAAATTAATCCGCTCTAACACTAATTCAATACTTAAATTTCCTGCTTTTTGCCACTCATCAAATAGCGGATCACAGCTTGAAGGCATAGAAGTACCGTTTAACCACGCTTCTTTTGCACCAACCCACGCCGTTTGTTTATCCCCTGTCGCCCATTTAGCATAATAGTAGTTACACCTTGCTGCTTTAGGCTTAGGAGGATTAGGACTAAAAGTCAGTAAGTTTTGCCACTCTTGACGTTTTGCTAACTCATTAACAAACAAAGAAGGTAGTGCTTTCGCGGGTGGCAAAGTTGGATATTTTTCGACAAATTCAGTCACCACAGCCGGAGCGACCACATCAAGATTATCGGTAATTTGGCGATATTCAAGATAGGGATAAAGAGGATAATCTTGTAATGTCGGTAATAATTTTTCAACTTGTGCTGTATCTTTAGCATCCCAAGCTGCTTTAATTTCTTGGTAACGTGTTCGTTGTTCACTTAATGAATCTGCTTGTGCCCACGCAGAGAAACACAATGTACTAATTGCCAAGACGAAGGACCACTTTTGCTTAACCACGTTACCTCTCCCACCTCAAATTTAAACATCCAAAGAATAAATACATTAGCTAATATGATAATCATTAACAATGTTAGTTCCCTCTTTAAATGAAATTTTCCTCACTTTTCGAACAAGCACTCAAGGATGATAAAAACCTCTCTTTTACCTAAGGTTTTCTTTTATAAATCGGGTATACTGGCGACTTTCATCGTTTTCGGGTCTTTGGCAAAATACTGACATTGACTTTACTATTGTTCATTTAGGTGTCATATATTCATTGCTTATTTACATTCTTTTGTGTTTAACGCAAAAACTGACACTTCAGATAAAATCTCTTTTATAATCAAAGGGTAATTATAGTGGCTCAATACGTTTATAGTATGTTGCGTGTCGGGAAAGTTGTTCCCCCTAAGCGACATATCCTTAAAAACATCTCACTCAGCTTCTTTCCGGGCGCGAAAATTGGTGTGCTTGGTCTAAATGGTGCCGGTAAATCAACCTTACTGCGTATCATGGCCGGTATCGATACCGATATCGAAGGTGAAGCACGTCCACAACCGGGTCTAAAAATTGGCTACTTGCCACAAGAGCCAAAATTAAACCCACAACAAACGGTTCGTGAAGCCGTTGAAGAAGCGGTAAGCGAAGTCAAAAATGCACTCAATCGTCTTGATGAAGTGTATGCAGCTTATGCTGATCCTGATGCTGATTTTGACCAACTGGCAAAAGAGCAAGGTCAGCTAGAAGCGATTATTCAATCTCACGATGGTCATAATCTTGATAACCAATTAGAGCGTGCAGCAGAAGCACTACGTTTACCAGATTGGGATGCCAAAATTGAACATCTTTCTGGTGGTGAACGTCGCCGTGTGGCTATCTGTCGTTTACTGTTAGAAAAGCCAGATATGCTGTTGTTAGATGAACCGACTAACCACTTGGATGCTGAGTCTGTTGCTTGGTTAGAACGCTTCTTACATGATTATGAAGGCACTGTTGTGGCGATTACCCACGACCGTTACTTCCTTGATAATGTCGCAGGATGGATCTTAGAACTTGACCGCGGTGAAGGTATTCCGTGGGAAGGTAACTACTCCTCTTGGTTAGAGCAAAAAGATGCGCGTCTTGAACAAGAAGCAGCCACTGAAGCCGCTCGCCATAAATCAATTCAAAAAGAACTTGAGTGGATCCGCCAAAATCCTAAAGGTCGTCAGGCTAAAGGTAAAGCTCGTCTTGCTCGCTTTGAAGAGCTCAATAGCGTTGATTACCAAAAACGTAATGAAACCAGTGAGCTATTTATTCCACCTGGACCTCGTTTAGGGGATAAAGTGCTAGAAGTGAGTCACCTCACTAAATCTTATGGTGATCGCGTTCTGATTGATGATTTAAGTTTCTCCATTCCTAAAGGCGCTATCGTCGGTATTATCGGGCCAAATGGTGCCGGTAAATCAACGCTGTTCCGTATGATCTCAGGTCAAGAACAACCCGATTCAGGAACCGTGACTTTAGGGGAGACCGTGAAACTGGCCTCTGTTGATCAGTTCCGCGATAGTATGGATGACAGCAAAACGGTTTGGGAAGAAGTTTCTGGTGGTCAAGATATTATGCGCATTGGTAACTTTGAAATCCCAAGTCGCGCTTATGTGGGCCGCTTTAACTTTAAAGGCGTTGACCAAGGTAAACGCGTTGGCGAACTGTCCGGAGGTGAGCGTGGACGTTTACACCTTGCGAAACTTCTCCAAGTCGGCGGCAATATGTTGCTGCTCGATGAACCGACCAATGATCTGGATGTTGAAACGCTACGCGCCTTAGAAAATGCGCTATTAGAATTCCCAGGTTGTGCTATGGTCATTTCCCATGACCGTTGGTTCCTAGACCGTATCGCCACTCATATCATCGATTATCAAGATGAAGGTAAAGTCGAATTCTTTGAAGGTAACTTTACTGAATATGAAGAGTATAAAAAACGGACATTAGGTAACGAAGCTATCCAACCTCGTCGCATGAAATATAAACGCATCACTAAGTAATCATTATTTAGCTGAACGCAAAAAAAGCAGAGCTCACCCTCTGCTTTTTTATTATCTCTCTTTACGTTTTATTGGCTCACACTATTCAATGACGATATTAACTACTTTGCCGATAGTCAAAGCTCAAGGGCGCAATAAATGAAAAAGAGCCGTTAACTAAACGGTGGCTTTCAGGTGCCGGAAATGGCGATGCCCGTTTAATAGTGTTAATCGCTTCTTTATCAAGGATACGATTACCAGACGAGGTTTGTATACTCACATCTAATAACTCACCTTTTGCATTGAGCGAAATTTCAACTTGTGTCACTCCCGTCGCTTTAAAACGTAATGCTGCACGAGGGTAACGTTTATACATATCAATATGGCTATGGACTAAACTTTCCCACCCCATTTGGCCACTGCGAGATGATGAAGCGGTACTGGTAAAATCGGCACTACTGGTCGCGTTTTCACCTGATAAAGGGGCGGTTGTAGTATCTGCTGGCGCTTCTGAAACGGGAAGATCATCAGGTACTTTTACCACGACAGGCTTAGGCTTAACCACGGGTTTCACCTTTGGCTTTTCCGCAACTCGCTCATAAGTTCCCTGTTCGACTACAGGCATTTTAGGCACATCAAGTTGCTCTTTCATCGGCTCTGGCTCGGCAGCTTCTGGAACTGACATCACCTGTTCAGGCCCAACAGGAACCTCTTTAGGTTCTGCTTTTGCCAATTGATAAAGCCCCACTTGCATCGTCATTGCTGGAGGTAAAACCGCATATTGCTCATCTTTCGTCGTTATCCAACCTATAGCAACAACAACCAAGGTGACATGAAACACAATACTGGCAGTTAACCCACCAATAGAAAAGGACCAACGGCGTGGAAAAGTCGCCGACATACTACTCATAATTCTTGCCTCTGATTTTCTTTCTAATGAATTATAGGCATAATACAAACACAAATGATATTGCTTATTATTAATAATACAACAAAAAATTAGCTAAATATTGATTATAAAAATTCCTTATTAGAAGCAGTAAGAGCTTATTATTTCACTCTTTTTTAGACACCAGAGACTATGACTAGCGATAAATCATTAGCACAAAAAATCAGTTGTGCCTACCAATCAACCTATGGTCAACTTGTACGTTTTTTCCAAAAACGTACGGGTAATCACCATGATGCGGATGATTTGTCTCAAGATGTGTTTACACTATGGCTAAATCGAAAAGAACAAACTCCTGTCCAAGAGCAGCGTGCTTTTTTATTTAAAATAGCGAACCACGTTTTGATCGATCATTGGAGGAAAAACCAAAAACAAAAAAATATCTATCAAGAAGATTATCAATTAGAAGATGCGGTACAGACCTATACGACAGAGCTTGATCCCGGGCACGTCCTTGAGCATCAACAGCGTTTAGATTTACTGACACAAGCTATTGATACTCTTCCTCCCCGCCGTCGAGAAGCTTTTATTCTTTATCGCTTTGATGGATTATCACAAAGCGAAATTGCAGAACAAATGGAAATTTCGATAAGCATGGTAGAGAAACATATTGCCGCAGCACTATTACATTGTAAAAGATATGTCGATGCAGGACAGGAGAAATGCACCAATGACTAGTAAGTCGGGAAATCAACCTCACACAGATGAGGCGCCTGCAACGCTTTTGGCAGATACCCATGATCAATTAAGCCAGCAATCTATTGATGAACAAGCTGCGCTTTGGTTCACCCGTCAACATAGTCAGCAAATGAGTTCACAGCAACGACAAGCCTTTAAACAGTGGGTAGCAGATAAAGATAATCAACAAGCTTATCAAGCTATCGCGGAAATTTGGCATAGTTGTGAAGCCTTACCACGCCCTACTATTGTGCCTATAGAAAAAAGGAAATCTTCACTCTGGCGCCCCTTTATTCACACTACAGCCGCACTCTGTTTAGTTGCTGTGTTATATCTTCCTTATAGTCATTTACCTGCCCTGTTAATGGATAATATGACCTTAGCCACCAGCAATTTTCCTAAAGAGATGACCCTCGCTGATGGCTCTAAAGTTTTTTTAAATAGAAATACACAGGTACGCGTCTCGTATGTCCAAACCCAAAGACGCCTTTGGTTAGATAAAGGTGAGGCTTATTTTAAAGTAAAACCCAATCCTTATCGGCCATTTTATGTCCATGCTGATGAGCGATTAATTAAAGTTGTCGGTACTGAATTTGAAGTGAGTCGTTATCAAAATAATCAAATTAGTGTCGCCGTACATGAAGGCATTGTTGAAGTTAAAGCCACAGAAAAATCCCCTGCGACTTACCTATATGCTGGCTCTCAAGCAATTAGCCAATCAACTGATAATCAATTTGTCATTTCCTCAGTCAATGCTGATTCTGTAGGAAGCTGGCGTTTTGGGCAACTCCATTTCTTTGAACAACCACTTGGTGACGTGATCACTAAATTAAAACCTTATCTGGATATCAACGTTCATATCTCATCAGCCGATGTAGCCAAAATAAAGGTATCAGGTGTGGCAAATATTAATGACGCGAAAAGCTTTATTACTGCACTTCCGCTACTTTTACCGGTTAATGTTATTTTTACTGATAAAAATAATGTGTTAATTATCAATAAGTAAAAACAAACATGAAAAATATTCTTTTTTACAGGTGAGGATAATTCTCATTTCATCCTCTTACTTAGTAACAAAAATTATTAAGTCTATGAATGGGATTGGTGAAATGAGAATAAATAATAAAAAAAGGCCTCTAAAAAGGTCGCTACTCACATTATTAATAACGGCTACCGTGGCAGCCCCTTATAGTTATGCGGCAACGCTATCAGTCTCTTTACCAGAGCAATCTTTAGCTGATTCTTTAAACACTATTGCTAAACAAGGTCAGGTACAAATTCTGTTTGATGCCAACGCAATAAAAAACTTACGGGCTCCTGCACTCTCTGGTCAATATGAAACCCATACCGCATTACAAAAGGTGTTAATCGGTAGTGGTATGGAAATTATTTCACAGGGAAATGGCTTTGTTATTCGTCCATTAGCAACAAGCAGTACGATTGTGATCCCTGAAGTTAAAGTCACAGGGGTGGGAAGCAGTTATCATCCTGCTACAGATGTTGTTTCAGCACCACAATACATCACCTCTGAAGAGATAAAGCAACGTAATACTGGTGATGGCAATGTCACCGACTTACTTAAAAGTAACCCTGCGGTTCAATTTGCAAATAACGATAGCAACTCGATGAACCAAGGTGAAATTAAGCCCTCACGTATTTCTATTCATGGCTCCAGTAGCTATCAAAATGCCTATAAACTTGATGGCGTCAGTTTTAATAATGACTTTGATCCGGCCAATTCGGGCAATGGTGAAACCAATACCCGTATTACCAGTGATGAGCAAGGGATGTATCTTGATAGTCGACTTATTGATAGTGTCACCGTTTACGATAACAATATTCCCGTTGAATTTGGCGGATTTACTGGAGGCACAGTTGAAGTACAAAGTCGTCGTTGGTCTGGTGAAACCCATGCCAATGCCTATTACCGTACTACCCGTTCAAGCTGGAATAATATTTTCACCGATCCCAAATTAAAATTTGATACTGCAAATAATGATTTTAGTAATCCAGCCCGTTTCCAGAAAAAATATGATAAACAAAACTATGGCGGTTGGTTTGAAACAGGTTTAACGGAAAATACAGGATTAATTTTCTCAGCTTCTCGTCGGGAATCAACCATTCCGATGATGATAAGTGCTGAAGGGGGTATTGTTCACACCCCTGAAGGCGAATTAGAGCATGTATTACAAAGCCCACATTATCGTGATCAAACGCGTACTTCAGATAACTACTTTATCAAATATTCTTGGAATATCTCTGATAAACAATCTTTTGATCTATCAAGTAATATTGCCCGCTATAAGAGCTATCTGTTCTCCAGCTCTGTGTATAACTCCGGTTATAATAATGAACATAATGGACTCAGTTTTACCGCCCTTTATAAGCATCAACTTGCGCTAGGAACCTTAGAGTTAACCGCAGGTTATCAAAATCTGGAAGATAAACGCACCAATGATCAAGACTACTTTATCAAAGTAGAAGATTACACTGATTGGCAACACCCTAATCAAGTCTCCAGTGGTGGTCAAGGTGATCTGCGTAGTAAACAAGAAACCTATAGCGCCAAGAGTATTATGCGTTTTGATCCCATCGTGTGGGGTGTCGTCACTCATCGTCCCACCACCGGATTTGAAATTAGTCGCACCAAAGGCGCTTATATTCGTGATAAAACCTATTACAACTATACCTATCGCGGCATGACGGTCAATGATGAATGGATGGGAAGCTTATCACAAACGACGCGTTTTCTAGCGGGTACCCATAATGCGTCTTATACCAATTATTCATTTTTTATTGACGATAATATTCAATATAAACGCCTCACCTTACGTCCCGGTGTACGTTTAGATCGTGATGATTTTGTACAAAAAAACAACCTCTCACCGCGTTTAAGTGCTACTTACGATATTTGGGGCACAGGTAATACTTTAATTATTGGTGGGGTAAACCGTTACTATGGACGTTCAATGCTCACTTACGCCCTTTATGGTGCGCAAAATGCCGGTTTACAACACTGCTATTTTGACTGTCAAACATCGGAGGAAAAGTGGACTAATCGTACCGACTTTGATGGTGTTGATTCACTAAAAACCCCTTATAACGATGAATTCACTCTAGGTCTACAACAAGAGATAGCCTCAACCACTTGGCGTTTACAGTATGTGCATCGCAATGGTCGTGATGAGGTGCGTAGTGATACTAAATATCCAGACTCAACCATTGATGAAAAACGTGCTATTCGCCACTTCAATAATAATGGTCGTAGTACACACGATACCTTAACGCTCTCCGTGAGAAATAGCCAACCATGGGAGCTTGCTAAAGCCGATCACGTCTTTAATGCTTCGATTAGCTGGCAAAAAAGCAAAACCAATACGCCAAAAGACTCAGGTTATGCCAATTTTGATCCCAGCGTTCAAGGGATGAACTATGACAAGGTGTGGTATGGCGGAAAAATTATCAATGCCAAAGACTTACCCTCTGACAACTTTAACTCGCCGTTAAAAGTGACCGCTGAGCTAACCAGTGTTTGGGATGATGTAGGAGTGACTTGGTTTAACCGTTTGCAATGGAATGGAGCTCGTTCACAAGCAGAGAAAGCCAATAATGGTGCGCCAAAACCAAGTGAGTACGGCCCGCTATTTGAATATAAAAAACGTCATTACAGTAGTCGTTTTACTTGGGATACCAAGCTCAGTTGG
Source organism: Proteus sp. G3927 (assembly GCF_963894685.1). Lineage (NCBI taxonomy): Bacteria > Pseudomonadati > Pseudomonadota > Gammaproteobacteria > Enterobacterales > Morganellaceae > Proteus > Proteus sp. G3927. The sequence continues at coordinate 114,587 of NZ_CAWQGX010000024.1, read as the reverse complement.
CAGCCTGAATTTGCTTACGGTGTAGGTATTTCCGTTGAAGTGAATAACGTACTCAATACCAAAAATGTCAATGATTACATTACCTATCAAGATAAAGAGTACAAATCTTACGAGCCAGGTCGACAGTTCTGGCTACAAGTCAGCTATGACTATTAAAAATTGATGAAGTTAATGTGAGCAACCGAGTCAATAAACAATAAAAACATGACAAATAAGCAATGAAAACAATAAAACAATTTTTCTATTTGGTTTCACCTTTTTGGGGGCGGCGTGCCGCCCTTTACTGCTGGTTCCTATTAATTCTCTCTTTAACGTTAACCCTCTCATCCGTTTGGTTTAACGTCAAAATGAATGAATGGAATGGCAGCTTCTATAACGCCCTACAACAACTCGATGGGCAAGCCTTATATAAACTGCTTCAACAGTTTGTGATTATTATTGCCGGATTAATTACCGTAGTCGTGATGGGTGATTTCTTACGCCAAAAAATGATCATTCGCTGGCGTGAAGGTATGACAGAGCAAGTGCTTGAGCGCTGGCTATCAAAAAATAGTAAACACTATATATTGCGGTTAACCTCACAAGAGCCAGACAATCCCGACCAACGAATTGCCGAAGATATTCGTTTACTGATTGAATCGACAATGCGCTTAACAGTGACCTTTTTACATTCACTGTTAACACTTATCTCTTTTGCCACTATTTTATGGTCACTCTCTGGTGCACTCTCTTTCTCTTTAGCAGGCAAAGAGTGGAATATACCGGGTTATATGTTCTGGGCCTGTATTATTTATACTCTTATCGGGATCACCATCACCCAGCTCATTGGTTCTCCATTACGTAAAATCAATATGGATAAACAGCGTAAAGAGGCGGATTACCGTACTGCGCTTATCACACGTAAACAACATGGTGATGCTATTGCTGGTCAACGGGGTGAAATGAGCGATCGTCATGAACTGATGGGACGCTTTTTAGAGGTGATCCGCAACTGGAATAACCTTATCCGTTATGAAAGAAACCTTGCTTTCTTTACTGTGGGTTATCAGCAAGCCACGGCAATGGCGCCAATTATTTTTGCTTTGCCAAAATTCCTCGCCGGCGAATTAATGCTAGGGGGATTAATGCAGTTACGACAAGCCTTCTCCAGTGTTGCTGGAGCATTAAGCTGGTTTATTTTCTCCTATAAAGAGATTGCCGCATGGCAGGCAACGGTTACCCGTCTTTATCATTTTGTGGTGTTGTTAGAGCATGATCACCAGCCTGAGATCACCGAATTAGATGATAAACAAACTAAGCTGACAGCCAATTTATCGTTGTTTATGCAAGACGATAGATTATTAATTAACAATATTCACTTTTCTCTCAAAGCGGGTGAATTGGCGGTAATTGAAGGTAGCTCAGGTATCGGGAAATCAACGCTGTTACGTGCGTTAAGCGGCCACTGGCCTTATTTTAAAGGAGATATTCAACGGGTAACCAATATCAGTTGGCTCCCACAACGTATGTATCTGCCTGTTGCCCGCTTAGATAGCTTATTAGCTTATCCTTGCCAAGCATCTCAGTTCTCACAACAAGAGTACCAAGAAGTGCTTCATTGGGTGGGGCTAGATAAAATAAAAAATCAGCTCTCACTGGAAACAGATTGGACAACACGCTTATCCGGTGGTGAACAACAACGTCTTATCTTTGCCCGTTTATTACTCAATAAACCCGATCTTATTTTATTAGATGAAACCACATCCGCTCTTGATGAACAAAATGCCCTACATATGTTGTTATTACTTAAACAGCATCTACCAACCTCGGGCATTGTCTTAGTCAGTCATCAGCGTTTCACTCACGCTATTGCCGAGCAAGTAATTTCATTACAAGCGCCGACTGCGTCCTCCTCTCAATCAGCTGGAGTTACTGAATATGTATCGTAAGTTACTGATTATCTCAGTCAGTTTATCACTTCTGGGTTGTGCAACAGGCACCTCGTCTGAGCATACCAATAATGCCCTTTCACTGCGCCCCGATATTCGCCATTTTACGCTTGATAATGGCTTAAATGTCTATTTGCTACAACGCCCACAAACGGGGGTTGAAATGCGTTTACTGGTGAAAAGTGGCTCGGTACAAGAAGATGAAAAACAACTTGGCTTTGCCCACTTTACCGAGCATATGGCCTTTAAAGGCACGACTCATTTTCCGGGAACAACTGGGTTTAAACAGCTTGAAAGCCTAGGAATGAAGTTGGGGAGTCATGTTAATGCGGCAACGAGCTTAAACTCAACAACCTATAAATTATCCCTGCCTAATGCCAATCCGACCCAAATAAAAACAGGGCTGAGGATCTTATCCGATTGGGCCTTTGGCATGACATTTGATCCCGTTGAGTTTGATAAAGAGCGTCCGGTGATCGTCGAGGAGTGGCGATTACGCCAAGGTATTGGTTTTCGTATTAATCGCCAACTTGAAGAGTTACGTTATTATGGCAGTCGTTATCTAGATCGTGATCCCATTGGGGACTTAGATATCGTTAAGCATGGTGATGTCAAAGAAGCAAAACGTTATTACGATACTTGGTATCAGCCTGAAAGAATGGCATTGGTGTTAGTGGGTAATTTTAATCAAGGTGATGCGATTGCTGATATTACCCAGATGTTCAATGCAAAAAATAGTGAAAACAAAGGCGTTGACTCTCCATCATGGCACCGCTTTATCGACAATAAAGATTTATTAGTAAAGACGATTTTTGATAAAGAGCAAGGCTCACGCATTGTGCAATTCACTCTACAGCGTACACTGCCTGCACCATTAAATAGTCGCCAAGGTCAATATGATGATTTAATGGACTCGTTGTGGCTCTCCATCTTAAACCAGCGCTTTTCAACCATTGTTGATAATGGGTTAGTGCCTTCCGTCAGTGCCAATACACAAGGTGCGATGTTAGATGCCCGTCGCTCACAACAATTGATGATTGCCCATCCTAAAGGGGATGATTATCAAGGTACATTAGATATTCTATTTACTGAAGTACAGCGTTTAGCCTCACAGCCAGTATCTCAGCAAGAGTTAGATAATGCCCGCAATGCGCTGTTAAAACGTCTTAGCCAACAAGCTGCTGGTGAAGAGCGCTATGAGCATGGTTATTTAGCTAACCAAATTACTACGGCACTTGAATTAGAAATGCCAATCCAAAGCAAAAAGCAGGCGTTAAACTTAAGTTATCAACTAATAAATAACGTTACACCTGATACCTTAAAACACTATTTTGCCCAATACCTAACACAAGCTTCACCACGAGTGGCAATTATCGGCCCAGATAGTGATAGTCAGGTATTTAGTGCCACTAAAGCCTCGCAACGCTGGCAAGAGATTAGACAATCTGATCCCGGTGCGTTTACATTGAAAACCCATGCGGTGGTATTAGATATTAAACCTGAGCAAACCGGTACTGTTGTCACCACACAAACACTTCCGATTGAAAAAACACAGCTGTGGACACTGAGCAATAACGTAAAAGTTATTATTAAAAATGACCAGTGGCTAAAAGACAATATCCAAGTATCACTGCGTATTCCCGGAGGTGTTTCTCTGGAAACAGGACAAAGTTTAGGCTTGGTACAGTGGGCATTAAACTTACCAGAAGTGAGTGGATATGGGCATTACAACGCAAGAGAGTTAGCGTTATTTAGTAAACAGCATCAAATCAGTTTGCGTCCATACAGTGAGTTGTTATTCCACGGCTTGCGTGGCGAAGCGCCTATTGATGAGTTAGACACCTTGTTGACCTTATTGCATTTAAAAGTGACGGCACCACAATTTAATGGGCAAAAATTAGAGCAACAAAAACAAGCAACAGCATTAGGGATCGCCAAAACACCGGTTGAACGTATTTTCTTAGATCATATTAATAAAGAGAGCTATCAAAACGGTGAGCGTTTAGTAATTTCGCCACAAGGCCCTTGGCAACAGTTTACCGCACAACAATTACAACAAACGAATCAATCACTTCTAGGACAGCCTGCCGATATGGTATTGGTGATTAGTGGGCCTATTAACCTAAATCAGGCTAAACCGATGATCGAACGTTGGATAGCAACGCTACCGACACGTTCATCGCAACGTCTATTTTGGGCTGATCCGGCGATTAATCCCAAATTAAGCTCATTTAATAAAACCTACCCTATTGCCAGTAGCGATAAGAGTATGATCAGTATTCAATACGCAGCCAAAGCCCAATGGTCACAACAGCAACTGTTAGCACTTAACTTGCTTGATACCGTTGTCAGCCAACGTTTAAGACTTAATCTTCGTGAACGAGCGGGCGGGATCTACTCGCTAGGCTTTTCTGAGTCACTAACCAAGCTGCCAAGTAGTTTTTATACCGGACGTTTAAACTTTACCGCATCACCACAGCGGGCAGATGAATTAATTGCACTTGCGCGTAAAGTGGTCAATGACGTAAAACAAGCGGGTATTACCGATAAAGAATTACAAGAGGCAAAAAATATTTGGTTAACTGAATATGGGCAAGCCAAAGAGAGTGCTAGCTATTGGACTGATGCACTTGCTCAAGTGGCAACAGATGACCAACAATATCAACGACTATTAACTGAGACTGCGATTGTCAACGGAATAAGTGTCAGTGATGTTAATCAAGTTGCTCGTCAGTGGTTGGGTGAAAATGAAAAAATCTTCAAACTAACACCACCAACAAAGCAATAAATTTCTATTTATCACTTTAATAATAAACGCCCAGCATATCTTTATTCTGGGCGTTTATTCATCTAACCTGAATAACTTAGCAATGTTTCATTCAATATTATTGTCTATTAAATTTATTAATCTTTTTTGAGCGCCCAACGACCACTCCCCAAAAACATCACCGCAATCGCAGCAAACATATAGAAGCCAGCACTTTCAGGTGCCCATCCCCCCGTTTTGGGATCTAAGGCTAAAAGATCACCGGAATGTACCATCAGCACCGCAACCCCCATGGTTGCCGCCACAACAAATGCTGAAAATCGAGTAAATAAACCGATAATCAGTAAGATAGGACATAGAACTTCACCCAGTAATGTGCCATAAGCAATAAATGCAGGTAAGTTAATATTTGCCAACATTCCCTGTATACCGGCAAGTCCTCCTGGCTCCATTTTGTGTAATCCGTGTAATAACATTAAGACACCTAGCGAAACACGTAAAACAAACTTACCTAAATCGGGGTGGTTTGTAAGCTGATTAAATTTATTAATCATAACGTCTCCAAAATCAACAATGTGATGGGCATTTTTAATACGTATTAATGGGTATTTATTATTATATGATTAAAAAATATGAATGAGTGCAATTTTTATTATCATTATTTGTTATGGTTGACGAGGCATTTAGATTATTATCGTTTAATTAGGAGCTATTCACCTTTTCCATGATTAAGATCACAACTTATTAACATAATCAACTCTTAATCAGCAACTTCTCGTTATGCTATAGATATCTCATCTGACCAGTATAAAAAAGGTATCTGATGGCACACTATTCTTATTTATTTACTCCCCTTGATTTAGGGTTTACTACGCTTAAAAATCGTATTTTGATGGGCTCGATGCATACCGGACTAGAAGAAGATCCACATGATGCACCTAAGCTTGCTGAATTTTATGCTCAAAGAGCTGCAGCAGGGGTGGCACTTATTGTCACCGGTGGGATCTCCCCTAATAAGCAAGGTGTATTGTTGCCACATGCAGCAACGCTAATGTCAGAAGATCAACTCGCTTCTCATCAATTAATCACTGATGCGGTACATAAACAGGATGGGAAAATCGCTTTACAGATTTTACATACTGGTCGTTATAGTTATCAGCCTAATTTAGTCGCCCCTTCAGCGATCCAATCGCCTATCACCCCTTTTATGCCCCAAGCAATGAGTCATGAGCAGATAGAACAGACTATTGAAGATTATATTCATTGCGCTAAGTTGGCTCAGAAAGCAGGCTATGATGGTGTTGAGATCATGGGATCTGAAGGCTATTTAATTAACCAGTTTTTAGTAAGTCATACGAATCAACGCGATGATCAATGGGGTGGCTCTATTCAAAATCGTTGTCGTTTTGCATTACGTATTTTAGCTGGCATAAGAGAAGCTGTGGGTGAACACTTTATCATTATCTATCGTTTATCAATGTTAGATTTAATTACCGAGGGAGCTAATGCCTCAGAGGTATTTTATCTTGCTCAAGCAGTAGAAAAAGCCGGAGCAACCCTAATCAACAGTGGTATTGGTTGGCATGAAGCCCGTATCCCCACTATTGCCACTATGGTGCCAAGAGGGCAATTTGCTTATGTCACTCGCCAATTGATGGGGAAAATCAATATTCCTCTTATCACTTCTAATCGTATCAATACACCTCAAGTGGCTGAAGCTATTTTAGCGGAAGGCTGTGCAGATATGGTGTCTATGGCGCGTCCTTTTCTTGCCGATCCGCAATTCGTATTGAAAGCGCAACTTGGTCGCGAGGATGAGATAAACACCTGTATTGCCTGCAACCAAGCCTGCTTAGATGAAATATTCAGTGGTCACCCGGCATCTTGTCTTGTAAACCCTTTTGCCTGTCGAGAAACAGAGCTTATTTTAACCCCGACTCAAGCCCCTAAAAAAATTGCTGTCGTTGGCGCAGGCCCCGCAGGATTAGCATTTGCCATTACAGCAGCTAAACGTGGTCATCATATTACTTTATTTGAAAAAGAAGACCGTATTGGTGGACAACTCAATATTGCCAGTCAAATTCCGGGTAAAGAAGAATTTAAAGAGACATTGCGCTACTTTAAGCGGCAATTGCAAATCACAGGGGTGATCGTAAAAAATAATACGGAAGCGACACTTTCCCATCTGCAACATTTTGATGAAATTATTTTAGCCAGTGGTGTTATCCCTCATATTCCAGAGATTGATGGCCATGATAATCCGATAGTAAAAACCTATCTTGATGTCCTTAAATACCATCAGCCAACCGGCGAAAAAGTGGTGATTATTGGCAGTGGTGGTATTGGTTTTGACACTGGCCTTTATCTTACCCAAACAGGCCAATGCAGTAGTTTAAGCCCTTGTGCATTTAATAAAGAGTGGGGAATTGACCCAACACTTACGCATCGCGGAGGGATCACCTCAGCCGATCCTTTTATTAAAAAAGACAAACAGATTGTTATGACGCAACGTAAAAGTGGGAAATTTGGCTTAAGTTTAGGTAAAACAACAGGCTGGATACATCGCTTAACATTGCAGAAAAAAGGGGTCAAATGGCTAACGGGCTGCCATTATCAAAAAATTACCGAGCAAGGAGTAATAATTGAACATAATGAACAACAGCAACTGCTCGCGGCTGATAGCGTGATTTTATGTACCGGACAACAATCTTATCGTCCGCTACTGCAAGCGTTACAACAAGAAAATAAAACCGTCCATCTTATTGGCGGGGCAAAAGAGGCTAAAGCATTAGATGCCAAACGAGCCATTAAGCAGGGAACAGAATTAGCACTTACTATTTAACACTCGATTTATCATATCAATAACCAGAAACCCCATATAGTTTCCTATATGGGGTTCTGTTTTTATTATTAATTTTTGTTGTTACTTACTACCCTTCCTGTCTTACTACTCTTTATATCTATTTACTACTTATACTCTTTAGCCATTATTTTTTTCAGTTAATGGGTTGGCAACTAAACGCTCATCTTCGGCTATGCAGACCGTTGCGGTAAATAGCACATCAGTTGATGAGTTTAATGCAGTCTCTGCTGAATCTTGTAAGACACCAATCATCACACCTACCGCAACCACTTGCATCGCAAGATCATTACTAATACCGAACATGCTACAAGCAAGCGGAATTAACAGTAACGAGCCACCAGCAACCCCTGATGCACCACAAGCACAAATAGCAGCAACAAGGCTTAGCAATAAGGCTGTTGGAATATCCACAGGCATACCCAAGGTATTTACCGCAGCAAGTGTTAAAATAGTAATAGTGATTGCCGCTCCCCCCATATTAATGGTCGCACCTAATGGGATCGAGACAGAATAGGTATCTTCATTTAAATTCATACGACGACACATTGCCATATTCACCGGAATATTAGCCGCTGAACTACGCGTAAAGAAGGCAGTAACACCACTTTCACGTAAGCAAGCCCATACTAATGGATAAGGATTACGGCGAATTTTCCAAAATACAATCAATGGGTTGACAACGAGCGCAACAAACAGCATACAACCAATTAAAACAAGTAAGACATGCAAGTAGCCAGCTAAAGCTTTAAAGCCAGTCGTAGCAATGGTTGATGACACCAAGCCAAAAATCCCGATTGGCGCTAAACGGATCACCACACGCACAAGGTTAGTTACCGCATCTGCAAAATCTTGTGTTAATGCTTTAGTCGTATCACTTGCATGGCGTAACGCTAAACCTAAGCCAATAGCCCAAGCTAAAATCCCCATATAATTGCCGTTAATCAGTGCATCTACAGGGTTAGCCACCACATTAATTAATACACCTTTTAAGACTTCAGCAATATTTTCAGGTGGCGATAGTTGTGAATTATTGACAACTAGCGTTAATACTGAGGGAAACACAAAGCTTGCCACTACTGCTGTTAGTGCAGCAAAGAAAGTCGCGAGCAGATAAAGCACTAATATGGGACGTATACTGGTTTTTTGTCCTTGACGGTGGTTGGCAATCGAAGCCATAACTAATACCCAGACTAAAACAGGCGCAACGGCTTTTAAGGCACTAATAAATAAGTTACCTAATAAGCTCATCATTTTAGCCACTTCTGGTGCTAACCAAGCCAGTAAAATACCCGCAATTAAACCAGCAAGTATTTGTTTAACGAGACTTCCCTGAAAAAGCAGGTTAAGTACTCTGGATTGTTGTTTATCCATAGTTATTCCATTACTTAAAATAATATTTAAAAAAGCAATTGTGTGCTTGCTTTTGCCAGTATAAGGAAATGAATCTTGCTGAAAAGCTTATTTTGCAAAATATACATCATTAGCTATTTTTGTTAACAACAAAATAACACAATTGTGATCATAATAGGATTTTGTTCTTTTTAACGTACAGTCCACAAATGAAAGAAATTATTATTATCATAAGGTTAGATTTAATCGTTAAATAAAAAACTAACTCTTATACTATTTACCTTGATTTTTCTTAATCACTTGATGAGTTTAATTTTAACTTTTTAATAACATTTTAATCAGTTTAACTAGCCAATTGGCAACTTTAAAACACTTTTTTTGATAAATAAATAACCATGACATTAGCTTCAATCAGCAAGGAAAAATAATGCTTTTTTATCTCAGTAAAACATCATCATAGTAATTCTATTATTACGTTTTCTTAAGGTTTTTTCTTTAAAACAACGTATCCTAAACTGGAAAACAAAAGTGAATGTCTTTTTTCAAATATTCTTGCTCAATGAAGCGCTTGTAGGGTATTTAAGTGAAAAAATTTTCTGTCTAGTTTTTATTGATTTTGTTAGAGTGTTGCTGTTTTAAACAATGAAAAATAAACCCTATGATATGTATTACGGGTAAATAGATAACAAGAGAGAATGTTTTTGTATTTACCCCCGAATGACTCAGTTTTAGGAAGCCTTTTATATGGAAATCGTAAGAGAGCTGTTCTTGGCGCTTTGGCATCAAGATTACGAAACCTTAGCGAATCCCTCACTGCTTTGGATTATTTACATTTTATTATTCAGCATACTATTCCTAGAAAACGGAGTACTACCCGCAGCTTTCTTACCAGGAGACAGCTTATTAATTTTAGTGGGTGTGTTAATTGCTAAAGGAACCATGGATTTTCCATTAACCTTACTTATTCTAACGGCAGGTGCTAGCTTAGGTTGTTGGCTGGGTTATCTGCAAGGGAAGTGGCTTGGTAACACCCGACTTGTACGAAGTTGGTTATCACATTTACCAGAACACTACCACCAACGAGCCCATGGACTTTTCCATCGACATGGCTTGGCGGCGTTACTTATTGGTCGTTTTCTCGCTTTTGTTAGAACATTATTGCCGACTATTGCCGGCCTTGCTGGCTTACAAAACGGTCGTTTTCAAGTTTTTAATTGGCTAAGTGGTCTGTTATGGGTTGGTATTTTAACCACCTTAGGCTATTTATTAGGAAATAGTCCGTTATTCCGCCAATATGAGCATCATTTAATGAATTTTCTGATGCTACTGCCTGTTTGTTTATTAGTGATTGGCCTAATCGGGAGTGTATGGGTCGTCATTAAGAAGAAAAGTAAACAGAGTAATCAACCGTAATCTGTCGCTATTTCTATTATTTTCTATAGCGTTAATATTTAGCATCTTAAAGCCTGTTTTATGATTAAAACAGGCTTTTGTTTTTTATTTCAAGCTATTACTGATTATTTTTTTAATATCACCCTTGGCAAGAATAAGACTTTTCTCTTTTTTAGGGAATTAAGTCATTATTTAATTTTATTATATGGTAAATCTAGTCTATTGTTATAGGTATAACCTCATATCTTGATTAAAGGAGTTACTCATGTCACACCAACGTTCAAATGAAGATCTGCGTAGTGAATTAAAATCTCTGGCTGATACTCTAGAAGAAGTTCTGAACTCCTCGGCAGATAAATCAAAAGAGGAATTACAAAGTTTACGAGAAAAAGCTGAATATGCGCTACGTGGCTCTCGTGCAAAACTCAGTGATGCAGGTAGAGAAATCGTCGATAACACTAAAGAAATGGCGGGTAAAGCGGACAACTATGTGCGTGAAAACCCATGGACAGGTGTTGGTATTGGCGCGGCAGTAGGTGTCGTACTCGGTGTTCTACTTTCGAAACGTTAATCCATAATGAGTGATACTCAAAGACCACAGGGCCCCGCATCCGGGGTTCTGAATTCTCTTAGTCGTATTGGCGCTGTTATCGTTGGCATGGTTGAAACCCGCCTAAAATTAATCGCCATCGAACTAGAAGAAGAAAAAATTACACTTATTCAGCTTATTTTAATGGCGGGGATCACCTTATTACTCACCGCCTTTGGCTTAATGAGTCTACTTATTCTCCTCTTTTGGGTGATCCCACCTGAATATCGTATTCATGCTTTAGCGATTACAACGGCTATTTTGCTAGTTGGTGCCTTAATAGGTGCTATCATGACATTGAGAAAAGCCCGTAATTCAACGCTGTTAGGTGATACTCGCCAACAACTAGAATTAGATAAGCGTCTTTTGGAGCAATACCGCGATGAGCAAACAAAATAGACGCACCCTAGCATTAGCAAGACGCAAAAAGCTGTTGTTGGATGAAATTCAACAACAGCGCACTCAATTAGCGCAAGAGGGGCAAACATGGTTAGAGGTCACCGCGCCTTATGATAAAGCATGGAATATCTTAACCTCGTTAAAACCTATCTTGTTAATAGGGGCAAGCGCGGTATCTCTTTATAGCATTAAGCACCCTAAAAAACTGGTTCGTTGGGGACGACGGGCGATAGGCGCTGTTGGTTTAATACGTACATTACAGAAGTCTGTCAAAAAAACCGCTGACTAAACATCAATTTTTTTGTGTAAGAATGTTAATTCTTCTTAATATCCTCCATATTATTTTTTCTTTATTGTATACCTCAAGCCAAACAGTGGTTATTTACACTAAAAACTGGCAATTAAACAAATAAAATACAGATATATTAAATAATATAAAATTTTATCAGGAATAAACATCATGAAGAATTTTGAAAACATTGCCTTATTAATCGCACGTATTCTCATGCCAATTTTATTTATCAGCGCAGGGTATGGAAAAATTGAAGCCTATGAAGGTACTCAACAATATATGCAATCAATGGGTGTGCCGGGAGCCTTATTACCTTTAACCATTTTATTAGAGTTAGGGGGTGGATTAGCCATATTATTCGGTTTCTTAACTCGCACAACGGCTATCTTTACCAGTGTATTTACGCTGTTAACCGCACTACTGTTCCACACTAACTTTGCAGAAGGTGCAAATCAGTTAATGTTTATGAAAAATATGACTATTGCGGGTGGCTATTTATTACTGGTTATCACAGGTCCGGGTAAATGGAGCTTAGATCGCCTATTTAAGAAAAATTGGTAATAATAGATTTAATAATAAAAAGATCCTCTAGGGGATCTTTTTTAATTGCATTATCAAACTCTAGCGAACAAACTATTTTTTATCCGTGGCAAAGAGTTTAGGAATTTCGCGTAAACACCAGGATTTAGCTTCTCCCATACTGTCTCTGCGCCACGCCATAATAATATTATTTTCATGATGATATTCAGGGCCAACCACACGTAAACGCCCCTCTTTTAAATCATCTTCAATTAAATCAATAGGCATAGTAGCAACCCCTAACCCTGCAATTAATGCTCGACGTTTATCTTCAATCGAACTCACCGTTAAACGACGCTGTTTATCTAATAACAGTACAGTTAAAACAGGTCGTTCTCTTGCGGTATCGGCGATAGCAATACCGCGATATTTTAAGCGAGTTTCTTCTGCAAGTGGTTCAGGTTCATTATGGATAGGGTGATCAGGGCTGGCAACATAGACACTGGTGGTATTATATAAAGGGCGGAAATTGATTTCTGATGAAGAACGAAAATGCATATCCGGTGAAATAACAATATCACATTTACCACTTTCCAAGCTTTCCCATGCTCCAGCAAGCACTTCGGTGACTAAAGAGAGTTGTGTATTGGATTTTTCAGCTAATTTTTCAACTAACGGGAATAAGCGAGATGCGGGTGTTAATGCTTCACACACAATCGTAATATGTGGCTCCCAACCGCGAGCTAGCGCTTCAGCATCAGAAGTTAATTTATCTGCAGCTTCAAGAAGAATACGCCCTCTTTCAAGTAACATTCTTCCCACATTAGTAAATTTAGTTCGATGTCCTGAACGGTCAAATAGCACAACATCCAAATCTTCTTCTAATTTCTGCATGGTATAACTGAGTGCTGATGGGACGCGATTTAGCTCATCAGCGGCGGCAGCAAAACTTCCTCTACGATCAATGGCATCCATCACTCGTAGAGATTCCAATGTAATGGCTTTATCTTTACTCATTATACTTATCTCTATCAAATAATTTGATTATTGGCACCAGATTAACTTGCTAACAATCTACAGTCCATATCTCTATGATGAATATATTGATTAATCGACTCGAAAAGTACCGCGATGATAAAATACAGAACAGCACAACAGTGTGGCAAAGCGGACTATGGCTGGCTACAAGCTCGCTACACATTCTCCTTTGGCCACTATTTCGATCCTCATTTTTTAGACTATGGCACATTAAGAGTACTGAACCAAGAAGTGCTCGCACCAAATTCTGAGTTTAAAGCAAAAACCTATCCTCATGTGGATGTCGTCAACCTGATCTTAAGAGGTGAAGCGACTTATCTTGATAATATGGGGCGAACACTTACCGCCAAACAAAACGAGTGTTTATTAATTTCGCCTCATAATACAGAAACTTACATTGAAAGAAATAGTAGTCCAGATACCCCATTAACTCGTATTCAATTATGGCTAAACGCGTGTCCACAACAAGAGAGCATCGCTTCACAAAAATTAGCTTTAAATGAAGATTTAAAATATCAATTATTGGCTTCCCCATCAGGGGGTAATGGCAGTTTGATGCTAAGGCAAAATATCTGGCTCTATCATATTAATTTAGCGCAAGGGGATGAAATAACCTTGCCGATACAGGGTCAGAAAGGCTATTTGCAATCTATCAAAGGCGGTGTCCATTTCCAAACCTCAGAGCAAGAGCTTGGGGAAATCCGTTGTGGTGATGGTGCTTTTATTCAAGATAGCAATATGCTAGCGCTAAGATGTCAAAAGGCTTTTCGTGGTCTTTTTATTGATATCGTTTCTTAATCAGCTAGCGATATCAGCGAGCAATCATTTATCATCACACTAGCAATAGCAATAGCAATAAAGCAGAAAACCCTCGAGCCACAGAGTGAATCGAGGGTTTTATATAAGGTGAGTTGACCGTTAAGCCGGGTTCTGTCGTGGACAACCATTCATCTAGGCCAGAACTTGCGCGCTGGCTCCAGCAACCTACCCGGGTTCAATGCGGGCCGCACCATAAGAACCCCTATTTGGTCTTGCTCCGGGTGGAGTTTACCATGCCACAAACTGTTACCAGTTGCGCGGTGCGCTCTTACCGCACCCTTTCACCCTTACCTGATCCTGTAAACAGGCCATCGGCGGTTTACTCTCTGCTGCACTTGTCGTAGGCTCGCGCCTCCCAGACGTTATCTGGCACCCTGCCCTATGGAGCCCGGACTTTCCTCCCCTCTATCCGTCTCCCCGAAGGGACAACGATAAAGCAGCGGTTGTCTAGTCAACTCAGGGGGCGGATTATAAGGATTTTCCGCGTTAATGTATAGCGAAAGAAACAAAAAATCGTTTTACTGATCTTGTTCCGCTTCATTTTGCGCAATGACGTGTTTGTACAATGCATTTTTCTTCACGCCATAAATCTCAGCGGTAACTGCTGCCGCCTTTTTCAAAGGTAACTCTTTTTGTAAAATCGCCAATGTGCGTAATACTTCTGGGGCAAAATGGTCTTCTTGTGGCTTTTGATACCCTTCCACAATTAATACCATTTCCCCTTTACGGCGATTTTCATCTTCACGAACCCAGTTAAGTAATTCCCCAACAGGCATTCCTTGAATGGTTTCCCACGTTTTGGTTAATTCTCTTGCCAATACAACATAGCGCGCTTCCCCCCAAACCGTCACCATATCCGCTAAACTATCTAATAAACGGTGGGTGGACTCATAAAAGATTAAAGTACGAGGCTCTTGTGCTAAATCACGCAAACAATCTTGACGACTTTTTGTTTTTGCTGGTAAAAAACCTTCATAACAAAAACGGTCAGAAGGTAATCCGGCGGCTGATAGCGCGGTAATTGCCGCACATGCCCCAGGTAATGGCACCACTTTTATACCGTTTTTGCGACACTGATTGACTAAATGATAGCCGGGATCATTAATTAATGGTGTACCTGCATCAGAGACTAATGCGATACTTAGCCCTTGTTGTAATTTGCTAATTAATTGATCTGCTTTTTGCTGTTCATTATGATCATGTAACGCAAACAAACGTGCGTTAATGGCAAAATGCTGTAATAGAAGCCCTGTATGACGGGTATCTTCTGCAGCTATTAAATCGACATGAGACAGCACATCAAGTGCCCGCTGGGTGATATCGCCCAGATTACCAATGGGTGTGGGTACTATGTACAGTGTGGATGTCGTTACCGCTGCTCGATTAGGTTGATTCATTGTTTATTCCGAATGACCGATTTAAAATTGAGCATAATTATAAAACATCACTGGGTACAGTATGCTTTCCTCAATTTTTGTGCGTTTTAAAACAGGTTTATCCTATACTGCAATACTTTCTGCCTTGATTATGTCAGGTTGTACCCTGACGGGGCAACAACAACAGCCACTGACACCTGCTGAAAAAGCGCAAGTGGAAATGAAACAATTTCAGAAAGTCATTGATGATGCGAACGGACAAGCCTCTTTAGATGTGATCCGTGCCTATATTGGCCTAGAACCCCTTATCACTGATCCTGTATTACATCAGCAAAATATTGATGATACTTGGTTAACACTCACGAAGCTTACGCCTGAACAACGTCGTAGTGTGGTAATCAAAGCTGATGAAAATACATTACAAGGCTGGTTAGATTTACTCAACACTTATGAATATAACCAAGATGATGCGGGTAAATTATCCCAAGCAATACGCGAATGGCAAACACGCTATCCACGCAATCCAGGAGCGCTAACATTACCGACGCTGTTATTGCGCCAATCACAATCTGCCGTCAGTAACAGCGGAAAAATCGCATTATTATTACCGTTAACAGGACAAGCTAAAGTGTTTGGTAATGCTATTATGCAAGGCTTTACCGATGCTAAAGAAGGTTTACCTCAACCTCAAGCTAACGCAGCGCCAGAAGCGCCCCAACAAGATAGTTTAGCTTCCATTTTAGCAGAATTAGGTATTTCATCTCCGAATGCAGACACAGCAACAACGGAAAACGATAATTCAACGGATGATAATACAGCGGAAGGCGCTGAAAATAGTGATGCTACTTCAGCAAAAGAAACCGAAGCCTTTGCGGGTAATAGCCGCGTGCAATTAGATCCTATTGTCCAAAATAATCGCCAAGTGATTATGTATGATACCAATAGCCAACCCATTGATCTGTTACTGAAACAAGTGCAACAAGAGGGTGCTGATTTAATTGTGGGGCCACTATTAAAACCCGAAGTGATCAAAACTATTGAATTAAAAAGTGGTTTACCTGTTTTAGCACTAAATGAAGTTGATAATATTCCTCTGGCTACTACAGTGTGTTTCTTTTCACTTTCCCCAGAAGATGAAACTCGTAATGCGGCTCAACACTTACGCCAGCAACAAAAATCTAACCCACTCATTATCGTTCCTGACAATAAATTCGGTCAAAGAATGGCACAAACTTTTGCGGATGAGTGGCAGCGTAGCGGGGGTGGAACCGTCTTACAACAAACTTTCGGCTCTCTTGATAGTCTAAAAAGTTCAATTAATCGTGGCGTGGGTATTCGAATGACAGGAACCCCTGTATTGCCAACAGACAATGCACCACTGCCATTAGATACCGCTTCAATGCCAACAACAAACGGTGCTATCGATTCTGTGTATATCATTGCCACTAGCGATGAGTTAACATTGATTAAACCAATGATTGATATGGCAATCAGTACCAAAAAACGCCCACCGATTTATGTCAGTTCACGCAGTAATCAAGGAGGAATGGGGCCAGATTTTCGTATGGAAATGGACGGTATCCAATTTAGTGATATTCCTCTTATGACGGGAGCAAATTTACCGTTAATGCAAAAAGCATCCAGTAAATTTGCGAACGATTACTCATTAATGCGCCTTTACGCTATGGGTATTGATGCATGGTCATTAGCAAACAATTACAATGAACTCACCAAAGGAACCTTACAGTTCAATGGTGTTTCTGGCTCTTTACGTGTGGAAGATAATTGCACTATTTATCGACAACTCCCATGGATGCAATTTAAACAAGGTAAAATTGAACCTGTGGGACAATAAGTAAGCAATTTCCCCCATAAACCGCCTCTTTGAAGTCTCCAGATAAGGAGCTGACTTTATCTTGAGGCGGTTTATTTATAAGAGATAACATCAGGAAATCATGGATGATTATTCCTAAAAGTACTTATCTAGTCGGACAATATTATGAGAGAAAAGCGTTAAATTACTTGCGCCAACAAGGGTTAAAGTTAATTGAGCGTAATGTCCGATATCCCTGTGGAGAAATTGATCTTATTATGCAGGGTAATAGAACATGGATATTTGTTGAAGTCCGCTTTCGGCGTAGTGCACAATTTGGTGATGCAATCAGCTCAGTGACCTGCAGTAAACGGCGCCGCTTATGGTACGCCGCCAATTGTTGGTTAGCTCAACGCCAACAAAGTATCGAGACGGTTAACTGTCGCTTTGATATTTGTGCATTTGATCAACGCCAGTTAATATGGCTAAAAAACATTCTCGATCATACGGAATTTATTCGTTAAATTAGATTATATAGGTCTTAACGTGCTTGATAGAATAAAAGTCTGCTTTACAGAGAGTATTCAAACTCAAATTGCAGCAGCAGAAGCGTTACCCGATGCCATTTCCAGAGCTGCCATGATGATGGTTCAATCTTTGTTAAACGGACATAAAATATTAAGCTGTGGCAACGGTAGCTCAGCAGCAACGGCTCAACGCTTTGCTGCTAGTATGATCCATCGTTTTGAAACAGAGCGCCCAAGTTTACCGGCATTATCTTTAAATACCGACAGTGTTGTGATGACCGCCATTATGGGAAATCAGCAACATGATGAAATTTATGCCAAACAAGTACGGGCATTAGGGCAAGCAGGTGATGTACTGTTAGCTATTTCCACTCATGGTAATAGCAGAAGCATTATTAAAGCTGTTGAAGCCGCTGTTACTCGAGATATGACCATTGTTGCACTGACTGGCTATGATGGCGGTGAGCTTGCTGGATTACTAGGCCCTCAAGATGTGGAGATCAGGATCCCCTCTCAACGTACAGTCAGAATACAGGAAGTGCAGATGTTAACGGTCAATTGTCTCTGCGACTTAATTGATAATACATTATTCCCACATCAGGATGACTAAGGAGTTACTATGAAATTGCTTCCGATTACCGCAGTACTTTGTTCCGCGCTATTGCTACAAGGCTGTATTGGTGCCGCTGTGGTGGGTACTGCTGCCGTTGCAGGCAAAACCGCAACCGATCCTCGTTCATTAGGACAACAAGTTGATGATGGCACATTGGAAGCCCGAGTTTCTGGTGCTCTAAATAAAAACCAACAGATCAAGAACAGTAATGCGCGCATTGTCGCCACCGCTTATCAAGGTAATGTATTGTTAACTGGGCAAAGTCCAGATATGTCGGTTGCTGAGACGGCCAAACAAGTTACCAGCAAAGTGGAAGGAGTAAACAATGTTTATAATGAAGTTCGCCAAGGTGAGCCTGTGACATTAGGCACTGCTTCTTCAGATACATGGTTAACCACTAAAGTACGTTCACAAATTTTAGCTAGCGATGCCGTCAAATCATCTTCCGTAAAAGTGATCACCGAAAATGGCGAAGTATTCTTGTTAGGGATATTGACCCGTCAAGAAGGGGCTGCAGCCGCTAAAATTGCCAGTGAAACCAAAGGTGTTGTTAAAGTAACAACGGCATTTACCTATCTAAACTAAATGTATCGCTGATGGGTATCACGTGGTGATAGCGTATTATTTTACCAGTATCGGTCATTGTAACAGCGATAACCGATACTGGTACTCATAGTGATTAACGTCTCAACATACCCTTATCAATAATAAAATCGATAATCGTCTCTAAACCTACTTTCTCTTTTAAGTTAGTAAAAACATAAGGTTTCACAGGACGCATTTTTGCTGTATCCGCTTCCATCACTTCTAATGACGCTCCCACATAAGGCGCAAGATCGATCTTGTTGATCACCAGCAGATCAGAATGTGTGATCCCCGGCCCCCCCTTGCGAGGGATCTTCTCACCTTCTGCAACATCAATAACATAAATAGTAAGATCAGCCAATTCAGGGCTAAAGGTCGCACTTAAGTTATCTCCGCCACTTTCGACAAAAACAATATCTAAGTTTTTATGGCGCATCGCCAACTCTTCTACGGCAGCCAAATTCATTGAAGCATCTTCACGAATAGCCGTATGAGGACATCCTCCTGTTTCAACACCAATGATCCGATCCGCATCAAGAGCCTGCGCACGAGTTAAAATTTTTGCATCTTCTTGTGTATATATATCATTGGTAACAACGGCGATTTGGTAACTATCGCGCATAGCTTTACAAAGAACTTCTAATAGTGCTGTTTTTCCTGATCCAACAGGGCCACCAACACCAATACGCAGTGGTTGATTATATTCTTGCATCTCTTTATCTCATGAACGAAAAAGTCGAGTATATTGAGTTTCATGGCGACTACTGGCGATCACTTGAGCTGGCGTAAAACTGCCAATATCCTCTTGTGGCCAATGTGCCGATAACTCAACAATAGCGGGGATCTGCTCAGCTAGAGCAAACAACATTTTTTGCCCTGCGCTTTGCCCTAATGGCACCAGTTTTACCCCAGACATCACCGTATTTTCTAACCAGCCCCAAACATAGGCACAACAGAGCTTTTCACTATCGATATGCCAATGCACGGCAGCTAACGCAAACGCCATTAATTGCGTCTGTTTAACCCGCTGTTGTAACGTATCGTCTAATTCAATGCCTAATTGAGGAAGTAAACGGGCAAAAGCGATCCCCCGTTGACGCTCTTCCTGCCTTAACTCTTTGGTTTCGCGACTTGCGACCATAAAGTCACACCAATATTTCACTGTATCGCTATCACCCTTTGCCAAACTCGTTTGTAATTGCCGCAATATAGGAAGCTCGAGTGTGGCTAATGTTCCGGTCATTTGTGCGCTTAACCAATCTGACAAGGTTTCTGCTGAGCATACCCAACCTTTTTCAATGGCCCACTCTAACCCTTGAGAATAAGTAAAAGCACCTACCGGAAGAGAGGGGCTAACTAATTGATATAAGCGCAGATCAGCTAGCATCATGCACCTCCTTTGATGATCGCAGTGCCATTAATGGTGGTGATCATGGTGGTGGTGATGACCACCGGATGACCCACCATAAGCCCCCGGCTCAGGTTGGTATTTTTCTAAGCCAACCACCACCGTAGCCCCTAAGCCGCGAGCCATATCATCTAATACATGATCGTGAAAATAACGACACCAACCCGCTTCTATTTGCAATGGTACATGTCGGTTACCTAAGTGATAACAAACACGAGCAAGCAATAATGGATCGTCACTATAAACCGTTGATACTTGCTCTTTAGCCGCTTCAATGGTGACAACATCGCCCTCTTCTGACAGCAGAATATCCCCCTCTTTAAGTACGGTGCCTCGAGGCAAAAATAGCCCGGCTTCTTGCCCGTCACTTAAAGCCACTTTTAAGCGACTTTTGGTGCGCTCATCCATGGTAAGACAAAGGGTTAACTTTGGCTTTTCTGTAGAGGTTAGTTCAAGCGCTTTTTGTTGATCAATAATCTGAGTAAATTTTTTCATTCAATAAATTCTCAATAAAAACGCTGGTTAAAATAAGAAATAGCGTTGAGCCATCGGTAATTCAGTCGCTGGCTCACAAACCAGTGGTACACCATCCGCTTTAACAATGTAAGTTTGTGGATCTAATTCGATATGAGGAACATAGTTATTGTGGATCATCGAAGCTTTTGTGATATGACGACAGCCCTCAACACGACCAATTAAGCTTTTTAAGCCTAATTTTTCTGGCACTCCCGCCTCAATACCCGCTTTTGACATAAAGATCATCGACGTTTGATATTTTGCTTTTCCTAGACAGGCATACATTGGACGATAATGAACCGGTTGCGGTGTTGGAATAGCCGCATTAATATCCCCCATTGGCGCATAAGCGACCATACCACCTTTTATGATAAGTGCCGGTTTGACGCCAAAGAAAGCGGGATCCCATAGCACGATATCCGCAAGTTTACCTTTTTCTATTGATCCCACCGTATGAGCAATGCCATGTGCCAGTGCCGGGTTAATCGTGTATTTAGCGATATAACGTTTAATACGATTATTATCATTATCTGCGCTATCACCCGCTAATGTGCCTCGTTGCAATTTCATTTTATGTGCACACTGCCAAGTGCGTAAGATAACTTCTCCGACTCGTCCCATGGCTTGTGAGTCTGACGACATCACCGAAATTGCCCCCATATCATGTAAGATATCTTCTGCAGCAATGGTTTCGCGACGAATACGAGATTCAGCAAATGCCACATCTTCAGGAATAGAGGGATCGAGATGATGACAGACCATCAACATATCAAGATGCTCGTCCACGGTATTAATGGTATAAGGCATCGTTGGGTTGGTTGATGCAGGTAAAATATTGGGCTCTCCTACCGACTTGATCACATCAGGGGCATGACCACCACCTGCGCCTTCGGTATGGAATACATGGATCACTCGACCGGCAATGGCTTTTACTGTCTCTTCATAAAAACCACCTTCATTTAAGGTGTCAGAGTGAATAGCCACCTGTACATCCATTTCATCGGCGACATTAAGGCAATTGTGAATTGCCATTGGCGTTGCCCCCCAGTCTTCATGTATTTTAAGACCTATAGCACCCGCTGTTATTTGTTCGCGGATTGCTTCGGGCTGACTGACACAACCTTTGCCAAATAAACCCACATTAATAGGTAATTCATCCACCGCCTCTAACATGCGGTACATATTCCAAATACCGGGGGTAACTGTGGTTGCATTAGTACCCGCCACAGGGCCTGTTCCTCCACCAATAAAGGTGGTTACGCCAGAAACGAGACCTTCTTGGGCTTGTTGTGGACAAATAAAGTGGATATGGGTATCAATACCACCAGCAGTGACTATTTTACCTTCTCCAGCGACAACTTCTGTTCCGGGGCCAATGACAATATCCACATTGGGCTGAACATCTGGATTACCTGCCTTGCCAATACCGACAATACGGCCATCTTTAATGCCAATATCTGCTTTTACAATGCCCCAATAATCTAAAATAATGGCATTGGTGATCAGAACATCGACACACTCAGCACTAACAACTTGGCTTTGCCCCATACCATCACGAATAACTTTACCACCACCAAATTTGACCTCTTCGCCATAAGTGGTGAAATCTTTTTCAATTTCAAGAAACAGCTCGGTATCTGCTAATCGCAAACGATCGCCTGTTGTTGGGCCAAACATATCCGCATAAGCTTGACGTGAGATAGTTTTCATTTTTTCTCACTCTCCAATTTACCCATCACTTTGCCATGAAAACCATAAATTTCACGTTTTCCTGCAAAAGCCACTAACTCAACAGTGCGGCTTTGACCGGGCTCGAAGCGCACAGCCATACCAGCAGGAATATTTAAACGAAAACCTAATGTCTCTTCTCGTGCAAACCTGAGTGCCTCATTAACTTCATAAAAGTGGTAATGAGAGCCGACTTGTACAGGTCTATCGCCATGATTAGCCACCTGTATGGTTTTTGTCTCGCGACCAGCATTCAGTTCAATATCGCCTAATGCTGCATTAACTCTAATTTCACCGGGGATCATGTTATTACCTACACAATAGGTGAGTGAATTGAAACCAATTTGGTGCCATCGGGGAAAGTGCACTCTACTTGAACATCTTTTATCATCTCTGGCACCCCTTCCATTACTTGCTCTGCGGTTAAAACAGTACGTCCTTCACTCATTAATTGAGCAACTGTTTTCCCCTCTCGTGCGCCTTCCATAATGGCGCAACTAATCAAGGCGACAGCTTCAGGGTAATTAAGTTTTAATCCCTTAGCTAAACGTCTTTCTGCAACAAGGCCTGCAGTAAAAAGCAGTAATTTATCTTTTTCTCTTGGTGTTAATTCCATTTCTGCTCCTAAAATAAACGATTATGTCGCCCAGATCCGCGGTGGCTCAGGGCAATAACCTAGCCAGTGCTGTCTGACGATTTGCCATACTTGCGCAAAACACGCCATCATCGGCTCGGTTTGCGTCCCTAATACACGTAAAACTAAAATGCCATCAACATCCGTTAAACCATATTCAACTAGGGGATTTACCTTCTCTAAATGGTGTTGAATAATCTCTTTTAATGCATCGGTTGCAGGATAAATATAAAGCGAGCCAAACATAGGAAATTCACGCATTGCGGCAGCTTGTTTTTGTAAGCCTTCAACCCGCATTGACTCTGTTAAAATTAATCTCTCATCAACATAAAAATTTAAGCGCCCTTTTACCTTGCCAGTTTCAAACCACTCATTTAAAACTGGGCGTCCAAAACACTGCATTTCCCAGCCGATAAATTTCGCTGATGAGGCTAAATGAATATGTGTGGTTAAACACACTTGAGCATCAGGAAAAAAGATATTCTCTTGGGGTAACCACTCTAAAAAGCCCTCTTGTGCAACCGTCAATGTCTGCGTTTGCGATGCAGTGCCTCCTGCACTACGATAAAATTTTGTCGCCCCCGGCGTTGTTAATAGGGCATGTGCGTAAGGTTGCACATTAATATTAATGGATAACGTATCACCACCGACCACCCCACCAGGAGGATGCAACAAATAGGTATGTGCAACACCTTGCTCTGGATAAAAAGGTCGCTGAACCATTAAGGGGCCGAGATGACGTTTTTCAGTAAGACATGTCTTTCCTCGCTTTAACTCATATCGTAAAGCGATGTCAGCAAGCCAACCCTTCTCAGAAAAGTCAGGCATACCCACTCCTGCCAACTTGGCAAAATTGATCAAATAAATCAGGAAATAGACGAATATATACCGCACTACCCATCAGATTATGTCATTCAATATCACCGAGAAAATAATGAAATGAATGTTGGGTAGGGTGTGAATAAAGATAAATTGCATTTTCCTCAAACAGGATAAAGCGCTCCATCAATGCCGCGCGATTTTACACCGAGTTTCAAAAAATGCGTTTTAAATAAACAGCAATTTGTTTAGAAAAAATAACAATGGTAAAAATAAAAGTAAAAAATGAACAGATATCGATATTGTTATTGCTCAGCAACAAGATTATATTCTGAGCCACTCTTATACTATTCGGTATAACGACGCGGTTTCGCAATAGGAATATTGTGATAATAAAACCCATGCTTACTGCTTATAAGTTCACAAATTAAGTGGTTAACTTTAAGCTTTGTTTATTTTAACCCATGTTCATTTTGAACTTGCCTGTGGTATATCTAAGACAATGGAATACAAACACATACTTTCTTCTAACCAAATATCCTTAAAAACGTTTTACATCGAAAACCCGATGATCGCGATGGTATATGGTGCAAAAGGTGAGATTTGTATTAATGGGCAAACTATCACAGTCACCACTAATCTCACGTTGATTATTCCTAAATATAGTCAAGTTTCTTGTGATGTGACAAATTTTTTCCCGACTAAACCGATTGAATTACATACCTTAGTACTGTCTGAAACTGAATTACAATCTGTGTTCTCTTTACTTAAACCATTAATAAAATCAGGGGCGCCGATTACTCGTCATCTTCCTGATTATCATCTATCAACACCTGAGGTGGTTAAAACTAATTTTACGTTACTTCAGCAATGTCTACCGCTTGAACATGGCACCCCCTCTCAAGAGACCCTGTTTATGCAACAGAGCCTCTTTTTTATTTTGCTGGCGGTTTATCACGAAGGGGTCGATATTCTTAATATTTTTCGTTTTAATTATGATGAGCCAAAAAATCAGGCGATTACTCATCTAATAACACAAGATCCGCAACGTAAATGGCATTTAGAGGATGTAGCAAAAACGCTCTATACTACGCCATCAACATTACGTCGCCATTTAAGTAAAGAGGGCGTTTCGTTTTGCCAATTACTGTTGGATGTCAGAATGGGGATCGCATTAAATTACCTCACCTTTTCTAACTATTCTGTGTTTCAAATTAGTCATCGCTGTGGTTTTGGTAGTAATGCTTATTTTTGTGACGCATTTAAACGTAAATATGGTATGACACCATCGCAATTTCGCACCCAATCTCGCCAAGCAAACGATCCGAATGCAATAGCAACAATGGCGTCACAAAATGACGAGTCAATAAAAAAAGTATTTTAATGGTTATAACAACGCATTTTTGCTTAAAAACGAAGTTCCTCCCATTAATCGCATTTGATTTAAGATCCACTGCTGTCGTTTTAGCAAATACGCGGAAGGCTTATTAACATGAAGAATATGTGGATTAGGTAAAACAGCGGCTAATAAAGCCGCCTCATGGGCGGTGAGTTGTTTAGCAGGCTTGCGAAAATAGTGCTGAGAAGCCTGCTCAACCCCAAAAATACCGTCGCCAAACTCTACGATATTCAGATAAACGGTTAAAATACGTTTTTTAGACCAAATTAGCTCCACCACTGGCGTCATTCCGGCTTCAAGTCCTTTTCTTATCCAACTACGCCCATCCCACAAAAATAAGTTTTTGACCGTTTGTTGTGAAATAGTAGAGGCACCTCGTATCGTTTTTGAGCTTTGCAGGCTATTTTGGAAAACTTTTTCAATCGCATCGAAATCAAATCCCCAATGTTTTGGAAAATTTTGATCTTCAGAGGCTATTACCGCTAAATAGATCTGTGGGGATATCTCATTTTCATTAACCCATGTAGAATGGGATACATAAGAAAAATCAAACTTACTCCACGAAGAAATTTGTCTTTGTAGCATTACAGCAGAAAAAGGCACCGGTAAAAAAGAAAACAGGACAACTATCCCTAACCATAAAGCAATTAGAATAATTAATAGTTTCTTTAACTTTCTCACTAGTACCATCTGCTGTATTCACTCTATTGTTATGCCATTTCTAGTACTTTTTTAACCAGCTTCTCAATCCCCACCTGAGCTTGTGCTATCGATTCTGCCAGCATATATGCAGGGGTGGTCACAACCCGATACTCATCATCAACCACTATTTCGTCGACAGGACAATTAATATGTATCCCTCCCATTTCGGTGATCATTTCTGCCGTTTTTGCATCATTACCAATGGTTAGTTTTACTGGGGCATTTAACATCTTTGGTAACATAACGGGGGCGATACACATTAAACCTAGTGGTTTTTTCTGTTGATGCATCTTTTGAACAAAAGTTAAGAGCTGTTGGTTAATTTCACACTGAACACCTTTCGTGGCGAAATTACATAAGTTCTTTGCTGCACCAAAACCTCCGGGGATAATTACTGCATCAAAGTTTTCAGCCTTAGCATCTGATAAAGGCGATATTTTCCCACGAGAAATACGCGAAGCCTCCTCCATCATATTCCTTTTTTCTGCTTTTTCTTCTCCAGTAATATGATTAATTACAGTAGGTTGAAAATCATTAGGTGAAAAATAATGAACCTCAGCTTTATTTTGGCTTAAAGCAAGCATTGTGAGCACTGATTCGTGAATTTCACTGCCATCAAAGACACCACAACCACTTAAAATTACCGCAATTGATTTCATATCTTTCTCCATTTGTAGTAGATTACTAGTTACCCATTTATAGGTGTAAACACCAATCGCCATCACATATTTAAATGTTTCTTGTAACAAAAAAACTTATATTTGCTATTTTGTTGCTTGTATGATGTATGGAATAGCTTCATCCTATTCGCCTATGTAATGATAATCAAAAAAGCGAGTAGAAAAGTTTCCCTGGTGTTGGCGCAGTATTCGCGCACCCCAACCTTCGGTTGGGGTTATTTTTTTCTAGCGTCTGCCAACCAGTTTCTTAAACTTTCTACATCCTTTCTCCAATCTCTTTCTAACTCATCTACCCATTCCTGAACATTATCCCACCATGCAGGTAATTCTGGAGATTGGATCTGTTTTGCCAGTTGCTGTAAATGTTTTAAACCTATAGAGCCTGCCGCGCCTTTGATTTTATGTCCTTCCTCAGTGATGCCCTTTTGATCACGTGCCGTCAGATTAGATTCAAGGACAGACAGGTAACTTGGCATCATCTTTTCAAAAACATCTAAACCATCCGTGATTAATTGAGGTCCGACAAGTTCGATGTATTGATTCAGCATGTCGATATCGAGTAACTCTTCATTTTTACTCAACAATTGAGGTGACTCACTCGATGTCACGGAAACCGCTTCATCTCCCCAGAATTTATTAATAATGGCTGTCAACGCATCCACAGAAAGCGGTTTACTGAGCACATCATTCATTCCAGCGTCTAAATACTCTTTTTTGTCTTTTAAGACATTGGCGGTTAAGGCAATCAATGGCGGCAATTCACTGCTATCAAACTCTTGACGTAATTTTCTTGAAATATCAAATCCGGTCATATCAGGTAATTGAATGTCTAACAATACTAAGTCATATTCACCCGGCTTAAACATTTGCAAAGCCTCTTGCCCAGTCATCGCCACATCTACCGTGTTGCCTAATTTTTCTAATACTGAACATGCTACGATAACATTTAGCTCAATATCCTCAACCAGTAAGATATTAAGGGCAGGAAGCAATAATTCATCATCCTCTTCAAAATCACTTTGCTCTTTAATCGCAGGAGCGACAATGGAAAGCGTAAAGATAGAACCATGTCCTAACTCACTCTCCACATGAATATCGCCTCCCATATGCTGTGCTAAGCGTTTTGAGACAGCAAGACCAATACCTGTTCCCGTTGCAGAACGTCCACCTTGACTGTCGTTGACCTGATAGTACATGGCAAAGATTTTCTCAAGTTCACCTTGAGGGATACCAATACCACTATCTTTCACCTCAAAGAACAACTTATCAGGCGCTTCTTGCCAAATGCGTACTTTAATTTCCCCTTCTTGGGTAAATTTCACCGCATTACCAATTAAGTTCCATAAGATTTGACGCAAACGAGTCCCATCGGTGGTAATTTTATGCGGTAACGTTTCTTGCGCTTCTAAGGTGAATTTTAACCCTTTAGGTTGGACTAATAATCCCGATAGGTTTTCTAAATCAGAGATAAATTCAGTAAAGTCGATAGGTTGGTTATCAAGCTGGATCTTTCTGCGCTCAATTTTATCCATTTCAATCACATCGTTAAAAATATTACCTAACGTTATGGCACTGACATGGATAGTTTTTAAGTAGTTGAGCTGTTCTGGTGATAATTCGGTATCCAATAAAATACGACTTAACCCCACAATCCCATTAAGCGGCGTACGTAGCTCATGGCTGATTGTAGAAATAAAGGTGGTCTTATCACGGCTAGCATTTTCTAACGCGTCTTGATAGCGCTTACGCTCTGTAATGTCACGTCCAAAGCCCATTAAGCCGTGACGCTTACCAATTCGGTCATAAAAGGGCACTTTGCGTAACTCAAAACACGCTTTACGCCCATCCGGATACACCAACCACTGCTCATAAGTGAGTGACACATTATGGCGAAAGACTTTCTCATCGGTTTCCATCACTTTGACGGCGATATCTTCGTCATACACATCCAGTGGTGTTAAGCCAATTAATTGCTTTTCACTTTTACCGGTCAATAGCTCTGTAGCACGGTTACAACCAGAAAACTCATTATCTTCGTTGCGATAGTAGACCAGATCTGGCGAGGCATCTAAGAAGGAGCGTAACAATGAAGATTGTTGCTCTAGTTCAATTTGCGTCAATTCACGACGCTTCATTTCGCTTTTGAGTTTTTCCAATAGTTCAAGATGGGCTTTTTCTACTTTTTCACGCTCTTGGATCTCTAAATTTAATTGCTCAATATTCTCTTTTAATTGTGAATTCAGCTCTAAGTCTCGCTGTCGCATTACGCCTAATTTATCGACCATCCGCGATAAACGACGTCGTGATTCTTCAAGTTGCTCTACCACCACGGAAAGAAAATAGACAGCCCAAGGGGTAATAATCAAACCAAAGAAGATAGAGCGTACCAGATCGATACTAGTGACATCACCGGCAAGTAGGAATGTCACGGCCATCTGTACGACCATCGCTAATACAACCAATGCGGATGCTAACAGTAATGAGAAGCGGATTAACCCTAGCCTCATCATTAAATCTACATAATATTGGGCAAGCCCTTTGAGCAATTTCATTGAAAACTCCAATAGATTGAATCTAGAGAATGATACCTTAAAAATACATTGACGAAGTGGTGAACATTCAGAAAATTGTAGCCAAAACACGATTTTTCACCTTGTATCTTGCCTTTGCATTATTTTGTATCAGTGATCCTCCTTTTCCCGCGGGTATTTATAAAAACAATTTATAGAGGCATTACATAAATAATAGTTATATTCTTTACCAAAGAGAGAAATTAAAAAATGCAATTTGTCTTTTTTTAGATAAAAAGTATAAAAACAATAAAATACTAAAATAGATTAATAATTAAGATAAATTCACTGGCATTACCTAACATCAAAGAATGCAATAAAGCAGAACCCCATAAAAAAAGTGAGATAGCTCACACTCACTATCCCATAACCAATGAAATAATTTTCAAATAATATTTTTATTTATCAAATAATTAAAGAAAAAAAACGCTCATCACGCTGGCTATAGTCAAATATCCTTGCTGATTGACCTGTTTTTTATTTATCGATAATTTGACTAGTAGCTTAGCAAAATAAAAAACCGAGATAGCAAAGCTAAAGACACCATCACCCGATGAGCACCCATAAATTTACCTACACCCTTGAGACAAAATCGTTCCTTTTGCGCTCGTTCTTGAGGTGCCCATAAACTAAGTAGGAAGCAAACTATGCTCTATCAAAAAACAGCGGAAAAAGAGAATTGTGGTTTTGGGTTAATAGCCCATATTGAGGGGAAAGCCAGCCATAAAATTGTCAGAAATGCGATCCATGGCCTTGCCCGTATGCAGCATCGTGGCGCGATCCTTTCTGATGGAAAAACCGGCGATGGTTGTGGATTATTATTACAAAAACCAACGCGTTTTTTTCAGTTAATTGCCGAGGAAAATGGCTGGCATTTAGCGAACAATTACGCAGTAGGCATGCTGTTTCTAAGCCAAGATAATGCTATCGCTGCACAGTGCCGTCAAATTGTTGAAGAAGAATTGCAACGAGAAACACTCTCTATCGTTGGCTGGCGTAAAGTACCAACTAACACAGATATTTTAGGCAGTATCGCCCTCTCTTCTTTACCGTCAATAGAACAAATTTTTGTCAATGCACCTGCCGGATGGCGTATTAATGATATTGAGCGTCGTTTATTTATCGCTCGTCGCCGAATTGAAAAACGTATTACCGATAATGATTTTTATATTTGTAGCCTCTCTAATTTAGTGACTGTCTATAAAGGGCTGTGCATGGCAATTGATTTGCCTCGCTTTTTTACTGACTTAGCGGATTTACGGATGGAATCGTCCATCTGTCTTTTTCATCAACGTTTTTCCACCAATACCACCCCAAAATGGCCGCTTGCGCAACCTTTTCGCTATCTTGCCCATAATGGTGAAATCAATACCATTACCGGAAATCGTCAATGGGCAAGAGCAAGAGCCTATAAATTTCATACGCCGCTGATCCCCGATTTACAAACTGCAGCGCCTTTTGTAAATGAGAGTGGCTCAGACTCAAGCTCACTGGATAATATGCTCGAACTCTTTCTTAATGGGGGGATGGATATTGTCCGCGCTATGCGCCTATTAGTGCCACCTGCATGGCAAAATAATCCACAAATGGATGATGATCTACGTGCTTTTTTTGATTTTAACTCTATGCATATGGAGCCTTGGGATGGACCTGCGGGGATCGTGTTATCTGACGGTCGCTATGCAGCCTGTACACTCGATAGAAATGGCCTGCGTCCAGCTCGCTATGTTATCACGACCGATAATATTATTACCTGTGCTTCTGAAATTGGCATTTGGGATTATCAACCTGATGAAGTTCTAGAAAAAGGGCGTGTCGGCCCTGGCGAACTAATGGTAATAGATACTTATCAAGGTCGCATTTTACATTCTGCTGAAACTGACGAAGATTTAAAAAGGCGACACCCGTATAAACTTTGGTTGGAGCGTAACGTTAAACGCCTGATCCCTTTTGAGCAATTGCCTGAGCCACAAGCGACAGGAGAGCGCGCTTTTGATGATAGCTTACTGGCGACATACCAAAAACAGTTCGCTTATAGCCAAGAAGAGCTGGAAACGATTTTGCATGTACTGGCTGAAAATGGGCAGGAAGCCACCGGCTCGATGGGAGATGACACGCCCTTTGCCGTGCTTTCTCAGCGCCCACGCTTAATTTATGACTATTTTAGACAAAAGTTTGCGCAAGTGACCAATCCGCCGATTGATCCATTAAGAGAAGCGCATGTGATGTCTTTAGCAACCTGTATTGGTCGCGAAATGAATGTCTTTAGTGAAGCGGAAGGACAAGCCCATCGCCTCAGTTTTAAATCACCCATTTTGCTTTATAGTGATTTTCAACAACTACTCAATCAAGAAAGCCCTTATTATTCATCCATCACGCTAGATATCACCTATCAACCGACTGAAAATAATTTAGAAACCGCACTACACATCTTATGTGAAACGGCGCAACAAGCGGTTAATCGTGGCGCAGTATTACTGGTTTTATCCGACAGAAATATCACTCAAGCGCGATTACCTATTCCTGCGCCTATGGCGGTAGGTGCGGTACAAAAAGCCTTGGTAGATAATAATTTACGCTGTGATGCCAATATTATTGTTGAAACTGCAAGCGCCCGTGATCCCCACCACTTCGCTGTACTATTAAGTTTTGGCGCAACCGCTATTTACCCTTACCTGGCTTATGAATCCTTAGCGCAACGAGTCGATAAAAAAATATTGTCGGGTACTTATGCGCAAGTCATGCTCAATTATCGTAATGGGATCAACAAAGGTCTGTATAAGATAATGTCCAAAATGGGGATCTCCACCGTTGCCTCTTACCGTTGCTCACAGCTATTTGAAGCCGTAGGGTTGCATGATAATGTCGTTAAACGTTGCTTCGATGGGGTTGATAATCGTATTAACGGTGCAGATTTTAGCGATTTTGAACAAGACTTATTTAATCTATCCAAACGTGCTTGGCTAACTCGCTATCCTCTAGACGCTGGTGGGTTATTAAAATATACCCATCAAGGAGAATATCACGCCTATAATCCTGATGTGGTTCAAGCGTTGCAAAAAGCGGTAAATAGTGGTGACTATGCTGATTACCAACATTATTCCCAATTAGTGCAACAACGCCCTATTACCACCTTACGTGATCTATTAGCTCTCAATGACACAACCCCTATTGCAATTGAAGATGTCGAAGCAGAAAGTGAACTGTTTAAACGCTTTGATACTGCGGCGATGTCAATTGGTGCATTAAGTAAAGAAGCCCATGAAGCCCTTGCGCAAGCAATGAATACCTTAGGCGGATTTTCAAACTCTGGAGAAGGTGGTGAAGATCCGGCACGCTACAACACCAACAAAGTTTCGCGTATCAAACAGATAGCTTCAGGTCGTTTCGGTGTCACGCCGTCTTATCTAATGAGTGCGGATGTATTACAAATCAAAGTGGCACAAGGGGCAAAACCCGGTGAAGGTGGCCAGTTACCCGGTGATAAAGTCACGCCTTATATTGCGCAACTGCGTTATGCCGTACCGGGCGTCACACTGATTTCCCCGCCTCCCCATCATGATATCTACTCTATTGAAGATTTAGCACAACTGATTTTCGATTTAAAACAGATTAATCCCCGTGCGCTTATTTCTGTCAAACTGGTCTCTGAGCCGGGTGTTGGTACAATCGCCACCGGAGTCGCTAAAGCTTATGCAGACTTAATTACTATTGCAGGTTATGACGGCGGTACTGGTGCCAGCCCATTAACGTCAGTTAAATATGCAGGTAGCCCTTGGGAACTAGGGCTAGTAGAAACGCAACAAGCATTAGTTGCCAACAATCTGCGTCATAAAGTGCGCTTACAAGTTGATGGTGGATTAAAAACGGGGGTTGATATTATAAAAGCGGCCATTTTAGGGGCTGAAAGTTTTGGTTTCGGTACCGGGCCAATGGTGGCGTTAGGCTGTAAATATCTGCGAATTTGCCATTTAAATAATTGCGCTATGGGGGTTGCAACCCAAGATGAAACCCTACGCCGCCAACATTTTCATGGTTTACCTGAGCGCGTTATCAACTATTTCCGTTTTATTGCCCAAGAAACCCGTGAGCTTATGGCACAACTTGGCGTAAGGAAAATAACCGATTTAATCGGCAGAACGGACTTGCTTTCTTGCTTAGAGGGGATAACCAGTAAGCAGCAAAAATTATCACTCACAGGATTATTAGAAACCGCGACCTCTCCTACAGGTAAAGCGCTCTATTGTCAGGAGCACAATGATACTTATGATAAAGGAGAATTAAATCAACGTATTGTTGCGCAAACCATCACGGGCGTCGAACAAAAGATAAGCCAAACCCACTATTTCGCCATTCGTAACACAGACCGTTCAGTGGGAGCCACGTTATCCGGGATCATTGCCAAAACCTATGGTGAAAGTGGTTTATCTGCTACACCAATAAAACTTCACTTTACGGGTACTGCTGGTCAAAGTTTTGGCGTTTGGAATGCGCAAGGGGTGGAATTAACCTTAGTGGGTGATGCCAATGATTATGTCGGGAAAGGCATGGCGGGTGGACGCATTGTTATTTCACCGCCAGTCGGTTCTGCCTTTAAAGCCCATCAGACCACGATTATGGGAAATACCTGTTTATATGGCGCAACAGGTGGAAAACTCTATGCATCTGGATTAGCGGGTGAACGTTTTGCAGTCAGAAACTCTGGCGCCATTGCGGTTATTGAAGGGGTTGGGGATAATGGCTGCGAATATATGACCGGCGGTATTGTCTGTATTCTTGGTAAAACAGGGATTAACTTTGGTGCAGGGATGACGGGGGGCTTTGCCTATCTGTTAGATGAAGATACCACACTATCACAACGGATCAATAACGCCTCTATTGAGCTTCTTCCCGTGGCTAATTATGCGATTTTGGCAGAGCATCTTCGCGGTATGATCGCAGAGCATGTACGGCTAACTGGCTCCCAACAAGGAGAAAGACTACTTTCTCAATGGGAATATTGGTCACAACACTTTAAATTAGTCAAACCTAAATCGAGTGATGTTCATGCCTTATTAGGTCATCCTCGCCGTTCAGTCGCTGAATTACGCGTTCAGGCACAATAGGAGAAAAATGATGGGTCAGAATGTGTATCAATTTATCGACTTAAATCGCGTTGAACCGACTAAAAAACCGTTAGCTGTGCGTAAAATTGAGTTTGTCGAGATTTATGAGGCATTTTCTGCTGAGCAAGCCTCTGCACAAGCCGATCGCTGTTTAGACTGTGGTAATCCTTATTGTGAATGGAAATGCCCGGTGCATAACTATATCCCTAATTGGCTAAAATTAGCCAATGAAGGACGAATAATAGAAGCAGCAGAGCTTTCTCATCAAACCAATAGCTTACCGGAAATCTGTGGTCGTGTTTGTCCACAAGACCGATTATGCGAAGGCGCTTGTACGTTAAATGATGAATTTGGTGCGGTCACTATTGGTAATATAGAACGCTATATCAATGATACCGCCTTTGCGCTGGGCTGGCGCCCTTCCCTGTCTCAAGTCACCATGACAGATAAAAAAGTCGCCATTATTGGTGCAGGCCCTGCGGGATTGGCTTGTGCTGATGTGCTGATCCGCCAAGGAGTAAAACCCGTAGTCTATGATAAACACCCTGAAATCGGTGGATTACTCACTTTCGGTATTCCCTCTTTTAAACTTGAAAAATCGCTGATGGTAAGACGACGCGAGTTATTTAGCGAAATGGGAATAACCTTTTGTCTTAATACAGAAATAGGCAAAGATATCTCACTAAAAACACTGACGGAGCAATATGATGCTGTTTTCCTTGGCTTGGGTACTTATCAAAGTTTGAGTGGTCATTTTGCCCATGAGAACGCAATGGGGGTTTATAATGCCTTACCTTATTTAATTGGTAATACTCGCCATTTAATGGGTTATGCAGAAGATCCCCAATCACCTTATATCGACCTCAATAAAAAGCACGTGGTGGTGCTAGGGGGTGGGGATACGGCGATGGATTGTGTACGAACCGCGATCCGCCAAGGTGCCACTAAAGTAACTTGTGTTTATCGTCGCGATGAAAATAATATGCCCGGCTCTAAACGTGAAGTAAAAAATGCCAAAGAAGAAGGTGGCGAATTTTTATTTAATCGCCAACCCCTTGATATTGAAGTAGATGCTAATAATAACGTCATCGGTGTTCGTGTAATAAAAACACAAACCAACGGGGAATTAAAATATATAGAAGGCAGCGAACATATATTATCCGCAGATGCGGTTATTCTTGCATTTGGTTTTAAACCTGCACACTATCCGTGGTTAGATGAAAATAATATTCAATACGCATCATCGGGTAGAATTATTATTAATGATGATCCACTATTACCTTTGCAAACGACCAATCCTAAGGTGTTTGCTGGAGGTGATATTGTAAGAGGCTCCGATCTGGTGGTCACCGCGATAGCACAAGGAAGAGAAGCAGCGGAAGGGATCTTGCGTTATTTATCTTGTTAAAGATAGCAATATTCAATATTACTTATCTTTAATACTAAAATAGTAACAATACAATTTTATTTATAAATTACCCTGTTTTATTAAAATGGGGTAATTTATTTTTAACTATTATAAATATTAATCCCCCCTCCTAAAAACAACTATTTTAATAATTATTCTCATTATTGTTTAATAATAATTTCCTCCAACACCTTTCTACAAAAAATAGTTGTTTTATTTTGTATAAAAATAACATCTATGCTCTATAGTTAATTTAATTTATTTTCCTAATTTTTACTTTATCTGTTTTTATTTAACTTTTACGCTAATTTTTGTCCATCATTATTTGACTGCAATTGTTAATAACATCACAGTCTAAAAAAATAGATTTTATTTCAGTGCGCAAACTTGATAACAATCAAATATTGTCAGCCTAGCAACTTCATAATGGAATTACCTGATAACTTTACCGAAAAATATAACTTATTGATATTGGGTTATTTTATTCATTAAGCACATTGTCATAATTAACTAGGGGATCACCATGGTGATGCAACTTATAGCCGTAGCCGTTATTATCGTAACGGTCTATTTGCTAATAAAAAAATATGAAACCCGTATGGTATTGATCGGTGCCGGCTTATTGTTATGTATTTTAAGTCTGACACCGCTTGATGCTTTCACTGCATTTAGTGATCGCATGGTTTCATCATCATTAATTCAAGCTATCTGTTCAAGTATGGGTTTTGCCTACGTGATGAAATACACCAAGTGCGATATGCACTTAGTCCATGTTTTATCAAAAGTCCTGACTCGTCTTGGTTTCTTTCTTATTCCAGCAACAGTGATCGTCACTTATTTTATTAATATTGCGATCCCATCAGCAGCCGGATGTGCAGCGGCCGTTGGTGCAACACTTATTCCGTTATTAATCGCGGCACGTATTCACCCCGCAATCGCAGGTGGTGCGGTGTTATGTGGTACTATCGGTTCCATGTTAAGCCCTGGTATGTCACATAACGCTTTTGTGGCGAATATGGCCAATATGGAAGTCGTCGATTTAATCGCTCGCCATAGCCCATATAGTTTAATGGCAGGAGCAATAGCAGCAGTTTCACTCGCTGTTGTCGCTTTAGTGAAAAAAGAGTTTAAAGTCTCTTCTGTAGCCACAGATGTCGCCAACTCATCTTCTCAAGCAACACCAGAAGCAGTACGCCCTAATTATTTATATGCAACTGCGCCTTTTATCCCATTAATTCTATTAATACTACCTTTCTTCGAAACATTTAGTACTTTTAAACTATCTGTGCCAGCAGCAATGTTAATTGGTGCCATTTATGCACTGATCATCACATTAACCAATCCGGCTCAAATTACTAAAGAGTTCTTTAAAGGGATGGGTAATGCTTATGGGGATGTACTGGGGATCATTATCGCAGCAGCCGTATTTGCAGCCGGTCTAAAAGCATCAGGTCTGATTGATGCCTTTATCAACTTCTTAACTCACTCACCTGAATTTGCCCGTTGGGGTGGTACATTAGGGCCATTCTTAATGGGGATTATTACTGGCTCTGGTGATGCTGCAGCATTTGCTTTCAACGAAACCGTCACACCACACGCTGCACAATTTGGTTATGAAATTCCTGACATGGGTATGGCAGCAGCATTATCAGGTGCATTAGGTCGTACAATGTCACCATTAGCAGGGGCAGCCATTGTTTGTGCTGGTCTTGCCAATATCAACCCTATGGAAATCGCAAAACGTACTGCACCGGGTATGATTATCGGCGTCATCGCTGTTGCGTTATTCATGTTATAAGTGGAGAAATGATTATGTCAGTTTCACTAGAACAATTAATTAAATGGCGTCGCGAATTTCACCAATACCCTGAAATTGGCTGGTCTGAATTTTTAACCACTGCCAAAATCGTCAAAGTGCTACGTGGCTTAGAATTAGAAGTTAAAGTCGGCCCTGAAGTTATTAACCAAGACTTTGCTTTTGGACGCCGTCGTCAGGTGGTTGAAAAAGGATTGGCTGTAGCAAGAAAACACCATGTTGACGAAGCACTGCTTGATGAAATGCAAGAGCTTACGGGTTGTGTCGCTATTTTCGATAGTGGCAAACCAGGGCCTACTGTTGCACTACGTTTTGATATTGACTGTGTTGGGGTAACAGAAACAACAGAGACTCAACATCGTCCACAGGTAGAAAATTTCGCCTCTTGTCATCCTGGCGAAATGCATGCTTGTGGTCATGATGGTCATATTACTATTGGTTTAGGGGTTGCTCACTGGTTAGTCGACAATAAAGATAAAGTGAGCGGTAAAGTAAAAATTTTATTCCAACCCGCAGAAGAAGGCGTTCGTGGTGCAAGAGCAATGGCGGAAAGTGGCATTGCTGATGATGCAAATTACTTCTTAGGCTCACACTTAGGCTTTATCGCCAATAGTGGTGAAATCGTTCTTAACCCAACACATTTTTTATGTACCACTAAATATGATTTCCGTTTTAAAGGTACTCCTTCTCATGCGGGGGCAGAGCCAGAGCTAGGTCGTAACGCATTAGCAGGTGCTTGCCATGCCGCAACACAAATGCTGGGGATCTCTCGCCATGGTAAGGGGATGTCTCGTATTAATATTGGGGTATTAAAAGCCGGTGAAGGTCGTAACGTCACTCCTGCCAATGCCGAAATGCAAATCGAAGTGCGTGGTGAAAATGAAGAGATCAATAGCTTTATGGCTGCCAATGCTGTACGTATGGCAGAAGGTGCCGCACATAGCTTCCAATTAGAAATGGAAAGCGAAGTGATGGGGGAAGCGGTTGATTTAACCAATGACCAAGAACTGATTGATGTGATGGCCAAAGTGGTGGGTAAACACCCAGAACTCACTGCGATCCCAACCCGTCCATTCGGCGGAAGTGAAGATGCAACGGTGTTAGCAAAACGAGTACAACGCTGTGGTGGTAAATCTCTTTACTTTATTGTTGGTGCCGATAGAACTGCCGGACATCACCAAGCAGGCTTTGATTTTGATGAACAACAACTGATGACTGCGGTAAATCTTTATACGGGTTGTTTAGAAGAATTACTGAAATAATCTCTTTTATTTAATTGACTCATTAAAACGCTCTATATCACTATAGGGCGTTTTTTTATGCTGTTTTATCGTACAAAAAAATTTAAATTAACCTATTGACCCTTACGTTACGTGAGGTTTTAACCTGCATGACATACAGGAGGTGAAGATATGCTATTTCAAGTAGGAGAGATCGCTAAAAAGACGGGATTAACGGTCCGTACTCTCCATCATTATGAAGAGATAGGTTTATTGCAACCGACTGCAAGAACCGATGCAGGTTATCGACTCTATGATATGAAAAGCATAGAGCGATTAACGCAAATTCAAATGCTACGTCAAATTGGCGTCAAACTGAAAGACATCGGTCATATTCTTAATGGTCATAGTGCAGAGATAGCTTGTTTAATTGAAGAGCGCATTAGCCAATTAACCACGCAAATGCAACAAATTGCCAAATTGCGTTATCAGCTAGAGCATGTTCAACAACAAATACAAACAGGCACTCCATTTACGCAACATGACTGGTTTTCTTTATTGGAGATGATGTCTATGTACGATAAATATTTTACTTATTCTGAGTTAGCGCAGTTACCCCTCTATACTGCGCACACATTAAAAAGCCAAGCATGGCAACAGCGTATTTCAACTGTCAATAATTTGATTAAACAAGGTAAATCAGCCGATTCAAATGAAGCGATGCAAGTTTCAAGAGAGTGGATGATAGCTTTAGAGCAAGATACTGGGGGAAATCCCGACTTTTTTGTCCGTTTAAATAAAATGCATATTTCTGATGATAAGTTTGCGACGGCTACCGGTATTACTAAACAGATGATAGATTTTGTTGCTAAAGGCTTTAGCGAATATCAATTATCTGTTTTTAAACCTCATCTGACTCCGGAACAATTTGCCGTAGTACATCAGCACTATTTTGATGCTGGCAGTGTCTGGCCTGAGCTTATTTCTGGATTATATAATGCACTCACTTGCGGAGAAAAAGCAGATTCAGAGCAGGTGCAAAACCTCGCTAAGATGTGGCTAAATATGTTCAATCAGTTTACACAGGGTGATAGTGATATTCAGGCCAAGATCCGTACCATTTATCAAACTGATCATGAAATCGCTAAAGGTACATGGATGACACCTGAGATTGGTCAATATTTATTTACGGCTATTAGTTTGCTAGTGCAAAAATAGCGTTAATTGAAAAATCAAATAGATATAAAAAAGCCCAGTATTTAACTGGGCTTTATGCAATGAAAATAAAAACGTTATTTATTTCACTACACGCAATGATGGGCGACCTGTTGGGCGAGGAGGTTCAGGATCATCATCTGGAGAAGATGGGTTTTCAACCTGTGTCTCATCTTTCACTAAAGACAATCCTTCAGTGGCCGAAGCTGAACTGCCGTCTTGCTGCTCATCATCCACCAATGATGGTGTATAACCTTCCTCATAGGCTGGCTCTGGCTCAAACATCATACCCGCACCATTTTCTCGCGCATATATTGCTATTACAGCCGCCATAGGTACGCGCACTTTACGAGGTACACCACCAAAGCTTGCACTAAATAGTACCTGATGCGGCATCAATTCAAGATGACTTACCGCAAAAGGAGAAATATTTAGTACGATTTGACCATCGTGCGCATATTCCATAGGGACTTGAACACCCACGACATTAACATCTACCACTAAGTGGGGGGTTAACTCGTTTTCAAGGATCCAATCATAATGCGCACGCAATAAATGCGGACGGCGCGGAGACATATCCTTAATCTCCATGCTCTATTATCCTCTTGAAGGTAAACGCATTTCGCGCTCTGCTTCGGTTAATGACGCAAGGAAAGAATCCCGCTCAAAAACACGTTGCATATAAATTTGTACATCTTTCGCACCTGCACCGCTTAAATCCACGCCTAATACAGGTAAACGCCATAAGAGAGGAGCTAGGTAGCAATCCACTAAGCTAAACTCTTCACTCATAAAATAAGGGTATTCTTTAAATACCGGAGATACCGCCAATAGCTCTTCGGCGAGTTGTTTACGTGCTGCATTAGCTTGTTGATCGTTACCCTTTTCAATAACATTCATTAAAGAGTACCAATCTTGTTCAATGCGATGCATCATTAAACGGCTACTACCACGAGCAACAGGATACACTGGCATCAAAGGAGGATGAGGGAAGCGTTCATCAAGATATTCCATAATAATACGTGAATCATATAAAGTCAGTTCACGATCGACCAAAGTCGGCACACTCTGGTACGGGTTAAGATCGATAAGATCTTGTGGAAGATTACCAGCTTCAACCTGTTCAATTTCAACACTGACACCTTTCTCCGCAAGGACAATTCTGACCTGATGGCTGAAAATATCAGTCGGACCGGAAAACAAAGTCATTACCGAACGTTTGTTGGCAGCGACAGCCATGAAAACCTCCAAGTTAATCAATTAAAGGAACAAACATGCTTATGCATCTTCCATTCCCCCATTCCTACAAGACAAACGCACTCATGCCGTTAACTTAAAAAGTTATAAATAACTTAACTTCATTGAGTACGACATTGAGTACCACCTGCATAATAGTCTTATCCTAAGATAATTGTATTTTACAGGTTCAAAAAACCGTTTGTCTTTGCGGCACATATCATAATCAAGCAATACCAAAACAATCACAATATCAATTTGTCATAATAGTTTTGGTATGACTGTCAAATTCTTTATGGACATTAACCACAGTAAAATGGCCATAGGCAGCATGCAGCATTAAGAAATCGTCGAAAGAAAGACACTAAAGCAGGCTATTCTATCAGATTTCATGTCACTTAGGGTGAACAATGCGAATAATTCAATTCAATCTGCTAATATACACAAAAACTAAGTTTATAATATCATAAAAAAAAGATATTAAGGATTAAACTCTAAAAAAACGTATTTTTGATCTGCTTTTAATCCATGCTTTTTTCGGCCACAACACCACATTTTCAAAACAATTTTAAAAATAAAAAAACCCGCCTGTAAAGACGGGTTTTTCAACATCAAATTGATATCTAAAAGATAACAAATTAACGTTTTGAGAACTGTGGACGACGACGTGCTTTGCGCAGACCCACTTTTTTACGTTCAACAGAACGCGCATCACGGGTAACGAAACCAGCTTTACGCAGATCAGAACGTAGAGTCTCATCGTACTCCATCAGTGCACGAGTGATACCGTGACGAATCGCACCTGCTTGACCAGAGATACCACCACCTTTAACAGTGATATATAAATCCAGTTTACCAAGCATATCAACTAATTCCAGCGGTTGACGAACAACCATACGTGCTGTTTCGCGGCCGAAGTAAACTTCAAGGCTACGTTTGTTGATTACGATATTACCGCTACCTGGCTTAATGAAGACACGTGCGGAAGAACTTTTGCGGCGACCTGTGCCGTAGTATTGATTATCAGCCATTGCCTATTATCCCGATTAAATGTCCAGAACTTGCGGTTGTTGTGCCGCGTGGTTGTGCTCAGCGCCTGCGTAAACTTTCAGTTTACGGTACATAGCACGACCCAGAGGCCCTTTTGGCAGCATGCCTTTTACCGCGATTTCGATTACACGCTCAGGACTACGGGCGATCATCTCTTCGAAAGTCGCTTGCTTGATACCACCTACGTGACCAGTATGACGGTAGTAAACTTTGTCAGTACGTTTATGACCAGTTACCGCTACTTTCTCAGCGTTTAAAACGATGATGTAGTCACCAGTATCAACGTGCGGAGTGTATTCCGCTTTATGTTTACCGCGTAAACGGCGTGCGATTTCAGTTGCTAAACGACCTAAAGTTTTGCCGTCTGCATCAACAACATACCAGTCGCGTTTTACGGTTTCTGGTTTAGCTGTAAAAGTTTTCATTATTGAAAATTACCCAATGTTTAGTTACACGTTGGTGAACACTCGGTTCAAATGCTATTGAGGTTCACACGACTCTTGTGTCCAGCAAACCTACCCCTTCGAGTAGCACTGCTGACTCTAAAATGCGAGTTTTTTGGGAAATAAAAAACTTGCTGCAACGTGGGGTCGCAAGATTATAGAGAAGTCAGAAAAAAAAATCGAGTCATAATTGAAAAACAATTGGATTCTTTTTCAATATTTCAGCAAAAAATACCTTATGGCGC
This sequence comes from Proteus sp. G3927, assembly GCF_963894685.1. Lineage (NCBI taxonomy): Bacteria > Pseudomonadati > Pseudomonadota > Gammaproteobacteria > Enterobacterales > Morganellaceae > Proteus > Proteus sp. G3927. Next base: position 71,523 of record NZ_CAWQGX010000024.1, on the reverse strand, counting down.
TATTTTTGTTAGCCTACTCGCCATCTCTGTCATCAACTATTACCACCTGAAGAGAAGCATTCTCCCTTGCCAAAGCGATTGTAATCACTTAATAAGTACCGTTTTGCCATTTTTATAACAATCAATAGCATCAAGCGTTACAATGAGCGCCATCCTACCATAATCAAAACAGAGTTTCTTTAACAATTAAGCGAGATGAGGCTGTGAAAGATACTCTTCACTTTGCATTTCTTGCAAACGCGATAAACAACGTTGGTATTCAAAACGTAAAAATTGCCCTTGATAAATCTCGCTCATCTCAACATCAGCATTAATAATTAGTTTCACCTTACGCTCATAGAACTCATCAACCAATGCTAAGAAACGACGGGCAACATCTTCATTTCTACTCCCCATCTGCACCATTTCATAAAGCAACACAGTGTGATAGTGCTTTGATAATTCAATATAATCAAGTTGACTCCGCGCTTGTACACATAACGTATCAAAGTTAACCGCCAGTACACCATTAGCCACTTTTCTCATTACCATTGGACGATGATTAATGGTTAATGTCGGCGCGAATACAACTTCACTACTGCTGGCAAGCTGAGTAAAAATTTTATCCATCTGCTGGCGGTTATACTCTGTTAATGGAGATAAAAATAGATGGGCTTGAGTTAATGTTCTTAAGCGATAATCAATCCCCGCATCAACATTCAAAATTTCACAATGGCTTTTTATTTGTTCTATAGCAGGTAAAAAACGTGCGCGTTGTAGTCCATTGCGATAGAGATCATCAGGGGGAATATTAGATGTCGCCACTAAAGTAATACCTCTGGCAAATAACGCTTCAAGTAATGTTCCTAAAATCATCGCATCAGTAATATCTGAAACAAAGAACTCATCAAAACAGAGTACATCGGTTTGCGCTTTAAAGCCGTCAGCAATGATATCCAGTGGATTTTCTTGCCCTTGTAAGCCTTTTAATTCATCTTGCACCCGTAACATAAAGCGGTGAAAGTGCAGACGCAGTTTTCGTTCTGTGGGTAAGCTTTGATAGAACATATCCATCAACCAGGTTTTACCTCGCCCAACCCCTCCCCACATATAAACGCCACGCTCAGGGACAATTGCGCTTTTTTTCGCACGAAACTTTCCTAACAACCGCTGAGTAATAGAACTTTTTTCTGGTGATGTCCGGTTTAATAATGCATGGTATAACTGTTGCAGATGGAGAACGGTTTGTCGCTGAACCTCATCAGGTTGATAATCCCCTTGCTGTAACGCGGTTTCATAAAGTGATAATGGCGTGCTAACGGTCATGGATGCTCTCTTATCCTTAAAATTTTGACATAAGTAAATACCTTGCGAATGCCTCTATTATAAGCAGTAAGAATTGTTTTAACATCGATGTAACACAGGAATTTTCATATTAAGCTTAAGGATATTATTCCACCCATGCCTTTTAGCGGTTATGATGTTATAAGAATCCATCGTCCTCACTATTAGATGAAAAGGAGTTGCCATGGTTTGGGTTTATGCACTGATTGGATTAGTTGTTGGTCTTATTATCGGCGCACTGGCAATGCGTTATGGTAATAAAACCATGCGCCAACAAGATGCTATAAAAGCAGAATTAGATACTAAAAAAGAAGAACTTGATACATATCGCAACGAGCTTGTCAGCCACTTTGCTCGAAGTGCTGAACTACTGGACAATATGGCGAAAGACTACCGCCAACTTTATCAACACATGGCAAAAAGCTCCAATGAGTTAATGCCAGACATGCCTGTTCAAGATAACCCATTTAATTATCGGTTAAGTGAATCAGAGGCAGCCAATGATCAATCCCCGATCAAAATGCCGCCACGGGATTATTCCGAAGGGGCATCTGGATTATTTAGACCTACCGATAAAAAAGATGATTAACACACAAACGCCACAACTATTGTGGCGTTTATTTTATATTATTTTGTAAAAAGTTAATGATTTAATGGGACGGTTTAAAGATAGCTATTGTCTTGTAAATCCATGTAAAAGAAAGCCCTACTGATAGCTTACCAATGAACTTTCCTTTATTTCTATATGTCTTAGTAACATCGAGCTCATATTGAGCAATAAATATTTTTGATAACAATATCAAGAGACTCATATTCATGTTGACTAAAAAAAGAAAATTACTACTTAGCGCATTAGCGATGAGTGTTGGTTTATCACTCTCTACTCTCCCGGCAACCAGTATGGCTGCCCTGCCTTCGGTAATGCCATCTGGAGAACAACTACCTAGCTTGGCTCCGATGCTAGAAAAAGTCTTGCCCGCTGTGGTCAGTGTGCATGTTTCTGGAACTCGAGTGCAAAGCCAGCAGGTTCCAGAAGAGTTTAAATTTTTCTTTGGTCCAAATTTTCCTTCACAACAACAAAGCATCCGCCCTTTTGAAGGCTTAGGTTCAGGGGTGATTATTGATGCTGAAAAAGGTTATGTATTAACCAATAATCACGTTGTTGATGGAGCCGATAAAATTCAACTCCAAATTAATGATGGCCGTGAATTTGACGCCAAATTAATTGGTAGCGATCCACAAACAGATATCGCCCTGCTACAAATTGAGAAACCCAATAACTTAACCGCCATTAAAATGACTGACTCGGATAAATTACGTGTTGGTGACTTTGCGGTTGCTGTGGGTAATCCATTTGGTTTAGGTCAAACCGCGACTTCCGGTATTATTTCAGCCTTAGGTCGTAGTGGTTTAAATCTGGAAGGGTTAGAAAACTTTATTCAAACTGATGCATCAATTAACCGTGGTAACTCTGGTGGTGCTTTAGTTAATCTCAATGGTGAACTTATCGGTATTAATACCGCAATTTTAGCACCAGGTGGTGGCAATATTGGTATTGGTTTCGCGATCCCAAGTAATATGGCGCGTGATCTCAGCCAACAACTGATTACACATGGTGAAGTGAAACGCGGTATTTTAGGTATTCGCGGTACTGAAATGAATGCTGATTTAGCGAAATCCTTTAAAATTGATGCCCAACGCGGTGCTTTTGTCAGTGAAGTATTGGCGGACTCTTCCGCAGCTAAAGCCGGTATCAAACCAGGTGATGTCCTTATTTCTATTGATGGTAAACGCATTAATAGCTTTGCTGAATTAAGAGCAAAAGTTGGTACAACACCACCAGGTAAAGAGATCCTGATTGGTTTGATCCGCCAAGGAAAACCAATGGATGTCAAAGTTACACTAGAGAAACAATCAGCAGATGCAACGCGAGCGGATAACTTCTCTCCCGCACTTCAAGGGGCAACGCTCAGTAACTATGTTAACAAACAAGTTAAAGCGGTTGCTGTAGATTCTGTGGAGAAAGGCTCAGCGGCAGCAGCATCGGGGTTACAAAAAGGCGACCTTATTATTGGTATCAACAATATGCCAATTGGCTCCTTAGGTGACTTACGTAAAACCATCGATGCTAAACCACCGGTTCTTGCATTAAACATTAAACGTGGCAACGAAGAAATTTATCTTCTGTTACGTAACAGCTCGCGTTAAACCCCACTTACTAGTATCTAATTTATTTGTTCCTTTCAGCCCTATTACTTCGGTAATAGGGTTTTTTTCTTGATTTCATATCACTAAAAAACGATTTTCTACGCTGACATATCCTTTCAAAAGCGAAACTGTGCTATTCTCATGACACTTACGACGCTATCCTCTTATTCAAACATAAATACAGGATTTTTATGTTAAGCAAGCTACTGCGATCTACCTTGATTGGTGTTTTAACAGCTGCCATTCTTTTGGTTGCGGTACCTTCTATCCGCCCTATCTTTATTGAACACCTGATTAATGGTGATTTTCTTAATGCCCCATTTAGCTATAACAAAGCCGTGCGCCGTGCGGCACCTGCGGTAGTTAATGTCTACAGCAGCACAATGGGAAGCTTTTCTCAAGAAGGGCGCGAGCTTACCTCGCTAGGTGCGGGGGTGATTATGGATCCGCGGGGCTATATTCTTACCAATCAGCACGTTATTAATAATGCAGATCAAATTATTGTGGCTTTGCAAAATGGTGATCTCTATGAAGGGTTATTGATTGGCTCAGATCCCTTAACCGATCTTGCAGTATTAAAAGTTGATGCAGAAAAATTACCTACCATCCCCATCAATAGTAAGCGTATTTCTCATGTGGGTGACGTCGTTTTAGCCATTGGTAACCCATTTAATATTGGGCAAACTATCACACAAGGTATTATTAGTGCCACAGGACGTGTCGGCTTAAGCCCAACACGTTACCAAAACTTCCTTCAAACCGATGCGTCAATTAATGAAGGAAATTCAGGGGGGGCACTGATTAATACTGAAGGTGAGTTAGTGGGTATTAATACCATGACCTTTGATTCAGGCACCTACAATGGCTATCGCCCCAGTGCGGAAGGACTTGGCTTTGCTATTCCAACACAATTAGCCGTAAAAATTATGAATAAGCTTATCCGTGATGGGCGAGTTATTCGTGGTTTTATTGGTATTACCGCGAAAGAGCTACCTAAAATTCGCTCTTCAAATACCGATATTAAACAGATCCAAGGATTACGTATCTTCCGCATTACGCCCAATAGTCCTGCTGATAAAGCGGGAATGAAAATTGGCGATATCATTTTAAGTATCGACCATGCTCCGGCTAAATCAGCTATGGAGATGATGGACTATATTGCAGAAACACGTCCTGGTACCGTTTTACCGGTAACCTTATTACGTGATGGTAATGAAATAAATGTTGATGTCACAATTTCAGAATATCAGCCAGAGTCATAGCCATAGCTAACTTTCGCGAGTTACCTCGTTATTCACGACATTATTGCTTATTTACCATGCGGCTATTTTCAATGGCATGCCAAATTTTTTCTGCTTTACGTCCAATAAAAATCAGTGAAATAGCCAAAATAAAAAAGAAAATTGCACTATGTAAGCTATTCCAGAAATATTCAAAAAAGCGGGTATAAAGATTGATACCAAGGAATGTTAGTCCAAAGCCTCTCAACATACCATCATCGGTTTTTAAGCTGATATAAATACAAATGACAGCAACAACAGCAAATAATAAAGCCCAAGGTAATAACTGCACACTTGAAATGTAATACCACGTATCCGGATCGTAATTACCAAAAATAGACATGATCCACAACGCAATAAAGAGATAAGACAGTCCCATTATCTTTGTCATAAAAAATAAGCGACGGCGCATTAAAATATTTTGCAAAAAATAGCATCCCGCTAATAATGCAGAGCCAAATAACACAAAACGAATAGGATAATTCATGCCTAGCCAATAAGCGCCCCAACCGGACATATAACCCGTTTTAGCACCAAACCAATTGCCCAACATTAATAAGAAAAATAACCACACTAATGAAGAGCGACTGATAAAGCCAATCACAGCATAAATAATGCAACCCATTAAAAGAAGTGGCGCAATATTACCACTACCATCATCTAACAACTCACCGAGTTGCCAAAGAAAAACCGCCGTAAATAATATCCCTAAAAAGAGAATAAACTCAGTACTGTAATGCCATAGTATTTCTTTGCGTTGGCGTTTAAAGCCCCAAAAATAAAACATACCAGCAATAAGTGCAGGAAATACCACACGCATAATCTCAGAAATACTAAATAATTCGATAAGATAATGAATTAACGCAGTATCACTAAAAAGGTTAACGGCAGCAATAATTAAGCAGGCAATAGCTATCCAAAAAGCATAGCGACTCAATCTTTTCCAATCAAAGGGAAGGCGTTGTAATGTACTTTCTAGTTGTTGATGCTGTTGTGCTGATAGCTCACCAGATTGTTGCCAATGATCAAGTGCTTGACGAATAACACGCTCTTGTTTCCTTGTGACCTGCATGGCGTTTTTTCCTTTTTTATTGGTAAGCGGTTAATAAAGAGTGACCTAACACAGGCTGATTTTCTTTACTGTATCCTGCTATCAAAGAATTACCTTATGAATTATCTTATTCTGTTGCATTATTAAACAGAAGAAATACAAAAAAACCATAGCACCAATAAGGTGCTATGGTTTTTAATCGCTATAATAGGGTAACTAAACTTAATTAGTCATTAGAATGTAGACGTTCGATTTTAGCCCCTAAACCCTGTAATTTGGCTTCGATATTTTCATAGCCACGGTCTATATGATAGATACGATCAACAATCGTCGTACCTTCCGCAATGCAACCGGCTAATACTAAGCTGGCAGAAGCACGTAAATCGGTAGCCATCACTTGAGCGCCTGAAAGCTTATCAACACCATGGCAAAGTACAGTATTGCTTTCGATTTCAGCATGAGCCCCCATACGGATAAGTTCAGGAATATGCATAAAACGATTTTCAAAAATCGTTTCTGTGATCATTCCTGCTCCATCAGCCACAAGATTTAAAAGACTAAACTGAGCTTGCATATCGGTTGGAAAACCAGGATGTGGTGCCGTACGCAGAGTGACCGCTTTAGGACGTTTACCATGCATATCAAGGCTTATCCAGTCTTCGCCCGTTTCAATATCAGCACCCGCTTCACGTAATTTAGCTAATACCGCATCAAGCGTATCTGGTTTAGCATTGCGACAAACAACACGACCACGAGAAACCGCCGCCGCGACTAAGAATGTCCCTGTTTCAATACGGTCTGGTAAAATTTGATAGGTTCCACCACCAAGGCGTTCGACCCCTTCAATAGTAATGCTATCGGTGCCTGCACCACTGATTTTTGCGCCTAAGGTATTAAGAAAATTCGCGGTATCTTCAATTTCTGGCTCTCTCGCCGCGTTTTCAATAATGGTTTTACCTTCGGCTAAAACAGCAGCAGTCATAATGGTAATAGTGGCACCTACGCTCACTTTATCCATTACAATATGTGCCCCTTTTAAGCGACCATCAACACGCGCTTTCACATAACCTTCATCCAGCGTAATTTCCGCACCAAGCTGCTCTAAACCTGTAATATGCAGATCAACTGGGCGCGCACCAATCGCACAACCACCCGGCAAAGAAACCTGACCACGTCCGAAACGTGCAACTAATGGCCCTAATGCCCAAATAGAGGCACGCATCGTTTTAACTAATTCATAGGGAGCACAAAATTCGTTGATATGACGAGCATCAACAAAAACAGAGCCGTTGCGTTCGACTTTAGTACCTAAACGATTAAGTAACTTAATGGTGGTATCAATATCTTTTAGCTTAGGAACATTGGTTAATTCTACTGGCTCTTCGGCAAGGATAGCAGCGAACAGAATTGGTAGTGCAGCATTTTTTGCGCCTGAAATAGTGACCTCACCGGATAAGCAGGTAGGCCCTTGTACTCTAAATTTATCCATCTGTAGAACTCTCTTTTTTATTTTGCTGTACGCTGTATACCTACTGAATTAAAGCCCGCTGAGTTTACGATCCCTTTTCCACTCTTCAGGTGTGTAGGCTTTAATAGATAAAGCGTGAATACGATTATCTGCGATATATTCCATCAAAGGGGCATAAATGGTTTGTTGTTGTTTCACTCTGCTCATTCCTTCAAACATCGCGCCAACAACCACAACCTGAAAATGACTGCCATCACCATTAACAATGACTTCATCTAAAGATAGGGTATCCATTAATACTTGTTTGATTTCATTTGTATCCATAATTGCTCAATCTCAACGTTAAAATAATAATCAGTTGCCTATCCTAATAGAATCCGGCCTACTCTTAAACCATGAAAAACCCCCTTAATGATAAAAGTATCAATAAGGGGGATTTTTTTATTGCTTTATCGGGAAAAGCATTAAGCAATATTCATAATTTCATCAAGATCATAGAGTGTGATTAGCGTTTGAAAGCGCTCACTAACACCTTGAATAATACATTGACGATCAAGTGCTTCCATTTCGGCCTTTAGATGGACAAAAAGTGCTAATCCGGTTGAGTCAATATGATCAAGTTGAGAAATATCGATGATATTAATATCAGCTAATAACGCTTTACGTTGTTGCCAAACTGGCAATAACGTTTCTCTATCTAGCGTTCCTTGGAAAGAGAGTATTTCACCCTCTTTTTGCCAATTTAACGAAGCTGACATACTATTTTTTCTCATCTAATGTAATCGGTGTTTTGGCACTAATTTCTAATTGCTTAGTTAAACCATCAACCCCTTTCGCACTTAAAATATCAGACCACTCATTTTGTTTGGTGGTGATCATGCTAACGCCTTCGGCAATCATATCATAGGCTTGCCATTCACCCGTTTTACTGTTCTTGCGCCATTGAAAATCAAGGCGTACTGGTGGTCGACCATTTTTATCAATAATAGTGACACGAATAGTCAGGTTTGATTTATCCGCAAAAGGTTTGGCAGGTTCAATGCGATATTCTTGCCCTTCATACATTGCTAATGCTTGGCCATACACTTGTGCAAGATAATCTTTAAAAGCGGCAAAGTAAGCATCACGCTGAGCCGGCGTTGCATTACGATAATAAGGCCCCAACACTAATGCTCCGGCATATTTGATATGCACATAAGGTAACAACTCTTGTTGAACAATCTCACGTAACAGTTCTGGATTTTTACGAATTTCTGGTTGCTCAGTTTTTAATTTATCAAAGGTTTTTTGCGCGGCATCTTCCATCAATGCATAAGGATTGGTTTTATCGACCGCCATCGCAAAAGGTGTTATCACCAATAATGCGACCATTAATAAGCGTTTAAACATACTCGCTTCCTCTTGGGATTATATTTCAGTAAATACGGTGCACTAAATAAACCACACCGTAAGCGAATGAGCATTAAGGTAATGCTGGTTGTTCGGTTTGCGTTTTTGAGTCAGAGGTTGTTTTTCCATCTCCGTCACCGGTTTTATAAAGGAACTGACCAATCAAATCTTCAAGCACCATGGCTGAATGGGTATTGGTAATTCTGCCACCATCCTTTAGAAAATCAGAACCTAAATCTTCATCATAAAAGCCGAGATTTAAGGCCAAAAACTGTTCACCTAATAAACCTGATGTGCGAATAGAAAGAGAACTGCTGTCAGGAATATGGTCATAAATGTTTAAAATATCGAGAGCAACTTCAGGACGATAGTTACCTTCCATCTCTTCTTTTAAGGTAATAGAGGCAACGCGACCAATTACCACCCCACCGATTTTAACCGGTGAACGCTCTTTTAAACCACCAATATTACCAAAACTTGCGTAGACACGATAAGTAGGTTGATTACCCACTTCTTTAATATCAGCCACTTTTAAGCTTAAAAAGACAACCGCTATCAGTGCAATAACAACAAATAAACCAACCCAAACTTCAATTTTTTTACTTTGCATGACTTAATTCCCAAACATCAGTGCAGTTAGCACAAAATCTAAACCTAATACGGCTAACGATGAATGAACAACGGTACGCGTTGTTGCTCTGCTAATCCCTTCCGATGTTGGGATTGCGTCATATCCGTTAAACAGCGCTATCCAAGTCACGGTAATGGCAAACACGACACTCTTAATAAAACAATTCACTAAGTCTTTTTGCCACTCAACCGCACCTTGCATTGATGCCCAGAAAAAGCCTTCATCAATGCCTTTCCAATCCACGCCGACAATAGCACCACCCCAGATCCCCACCGCAACAAAGATCAGTGAAAGTAATGGCATACTAATAAACCCGGCCCAAAAACGTGGCGCAACCACTCGTCTAAGAGGGTCGACAGCCATCATTTCTAAACTGGATATCTGCTCTGTTGCTTTCATTAAACCTATTTCTGCGGTCAGTGCTGAGCCTGCGCGTCCAGCAAATAATAGTGCTGTCACCACAGGGCCTAACTCTCGTAACAAAGAAAGCGCCACCATCATACCTAGGCTCGCTTCCGCACTAAATGTCGTCAGTACTAGATAGCCCTGTAAACCAAGAACCATGCCAATAAAAAGTCCAGAAACCATAATGATCAGTAGCGACTGAACACCAACACTGTACAGTTGCTTCATTAATAATGGCCACTGCTTACGAAACTCAGGCTTACCGATCAATGCTCGAAATAGCATGATGCCGGCTCTACCAAAAGTCGCAAAAATCGACAGTGATCGCGCGCCTAACCGCGCTAGTAAATTAACCACGTACTAATTACCTCGTCCTAATAGATCATCCTGATAGTTCCCCGCAGGAAAACGGAAAGGTACAGGTCCATCAGCAATACCATCTAAAAACTGTCTTACTTGTCTGTCTGGATTTTCCTGTAGCTCTTTTGCACTTCCCTGAGCAATGATTTTCTGTTCTGCAATAATATATGCATAATCGGCAATACTCAGTACTTCAGGGACATCATGAGACACCACCACACAAGTGACCCCTAATGCATGGTTTAATTCATCAATCAGTTTTACTAATACCCCCATGGTAATGGGATCTTGTCCAACGAATGGCTCGTCAAACATGATTAAATCTGGATCAAGGGCTATCGCTCTTGCTAAAGCGGCTCTGCGCGCCATTCCCCCCGATAATTCAGATGGCATTAAATTAGCAGCCCCTCTTAACCCTACCGCTTCTAACTTCATCATCACGGTAGTGTGAATTAACGCCTCGGGTAAATTAGTATGCTCTCTTAATGGGAAGGCGACATTTTCAAATACATTCATATCAGTAAAAAGGGCGCCTGATTGAAAAAGCATACTCATTTTTTTTCTTGACTGATATAAAGCAGAGCGTGATAACTTAGGAATATTGTCACCATCAAACCAAATATCACCACTATCAGGCAGAATTTGTCCCCCCATCAAGCGTAATAAGGTGGTTTTACCTATCCCTGAAGGCCCCATTATTGCAGTCACTTTTCCTCTAGGCACATCCAGATTGATTTGCGAAAAAATCTTTCTGCTACCGCGAGTAAAGTTCATATTGCGCACTTCAATTAAATTGTCTGGTTGTGCGTTCATGAATAAAACGTCCTTAAGCCTGTCTGCATAAACAAAATTTATACGCTATTTTGGCAGGTCATTGTCAATGTTACAAAGAAATCACCACTATTTAGCAATTTATTGCACGGTTGATTTTACTTTTCGTGCTTGGCTAGTCAAAATATGGTGAATTAGCAAAACCTTTTGACAATAATGTTTTTTATCAGCCCTGTCTTATTGGTTTTTTCTTTATTTTTCACTCATTGTTGGAAAACTGATGGCATGTTGATTACTTTGTCTCTTCTCATTGTTGGGTTGATGTTATTAGTCTATGCATCAGACCGACTGGTGTATGGTGCAAGTGTGTTTGCTCAATCATTAAAGCTCCCTCCTGCCGTTATCGGTATTGTTATTGTGGGAATGGGCACTTCATTGCCGGAGCTTTTTGTTGCAACCGACGCGGCCATCCACAATTTACCCGAGATAGCGATAGGTACAGCAATAGGATCTTCATTAACGAATCTGCTACTGATTGCTGGGATTGGAGCGATGATTTATCCCATGAATATCCAATCTGCGGTACTAAAAAAAGAACTTCCTTTGATGATTATAGTCATCTTATTAGCAGGACTGGTGGTTTCTAATGGTCATCTAGGGTTGAGAGAAGGCTGTTTACTTTTTTTCATCGGCTTCGCCTCTCTTTTTCTAATGATAAAAATGCTCCATAAAACCTTAACACAAGTGCGCCATGTGTTACCGCTAGAGACACTTTCACGTTTTGAATTACAAACTAATCCACGTAATTCTGTTGCCCTATTTTGGGTGGTAATTGCATTACTGATAATCCCTGTTGCAACAAGAATGATCATTGATAATGTTTTTATCATCATGCAACAGTATCATCTCAGCGGTTTTTTAGTTGGACTAACCTTGCTATCTATTGGCACCAGTTTACCTGAATTAGCAACGACCGTTGTGGCAGCCTTAAGACGTGAAAATGAACTGGCTCTAGGCAATATTATTGGCGCTAATATTTTTAATCTCACCTTTGTGCTAGGCATGCCCGCATTACTCTCTCCTAGCACATTTAATATGCAAGCATTCTATTTTAGTTTTACTGTGCTGGTGGTCGCGGGCCTACTTTTCTCACTCTTTTCATTGGGGCGCAAACAGCGGCTAAACCGTGGAAAGGGGATTTTCTTATTAGTTTGTTTTATTGTTTATATTACGGTGTTGTGCGTTGCACATTCTCTCTTAACCTAAAATAAATGGTACAAAAAATGACCGGATTTGATTTTCAGCAAGCAGGTAAAAAGGTTCTTCAAATTGAACAAGAAGGATTAGCTGAGTTAGCACAATATATCAATGACGATTTTTCTCTTGCCTGTGAAAAAATCTTTCACTGTCAGGGAAGAGTGATTGTTATGGGCATGGGAAAATCAGGTCATATTGGGCATAAAATTGCCGCCACCTTTGCCAGTACCGGCACCCCTTCTTTTTTTGTTCACCCCGGTGAAGCCAGTCATGGCGATTTAGGTATGGTGACAGAAAAAGACATTGTGCTGGCAATTTCAAATTCAGGTGAAGCCAGTGAAATTCTCGCCCTTATCCCTGTCCTCAAGCGTAAACAGATCCTTTTAATTTGTATGACACGCTCACCTCAAAGTACAATGGGGAAAGCTGCTGATATTCATCTTTGTATAAAAGTCCCTAAAGAAGCTTGTCCGTTAGGTTTAGCCCCTACCACCAGCACGACGGCAACACTGGTGATGGGAGATGCCTTAGCTATCGCTTTATTGCGCGCTCGAGGTTTTACGGCGGAAGACTTTGCACTATCGCATCCCGGTGGTGCATTGGGGCGTAAATTATTGCTTCATGTCAGTGATTTAATGAATAAAGATGATGATATTCCACGCGTCAGCAAAGAAGCGACATTACGCGAAGCACTGGTAGAGATCACCCGTAAAAAATTAGGTATGACCGTTATCTGTGATGATAATATGTTGATTAACGGTATTTTTACTGATGGTGATTTGCGTCGTATCTTTGATTTAGGTATTGATCTTAATAATGCCAAAATATCAGATGTAATGACGAAAGGCGGAATTCGCATTTCCCCAGATAGCTTAGCGGTAGAAGCGCTTAATTTAATGCAAGCAAAACATATCACTTCACTGTTAGTCACTGAACCAGATAGTGATATTTTATTAGGTGTTTTACATATGCACGATTTATTGCAAGCTGGGGTTGTTTAAGCTTGTTATGCGTTCATAAGGATAAAGATGAATACAATGATAGAGACCTGCTACGGTGCAGTAAGTAAGCAAATAATGCAAAAAGCAGAAAAAGTCCAATTGCTGATTTGCGATGTTGATGGTGTGATGTCTGACGGACTTATTTATATGGGCAATAACGGTGAAGAGTTGAAAGCGTTTAATGTCCGTGATGGCTATGGCATTCGTTGTTTACTTACATCGGGTATTGAGGTCGCTATCATTACGGGTCGTCAATCTAAGCTTTTAGAAGATAGAGCCAAAACACTTGGCATTACATATCTTTACCAAGGACAGCATAATAAGCTTTTGGCGTATCAACAACTGTTAGATACACTAAACCTTAAACCAGAACAGACAGCCTATATTGGCGATGATCTGATTGATTTACCGGTAATGGAAAAAGTAGGACTGTCAGTTGCCGTTGCTGATGCCCATCCATTACTCACACCTCGTGCCGACTATGTTACCCATATTTTAGGTGGACGCGGTGCAGTACGAGAATTATGTGATTTGATCCTATTAGCCCAAGGTCGACTTGAAGAAGCTAAAGGTTTATCGATTTAAACGTATAACGACACAGAATGAATAAATTAAAATCCTGGTTTACCCTGATTTTAGCCATTATTGCTCTTGGGCTGATTGGCTGGAACTATACTAACAATACTGAGCTTGATGATGGAAAGATTGTTGAAGATGGTCAACCCACCTACCAATCTAAATCATCAATATCCTTTGTTTATGAACCAACAGGTATACTGGGATATAAACTAGTTGCTGATGATGTCAAAAACTATGCTCAGCAAAAGTTTACATGGTTTACTAATCCTGTCTTAACGACTTATTCGCCGACAGGAGATGCAACATGGACCGTGCGTGCAAATAAAGCCAAACTGACAAACAGTAAAATGCTCTATCTTTATGGCGACGTTCAAATTGATAGTTTAACTGATGACTCCCAACTTCAGCGGATCAGCACAGAAAATGCTATCGCAGATCTGGATACACAAGATGTTTCCTCTGATGATGAAGTGACTATTATCGGCGTCGGACTGAAATCAGTCGGCTTAAAAATGCGAGGCAATCTGCGTGAAAAACGTGCAGAGCTGATTGAACAGGTGAACACCTATTATGAGATCCCTAATGAATCGAAAAATCCGTAATACACTAATTATCAGTACGTTATTCTCAATAAGTGTCCCAGTTATGGCACTTAAAGATGATACACAACAACCTATTGTTGTTAATTCCGAGAAACAGTCACTTAATTTAGAAAAAAACATTACCACTTTCACACAAAATGTTGTGGTAAAACAAGGCTCTATTGATATAAGAGCTGATAAAGTAGTGGTTACACGTCCTGGTGGCGATTCTAAAAAAATCGTGATTGAAGCTTTTGGTAACCCTGTGACATTCTATCAGTTACAAGATGATGGTAAACCAATCAAAGGTCGTGGTGATAAAATGACCTATGAGATGGACAAAGAGCTGGTGACCTTAACAGGTAAGGCTTATCTTGAACAATTAGACAGTAATATCACCGGTGATAAAATCACTTATCTCGTACCGACACAACAAATGGAAGCATTTAGCGGTAAGGGAAAACAAGTCACCACCGTTTTACTCCCTTCTCAGTTACAAGAGAAAGGTCCCGGTGTTAACAACAAAGGTAAGTAACACTTTATGGCGCTGTTAAAAGCTGAAAATTTAGCAAAAGCATACAAAGGGCGCACCGTTGTCGGTGATGTGAGCCTCAATGTTAACTCCGGTGAGATTGTTGGCTTACTTGGCCCTAACGGTGCGGGGAAAACCACCACCTTTTATATGGTGGTAGGTATTGTCGCCCGTGATGCGGGTAGCATTACTATCGACGATGAAGATATTACCTTACTCCCGTTACATGAGCGTGCGCGTAAGGGTATTGGTTATTTGCCACAAGAAGCCTCTATTTTTAGACGCTTAAGCGTTTATGACAATATCATGGGAATTTTAGAAATACGCCATGATTTAACGGCCGAACAACGAAAAGATCGTGCAGAAGAGCTACTTGAAGAGTTTAATGTCAGTCACTTACGTAATAGTTTAGGGCAATCTTTATCAGGGGGTGAACGCCGTCGTGTAGAGATAGCACGGGCGCTAGCGGCAAATCCTAAATTTATTTTATTGGATGAGCCTTTTGCCGGTGTTGACCCTATTTCCGTTTTAGATATTAAGAAAATTATCCAACATCTACGCGATTATGGCTTGGGCGTATTAATTACCGACCATAATGTACGCGAAACCTTAGATGTGTGTGAACGTGCTTATATCGTCAGTCAAGGACACCTTATTGCCCATGGTTCACCAGAAGAAATTTTGGCAAATGAGCAAGTTAAACGTGTTTACTTAGGTGAAGGCTTCCGCCTGTGATCTGAGTGACACTTTTATTTCGTCACGGATGACAACATAAGAGGATCCATCGCATCACTATGAAACAAAGTCTGCAACTTCGTCTTAGTCAGCAATTGGCCATGACGCCACAGCTCCAACAGGCTATTCGTTTGTTGCAACTTTCTACGCTTGAATTACAACAAGAAATTCAACAAGCCCTTGAATCTAACCCATTGCTTGAACAAGAAGACGATCAAGCGGATGTAACGCATTCTGATAGCTCATCAACACAAGAGAGTGATGATAGTACACCAGACAATGAGCGTGATAATGAGGTGTTAGATACCCTAGATGCACTAGAGCAAAAGGAGATGCCTGACGATCTTCCTCTCGATACCCAATGGGAAGAAATTTACACCGCAGGCACCCCTTCAGGCACCAGTAATGATTATGCGGCTGATGAATTACCACTCTATCAAGGTGAAACCACGGCTTCACTGCAAGATTACCTAACTTGGCAAGCTGACCTAACACCTTTTACTGATACTGATCGTGCTATCGCGACAAGCATTATTGATGCTGTCGATGAAACAGGATATTTAACAGTTTCAACAGATGACATTCTTGCCGGAATGGGTGATGATGAGTTAGAGCTTGATGAGATTGAAGCGGTATTAAAGCGTATTCAACGCTTTGATCCCGTAGGTGTCGCTGCCAGAGACTTAAAAGAGTGTCTGTTAATTCAATTGTCGACATTTCCAACTAATACACCTTATTTGAAAGAGACTCAACTTGTTATTGAGCACTATTTAGCGTTATTAGGTAATCGTGATTTTCGCCAATTAATGCGTCACACTAAGCTACGTGAAGAGACATTAAAAGTAGTAATTGAGACCATTCAATCTCTTGATCCAAAACCGGGTTTAAGTATTGATACAGAGGAATCACAGTATGTTATTCCTGATGTACTGGTAAAAAAATCAGGAGAACACTGGCAAGTTGAGTTAAATACGGATAGCATTCCCCGCCTACGCATAAATGAGACTTATGCAGCGCTTGGGCAATCAGCTCAAAACGAAAGCGATGGGAAATTTATTCGTGACAATTTACAAGAGGCTAAATGGCTGATAAAAAGCTTAGAAAGCCGTAATGAGACATTATTAAAAGTCGCTCATTGCATTGTTGACACACAGCAGGCGTTTTTCGAATTCGGTGAAGAGCATATGAAACCCCTTGTTTTGGCCGATATTGCAGAACAGGTTGAGATGCACGAGTCCACCATTTCTCGCGTTACAACGCAAAAATATTTGCATTGTCCTCGGGGAATTTTCGAATTGAAGTATTTTTTCTCAAGCCACGTAAATACTGATAACGGAGGTGAAGCCTCTTCAACAGCAATTCGGGCTTTAGTGAAGAAACTAATCGCAGCAGAAAACCCAGCGAAACCACTAAGTGATAGTAAACTGGCAAATATGCTCGCCGAGCTTGGTATACAGGTTGCTCGACGAACTGTTGCGAAATATAGAGAGTCATTATCCATCCCGCCTTCAAATCAACGTAAAGAGTTGGTTTGAGCATAATTGAGAAGGAAGACACTATGGAACTTCAAATCACTGGTCATAATATTGAATTAACTGATGCTCTGCGTGATACCGTCAAAGCAAAAAGCGCTAAATTACCTCAGTTCTTTGACAAAATTAATAACGTCCAAGTTATCCTCAAAGTCGAAAAAGTGACTAAAATTGCGGAAGCGACGATTCAAGTAAATGGCGGTGAATTACATGCCTCTGCGGAAGCAGAAGATATGTACGCAGCAATTGATGGATTAATGGATAAACTGGCTCGTCAATTAACCAAACACAAAGATAAACTGAGACAACATTAATTCATTTCCCATTGTAAAATGGGAATACAATCGGCGATGTTAGGGTGTTATTGATGTCGCGTTTGTTCAATTAAAAACAGCGCCTAAATAATCCGCTAACAAAAACCAGGTGTCACTCTGTGGCATCTGGTTTGCTGGTCTAAGTGAATAAGACAATGAACAACGATACAAAGATGAATATTAGCGACGTACTTACTCTGGCATGTACACATAACAATGTGCATTGCACAAGTAAAAAACGCGCGTTAGAAATTATCAGTGAGAATGCAGCTCAAGCACTGAATTTACCAGAGACACTGATTTTTGAGGCTTTATTAACGCGTGAAAAAGTCGGTACAACAGGGATTGGGGGTGGATTGGCTATCCCTCATGGGCGTATTGAAAGTGATGAAACTGAAAAAGTTGTTGGTGTGTTTCTTCACCTAAGCGAGCCTATTGCCTTCGACGCTATTGATAATCAACCTGTCGATTTGTTGTTTGCATTACTCGTTCCTGCAACACAATGTAAGGAACATTTACACACACTGTCTTTGATTGCAAAACAGTTGGCTGACAAAAATTTATGTCGCCGACTACGCTCCGCACAAAGTGATGAAGAGCTTTATCAGATTATCACAGAATAAACCTAATGGGTTTGGGTTTATCAGGACGCGAATAGCATACAGTGGAATGATATTCATCACTGGGAAATTAAGGGGAGCTACCTCATGGTGCTGATGATAGTCAGCGGACGCTCTGGTTCAGGTAAGTCAGTCGCTTTGCGTGCGCTTGAGGACATGGGATTTTATTGCGTTGATAACTTACCTGTCGATCTGTTACCGGAGCTTGCGAAAACACTGGCTGAGCGTGATGCTGCCGCTGCCGCAGTCAGTATTGACGTACGTAATATGCCAGAATCACCGGAGATTTTCGAAAAGGCGCTGGAAAGTTTACCCGCGGAATATTCTCCACAACTGTTATTTTTAGATGCTGATAGAAATACGCTGATCCGCCGTTATAGTGATACTCGACGCCTACACCCTCTTTCAACGAAAAACCTCTCGCTAGAAATGGCGATTGATACAGAGAGTGATCTGCTCGAACCTTTACGATCACGGGCTGATCTGATTATTGATACCTCAGAGATGTCAGTGCATGAATTAGCCGAAATGCTACGTACTCGCTTACTCGGTAAACGTGAACGCGAATTGACCATGGTATTTGAGTCTTTCGGTTTTAAACATGGTATTCCTATCGATGCTGATTATGTCTTTGATGTACGATTTTTACCTAATCCCCACTGGGATCCCAAATTACGCCCAATGACGGGGTTAGATCGTCCAGTCGCAGCCTTCCTCGATCGCCATACCGAAGTGCATAACTTTATTTATCAAACAAGAAGTTATCTAGAACTTTGGCTACCGATGTTAGAGACGAATAATCGTAGTTACCTAACTGTTGCTATTGGTTGTACTGGCGGCAAACATCGTTCTGTTTACGTGGCTGAACAACTGGCTGACTATTTCCGCTCTAGAGGGAAAAACGTACAATCACGCCATAGAACACTTGAAAAGCGCAAATGACCCAATATCGACGCGTAGCGATAAAAAACCGTTTAGGCATGCATGCAAGGCCTGCCATGAAATTGTTTGATTTGGTCAATACATTTCAATCAACGGTGACGTTACGTAACCATGAAGGCGTTGAGGCGCAAGCAGATAGTGTGATTGCGATGTTGATGTTAGATTCCGAACAAGGCAGTCACATCGATATAGAAGCCAGTGGCTGTGATGAAAAAGAAGCGATTGATGCGATTATTGCATTATTTGAATCAGGGTTTGATGAAGATTAATTCTAATTAAAAACAATAGATTAGCATTTCTTAACAAAAATCCCAGAAAGAGACTGTGATCACTGCCTCTTTCTTTTTGCTACAGAACCGCCTATTATCTTACATAGAGTTTAACAACACCCCCACCTAATCCGTGGGGGTGTTGTTTTGCATTGGAACAAATTGGAGTGTGGTATGACAAAGCCAACAATTATCATCAATGAACTTGATGCAGAACGTTTAGATTCATTACTAGAGCAACCTGCCTTTGCAGACAGCCCAATTGCAGAAGCTTTAAATGAAGAGTTAGATCGTGCTGACATTGTTACACCAGCTGATATCCCTGCTAACATCGTCACCATGAACAGCAAAGTCCGTTTTATGGACTTAAAAAATAATGAAGAGCGTATTCGTACTTTAGTTTACCCTGCTTCATTAAAAGATAGTGCGACTGAATTATCAGTCATGGCGCCAATGGGGGCTGCACTATTAGGTTTAGCTATCAATGATGAGATCAGTTGGCAGCTTCCTAATGGCCTTGAAACTAAGGTCAAAGTATTAGAAATTCTCTACCAACCTGAAGCTGCTGGTGAATTACACCGTTAAGCAATGCTGAAGGTTCGCGTGTTATTTTTTATCTTATTAACGCAATAAAATACAAGTAAGCGCGATATCTCAGCCCACTTATGGGCTGAGATTAAAGGTAAGGTGCTACTGACCTGCGATACTCATTTCTGGTAATAGTAGCGATCCACACTGAATATTACTGCGGGTTTCAATATCATCACCTATTGTGGCAATATTCGCCCACATCTCTTTCAAGTTACCGGCAATAGTCACTTCACTCACTGGATACTGAATTTCACCATTTTCGACCCAGAAACCGCTCGCACCACGGGAATAATCCCCTGTCACCGTGCTAACCCCTTGTCCCATTAATTCAGTGACCACAAGCCCTGTGCCCATCTCTTTTAACAATTCATCAAAGGAGAGGCCTTGCCCTGGGATACGCCAGTTATGAATGCCCCCTGCATGTCCATTGCTTTTTAACCCTAATTTTCTTGCGGAATAGCTAGTAAGGAGCCACTCTTGCAGTACCCCATCTTTAATAATATCTGCATCTGATGTGCGTACCCCTTCACTATCAAAAGGCGTTGATGCTAATCCTCCCACAATATGTGGACGCTCTTGAATATTTAACCATTGAGGGAAAATCTGTTTTCCTAAGCTATCTAACAAACAAGATGACTCACGGTAGATCATGCTACCACTGATGGCTGCCACTAAATGACCGAAGATCCCCGTTGCTACTTCCGCTGAGAAAAGAACAGGCGCTTTCATGGTGGATAATTTACGGGGAGCTAGACGAGATAAGGTACGGCGTGCACACTCTTGTCCTACCCATTCAGGAGATTGTAACGCCTCAAAACGGCGACTAATGGTATAGGCATAATCGCGCTCCATATCCTCACCCTCACGAGCGATAACGCAACTCGACATTGAATAACGAGATGAAGAGTAGCTTTTTAATAAACCAAGGCTGTTACCAAAGACGCGAGTTCCACTATGACTATTAAAGCTTCCTCCTTCGGTATTGACGATACGGCTATCACTGTCTAATGCAGCTTGCTCCGCACGAGACGCCAGCTCAATCGCTTTATCTGCTGTTATGTCTGTTGGGTGGTAGAGATCAAGAAAAGGGGCATCGAAGGCTAACAGGGCTTTATCAGCAGGCCCTGCATAAGGATCAACAGAAGTGTAGCGCGCAATATCTACAGCCGCTTGTACTGCACGTTTAATCGCATCAGGACTTAAATCTGTAGAAGATGCACTCCCTTTACGTTGTTGCTGATAGACGGTGATCCCTAATGCACCATCACTATTAAATTCAACATTTTCTACTTCACCATAGCGTGTACTAACGCTTATGCCTGTTGATTTATTAATTGCAACTTCTGCACCGTCACACTGTTTTGCGGCGATCTCCAGTGCAAGAGAAACTGCCTCTTCCAGCTGTTTTACCTGATCTGTATTATTCATTGAGAACCATTTTCCTAAGGAGAACATCACTTTTTACTTATTTTTGCTAAAGTAAATCAATTGACAGGTGGTCAACAAGCGATTTTCCCAGTTACAATAGAAGATATATGAATGTTATCACCCGTCGGGCTTTTGGTCATTCACCAAATCACACTCCCGGCTTACTCTGCAACAGGAATTTTTATTATGGCAAAGCAGCCAGAAGAGTGGCACTACCTCAATCCTGAATTTGACAATACACCGTTAGAAGAGGAAGAAGAGGAAGAGATCATTTGGGTCAGCAAAAGTGAAATTAAACGTGATGCTGAAGCGTTAAAGAAATTAGGCACCGAACTTGTTGAGTTAAGTGCTCAAGAGCTTGAACGTGTTCCTCTTGATGAAAAACTACTCGCTTCAATTAAATTGGCGCAAAAGGTACAACGCGAAGCGCGTCGTCGCCAAATTCAATATATCGGTAAGTTACTCCGTAATGTTGATGAAGAGCCGATCCGCCAAGCACTAGATAAACTAAAAAATCGCCATAATCAGCAAATTTTAGTGTTACATAAACTAGAAGATCTGCGTACACGTCTGATTGACGGTGGTAATGAAGTGATTGAGGAAGTGGTAGCGCTTTATCCTATGGCCGATCGCCAGCAATTACGCACACTTATTCGTAATGCTAAAAAAGAGAAAGAAGCCAATAAACCGCCAAAATCATTCCGCTTATTGTTTCAATATCTAAAAGATCTCTCAGAGTCAGCTTAACGACTGATGCTCCTGAAAACGCAGTGCTAAATCATGATACCACTGCGGTTTTCAGGATACCTTGTAATACTTATGGGCTTTCAGCTAGCTCTACTTGGCTTTTTTATGTTCACAATGAAAGCGAAATAGCTCTTTACCGAGCGTCTCTTGCGCTTCTTGCATTATCTCAATAATGGGCTGGAAGGTGCGGGAATGATGCGGTGCATGTCTGAAAACAATATTAACAGGCAATTCAATTTCTCCTGTTAATACATCCCATAACGCATCAAGATTATTACCGAATGCTTCATCTAATTGAAATTGCTGAGCAAACTGATGATAAAAAGCATCTCGATCCGCCAATGTGCTGAAATCAAAAATAATCTGTTTCATTAAGGTGCAACTCTTTGCATGGTACGGTAATGATCGGTGGTTAAATAAATTAATCCGTCATTAGAATATAGCAGGCGATCGCTACCACGATGTCCACATTGATAATTGACATCTGCTTCAAACCATTGACGCCCTACTTCTTCAGGTAACTGTTTTTCACGGTTCATAAAGCGATCACCACCAATCGCCCGTCCTGGTAAAACGTCACATAAATTGCCCGCTTTCGCATTCCAACCTTTAGCACGAGCCTCTTTTTTGCTGATATAAAAATCAGGTAAGCGGGCGTGTTGTTGCAAATAATCAGCCACTTTATTGGCTTGGGTCTTTTCATCAATTGCTAAAGGACGTTGAGGCTCAGGCTGACTGATTGAACTCTTTGACGATGTAGATGTTGTCGATGTAGGAGGCGCTGTTGCTGGTATCTGCGTTTCAGGTACTAATCCTTTATAAAGAACAAAAAATAAAACAGCCACAACAATAAGAACAGGGAATAGACGTTTGCCCATAAATAGCTCCATTTACTCACTTAAATAGAAACTCCATCATAGCGATGGAGTTTTATTGGGGTAATTTGTATAAATAGATAACAAGTGTTAAGCAGTACCACCAACGGTTAACTTATCCAATTTCAGTGTCGGTTGCCCAACCCCTACCGGCAAGCTTTGCCCCTCTTTGCCACACACCCCGACACCTTTATCTAATGCGAGATCATTACCCACCATAGAAACTTGTTGCATCGCTTCAATACCTGAACCAATCAAGGTTGCGCCTTTAATTGGTTTAGTAATTTTACCCTTTTCAATTAAATAGGCTTCTGAAGTTGAGAAAACAAACTTACCGGAGGTAATATCAACTTGCCCACCACCAAAGTTTGGCGCATAAATACCGCGATCGACACTGGCGATGATCTCTTCAGGAGAAGATTTACCCGCAAGCATATAGGTGTTGGTCATACGTGGCATTGGCAAATGTGCATAGGATTCACGACGCCCATTGCCCGTCGGTTTTACCCCCATTAAACGCGCATTCATCTTATCTTGCATATAGCCTTTTAAGATGCCATTTTCGATTAATACGTTGTATTGACCCGGTACGCCTTCATCATCAATCGCCACGGAGCCTCGTCGGCCTTCAATTGAACCATCATCCACGATAGTACATAACTCAGAAGTTACTTTATCGCCAATACGCCCAGAGAATACCGATGTTTGACGACGATTAAAATCACCTTCTAAACCATGTCCAACAGCTTCATGTAATAAAACACCTGGCCATCCGGCGCCTAAAACCACAGGCATTGTACCTGCTGGTGCAGCAATAGCCGATAAATTAACTAATGCCATGCGTACCGCTTCACGGGCATAAGTCGCTGCATGGGTTTCGCCATTTTCTTTAGTCAGAAAATAATCATAACCAAAACGACCACCGCCACCACTTGAACCACGTTCACGTTTACCGTCATCTTCGACCAGTACGCTTACTGAAAGACGTACAAGAGGACGCACATCCGCCGCTAAAGTACCATCCGTTGCAGCAACTAGCACATGCTCATACACTCCCGTTAATGAGGCATTGACTTGTTTAACACGTTTATCTTCAGCCCGTGCCACACGATCAACGTCATGTAATAGTGCTATTTTTTCTTCACGAGACAAACTTTGTAATGGATCATTTAGGTTGTATAACGGAGTATGTTGAATAGCACCCAGTGTATGGATCTGCCCATTGCCTTGTGCTTGCACAATACTACGCGCAGCATGAGCACTTTGGTTAAGTGCGTTGAGTGTTAATTGGTCTGCATAAGCAAAACCTGTTTTTTCACCATAAATCGCTCTAACGCCAACCCCTTGGTCAATATTGTAAGAGCCATCTTTAATTATCTGATCATCTAATATCCATGCTTCGTGGTAGCTTGATTGAAAATAAAGATCACCATAATCAATTTGACGCTGTGCAAGCTGCTCTAGTGTCGATGCTAAATCATCTAAACTCAGGTTGTTCGCTTCCAACAGACTTTCGCTGACAACAGCTAAACTCATAATTCTTTTTTATCCTTAACTTTTTTTATTAAGTGTGTCAGTTTCGGGCGAAAGCGATTATGTTTCACAACCCGTATCTGTTCACGCATACCTTCTAAACTATCGACTCGAATATTGAGCGTTAGGGCACTGACCGCATCAGGGTTCTTTTTCAATACTTTCCCCCAACCATCCACAGCCATTGTATGACCCCATGTGCGACGAGCATCATGGGTACCGACTTGAGCCGGTGCCAAAATAATACACTGATTTTCAATAGCCCGCGCGCGTAACAATGGCTCCCAGTGCGCTTTACCCGTTAAACGAGTAAAGGCTGCCGGTACAGAAATAATTTCAGCACCTTTTTCTCTTAATGCTTGGAAAAGACCGGGAAAACGTAAATCATAACAAATCGTTAAACCTAATTTCCCCACAGGTGTATCCACTACAGTCAAGCGTTCACCACGTTGATAAATGGCTGATTCATTATATTCGCCTTGTTCATCATCAATGTTCACATCAAACATATGAATTTTGTCATAACGAGCGCGGATCACCCCTTCATCATCAAAAACTAAACTACTACTGGTGATCTGCTCAGGAGAATCTCGGCTAATCAATGGCATTGAACCCACTAAGATCCACACCTTATAGCGCTGCGCCATATTAGCAATCGCATCTTGTAATGGCCCTTTCCCCTGAATTTCAGCATGTTTATGATAATCTTTTGCGCTGGAGAAAAGTAATGCATTTTCAGGCGTTAATACAAGCTTGACTGAATCGGGGAGTTGCTTAATCTGTTGCTCTATTTGCGCCAGATTATTTTTTATATTTTTTCCGCTACAAAGCTGCAAAAGTGCGACATTAACTTTTTTCATAACGCCTGATCCTCCTTAAGTTGACGCAGTACTTCGTCAATCTTGGGTTGTTCTACCGTTCCGGTAACATGATAACGTATAACTGAAATCTTACTCCAAAGTGGCCCCAGTACTTTTGAAGCTGCAAATACAGCAGCACCAGCGATGGGGTTAATAGCAAATGCGGTAGCAACGCCTACTGTAGCTGATATTTCAGGAGTTACCACTACTTGTAAGTCCATTTTACGCGCCAACAGATCCACTTGACCTTTTATAGCAATATCGGCAATAACACCATCTACAGCAACACTTTTCGCGTTTAAAACACCTTGTTTAACCGTCAGATCACCTTTAATGGAATCATACTCAAAATTATCACTAAAAGTATCTCTAAAGTCGAATTGCAACTTACGTAGCAGAGCATCAAAACTGACTAGACGTAATAATTTTCCCGCTTGCCCAACATCCACCTTTTCAATACGCCCTTTTCCAAGAGAAGCATTCACTTCACCATAGAGTGTTTTTAGATCAAAATTCCAAGGGGTATTGTGCCACTGCAGTGAGAAATCTGCCGTAAGTGGTGACTGAACAATCGGAATGATATAACCAAAGTAAGCCGCCATTTCATCGACTTCCGGTGCCGTTAGTTTACCTGCCAACTTAGTGATACTGTTGCCTAAACTATCTTCTGACCACACACCACTCACAGATAGCTCGCCACTGCTATTTTTAAGCTTACCTGCAGTTAACAATAATGCTCCGTCACGAGGCTGTATTGCACCTTCAATATTCCCTAGTAATAATCCATTCACCCAACACTCTTGGCAGGCGAAATTGATAGCAGGAATATCTTTAAGTGAAAATTGAACTGCTTTTTTGGCGTCAGGCTCATTTGCCATTTTTAAGGATTTATTTTCTTCCGTTGGGCTAGCGCCATTAAAATAGAGATAGGTAATATTCACCTGCCAAGGTTGTACCGTATTGGGTACAAATAAGTCACCTCGTAACTCACTCCCTGAGAAGGATAATTTTACACCATCATCAGCACGCATAATTTCTGTTTGTGGCGCAATCCATTGCTGACCAGCAAAATTAAGTTCAGGCAGACTAATATGAATATTGGTAGGGAAACGTATCGCGTTTTCAGAAGGGGCTAATGATGAAAAAGCCATTAAAGTAGGTAGCCATTTATCGCCTTGCAATCCCTGCAATGCAATAGTCAATCGTGATTGATCATTTAATTGAGGTAGTGTGAGCGAGGAAGAAACTAAATTACCTTGTAATAGACGTAATGGTTCACCTAACGCCCATTCACTATTTAATGACCACTGATCTTGTGCATCGGCACTAACGTTAAGTTTTTCACTATTCCCTTTTGCTGAAATCACAATGGGGGAAGCGTTTTTAAAGTCATCGGTACTTGGCGCAGCTAACTGACTTTGTAGCGCATTCACTTGTCCGGTCAGATCCACTTGATAATTAACATCCGCTGTTTCTGGAATATTAACACTCACCACGCCATGCCAAGGTAAAAAACCGCTTAATTTATGTTGTATATCATTAGGTAATCCCTTAATTTTCGCGATATCCCATTGTCCTTTTAGATCAACACCAACTTGATAAGCATCCCGTTGATCACCACCAGCAAAAGAAAATGTCAGAGGTTGACCAAACCAATTCGCGGTTAAAGTATCACTCTCTAATTTATCATTATGGTAACGAAATTGTCCCGTAACACCTTCTAGGGTGGTATCCATAAAGGCTAATGTGACATCATTATTGTTTAAGTTTACCTGACCAGAAGCGACCACCTGCTCGCCATCAAAAGGAATGTCGAGATGCAAACTCCCGTTAATTTTTCCAGCCACTTTTAGTATTTCAAGTGTATGACCAATCGTTGCCATTTGCGAAGCTAGAAAATACTCTTTTAAATCATCACCCGTGGCTTCAATATCTGCATCAATAACAATTTTTTCTTTGTTATAGTCCTCAATAATCGCCGTCAAGTTTTTAGCGGTGGCTTTACCAACCTGAACATTATCAGAGGACATCCATAAGCCGTTATTCTTAAAATTAAGATTAACATTAAGATCAAACAGTGCCGGCCATTCACTATCATATTTGAAGGTCGCCTGTTTTACTGGTGCATAGACTTGAAACCAACCATTATGTTGTTCAAAAGGGAAATCCCGCGGATCACCATGAAAAATAAACGTACCGTTTTTAACGTTTCCAGCAATAATCGCGTCAGAGAGATATTGTGTTAAATCTTTACCGACATATTTTTCAGGTAAATAGCGCCATGTCTCACCGGCATCGGTCACATTCACTCCCGAAAGAATAGACAGTTGTTGATGCTCTCCTTGTTTTTGATAACGAAAATCACCGGCAACCCAAGCGGAGGTGGCTTTTATATCAATCCCTTGACTCCATAACGACAGAGAATCTCCCTGATGCTGCCAGTAAACCGTACCAGTGCCTTTTTCTATATT
Source organism: Proteus sp. G3927 (assembly GCF_963894685.1). Lineage (NCBI taxonomy): Bacteria > Pseudomonadati > Pseudomonadota > Gammaproteobacteria > Enterobacterales > Morganellaceae > Proteus > Proteus sp. G3927. The sequence continues at coordinate 43,770 of NZ_CAWQGX010000024.1, read as the reverse complement.
AAGTGGCGCTTTAAAAAGCCCAGCAGTATCAATTTCACTGTTATTAAGCGCAAAATTAAGCGCTCCTTGCTGTAATGTGCCCTTTAAATGACCATTAAAATGTGCCACAGAAGGGATTTCTTGCCAGCGTTTCCAAGCAACATTTTGCCAACTGATATCAATGGCACTACGTTTAAAATCATCGGGGGCTAAATCAAGAGCAAATGAGTCGACCATGCCAGAAAATTGACGATACTGCCATTGGCGCACGACATCAGGCGTTAAAAAGGAGAACAAAGGCAATAACGCAGATAACCGTTCTAATTCAATATTTTTAGCACGGATACGCCAAGCTTCATCCTGTTGTTTTTCTTTAGGTTGATAAAGTACCGCTAAATAACCATCTGGCCATTCATCACCATCCATCGTTATTTTTCGGGTATAAGGGATATCAGCAAGCCAGCCATTTTCTTGGCGTCTCATACGTAGAATTAAATCTTCTACCTTTAATACATGTGTGCGCCCTTCATTACGCCAATCCATTTCACCTTGATGGATTTGTAACTGGCTACCCGTGATCCGCCCATTGCTGATCTCTATCCAATTAGATAGGCTGGCTTTCGCTTCACCAAGGCCACTGTTACTTTTAACCCATTGGCTTAACCAAGGGGAAATATCAACCTCATCAGCGGTGACAAACACCTGTCCTTTATCGAGTGCCCCCTGCTTTTTCGTATAGAGATCAAGACGTACTTTTAGTCCACCATAGTGATTTATTGGGGTATCTAAAGTAACTTCCCCTTGCGCACGATGGCGGTTTTTCTGATTGAGCCACATTAATTCGGGAATATGGAGCGTGCTAGTGTCACCAGAAGGTGATAAAAACACGAAACGGCTATCAACCAATTTAAATCGATCAAACTGTTTTAAGAAAATGGAAGAGATATCATCGGGTTCAGTGAAGGTAATATCACCATTTTGCCCAGTAAAAATAGGTTTTTTATAATTTACAGCTAACTGTTCAAAGGTTAATTCACGAAAATAGAGTTGAAAATGAAGCAGTGAACGCCAAACATCAAAGGAGAAAGTGATCTGTTCAGCACTCACTTCAACACTGTTATTATCAATATACAGCCCAGTAATTTGGATATCAGGACCAAAGTTTTGCCATTCCCCTTTCACCTGTGTCATGGTGACTGGGCTATTGAACTGTTTAGATAAATAGGTTTCAATTTCAGGACGATAATTATCTAAACGAGGCAGAAAATAACGAAATCCACTTAATACTACGGCGAAAATAATCAGGCAAAAAAGGGTTATCAATAATAAAGATTTAGACAGCCGCTTCATTTAGTCTCCTTTCTGCCATCATATTTATTAGCAAGGCGAATCCATTACATCATCACCACATCAAACTGCTCCTGACTATAGAGTAGCTCAGTTTGCACTTTGACTTGCTTCCCAACAAAAATTTCCACTTCGGCTAAAGCATGTGATTCATCACCTTTTAGTGCTTCCACAACAGCGGGGGCGGCATAAACCAAAAAGCGATCTGCGTCTATGGTTTTATGAACACGAACAATTTCTCGTAATATTTCATAACATACCGTTTCAACTGATTTTACTGTACCACGGCCTTGGCAAGTAGGACAGTCATCACAAAGTACATGCTCGAGACTTTCACGGGTTCGTTTACGTGTCATCTCAACCAAACCTAATTGTGAAAAACCATTGATGGTCGTTTTCACGCGATCTTTGCTCAATGCTTGTTCTAAGGAAGCTAATACTCTACGGCGATGATCTTCATTACTCATATCAATAAAATCAATAATGATAATGCCGCCTAAATTACGTAATCTCAGTTGCCGCGCTATCGCCTGACTCGCCTCAACATTGGTATTAAAAATCGTCTCTTCTAAATTACGATGACCAACAAAAGCGCCCGTATTGATATCAATCGTTGTCATTGCTTCGGTTTGGTCGATAATCAGATAGCCTCCTGATTTTAACTCGACCTTTCGCTCTAACGCGCGCTGAATTTCACTTTCAACCCCGTAAAGATCGAAAATAGGTTGATTACCTTGGTGTAATTCAAGTTTAGCGGTTAATTCAGGAATATATTCACCAATAAACTCCTGTAATTGATGATAAGTTAATTTAGAGTCAACCCGAATGCTATCTAATTCAGCCCCTGCAAAATCACGTAAAATACGTTGTGCTAAAGCGAGCTCACCATAAATTTGAATGCGCGTTTTATTTCTTTTTTTACGCTCAATGATTTTATTCCATAGGCGCTTTAAAAAAGCAGCATCTTGTTTTATTTCATGTTCGCCGACACCTTCAGCGGCAGTGCGAATAATAAACCCACCATTTTCATCACAATACTCTTCTACCAAGCGTTTTAAGCGCTCACGTTCTTCTTCACTTTCAATACGTTGTGAAACACCCACATGAGAAGCCCCCGGCATAAACACCAAGTAACGTGATGGTAATGTGATATCTGTTGTAAGACGTGCCCCTTTTGTACCTAGAGGATCTTTCACTACTTGTACAATCAAGTCCTGACCTTGATGTACAAGTTGCGCAATATCACGAACATTAAATTTTTTCTGCTCTTCACCCGCGATACATTCCGTGTGAGGCATAATATCAGAAGCATGTAAAAAAGCGGCTTTCTCAAGCCCAATGTCAATAAATGCAGCTTGCATCCCAGGTAATACACGACTTACCCGACCTTTGTAGATGTTTCCGACAAGACCTCGTTTGGCTTCTCTTTCAACGTGGATCTCTTGTAGTATGCCCCCGCTGATATAGGCCACTCGGGTTTCAGAGGGAGTCACATTCACTAATAGCTCTGCTGTCATGAAATCTCCTTATCATTCGCTAGAGACAAAAATTGAGCTATCAATGCTTCGGTTTCAACAAGCGGTAAGCCGACAACAGCATGATAGCTACCCTCAATCCGTTGTACAAAACGGCCTCCTTTTCCCTGAATACCGTAAGCGCCAGCTTTATCCATTGGCTCTCCCGTTTCAATATACGCACTAATTTCACTTTCTGTCATCTTTCTAAAAGTCACATCCGTGACAACTAATTGGCTTATTGTTCGGGTTTTATCTGAAATAGCAATCGCCGTCATCACTTGGTGGGTTGCACCTGAAAGATTACTTAGCATTTGTGCTGCATGCGCTTTATCTCGTGGTTTTTCCAGAATACGACCTGCTTGAACCACGATAGTATCAGAGCCTAATACCGGATAGTCATTTGTCGCTTGACGTACCCCCTCTTGAGATTTCTCCCTCGCCAAACGGATAACATAATCTTCCGGTGCTTCACCTTGTTGCCAAATTTCATCAATTGCCGGTGTAATGGTGCTAAATTGAACATCCAACAGTGACAGAAGCTCTCGCCTTCTGGGGGAACTCGATGCAAGGTAAAGAGTGATCACAATAATATCCTCATGACGGTGACACAAAAATACCGTCATGATCCAGAGAGGTTAATGAACTGAAAACTGGTGACGGACTTTGCGAAGCAAAAAATAAAGCCATGGCCAAAGAATACCACTGACTGGGCTATTCCAGAATACTTGTGGGTGAAAAGTCACGGGAGAAAGCAAAAATTCTGCCCAAAATACAGTAAGATCAACCACACCAATCGCTAACATTACCACTAATGACTGTTGCCATAACGCTAAGTTACAAAATAATTGATATTTAAAGGCGATAACATAACTTACTAGGGTATAAGCCAACGCATTCACCCCTAATGTTGTCCCTTGCACTAAGTCCATGCTCATCCCAAGAACAAATGCTGTTCCAACGCTAATACGATGAGGTAATGACGTTATCCAATAAATCAGAAACAACACCGGCCAAATAGGGCGATAAACTTCTAGTTGCTCAGGCCAAGGCATAATTTGTAACACCAAAGCTATTAGAAACGAGAGCCAAATAATCCAACGCCCACGGCTACGATAAGGATTGATTGTCACTATCTACCTCGATTCGTATTAGGTTGAGGTTTATTGTTTTCCGTTGGTGCTACTGGTGCTATATCACTTGGGGTGGCGCTATTTTCCGTTGGCTCTTGTGACATAGAACGAGGCAGTGGTGGCCCCGCTTGTTCATAGTTAGGCAGTACCTGTGGCATTAATTGCATCAAACGTTCATTGGCAGCACGGTAAACCTCTGAAGGTAACGGTGGCGCTTGTTTCTTCTCTGAGGCGTTCCATAATAGCAACAGATAACGTAAACGTTGTAATTCAGCAGAAGGTCGCACATTAATCACCGAATAAGCACGTTGATTATCGACTTTTACCGAAGAAACAACCCCAACAGGATAACCTTCAGGAAAGCGTCCCCCTAATCCTGAGGTGACTAACACATCCCCTACACGAATATCGATATTCGCAGGTAGTGCCTCTAACAGTAGATCATCCGCACACCCAGCCCCTGAGGCAATAACGCGAATATCATTGCGTAATACTTGTACCGGTAATGCATGAGAGGTATCACAAATTAACAGTACTCGGCTGGTTAACTCACTTACGGCAATAACTTGTCCAACAACGCCTTTATCACTAATAACAGGCTGACCTTCATACACCCCATCATTAGTGCCTTTGTCTATCACCACTTGATCTCGATAAGGCGTACTATTACCAGACAACACTTGTGTTACCGTCATTTGTTCATTTTGACGTAAAGGTGAACCAAGTAATTCTCGTAAGCGGGCATTTTCTTGTTTAAATTGTTCCAGTAGCTGACTTTCACCACTGCGAACAAGAAGCTCTTTTCTTAGCGCTTGATTTTCAAATTGTAAACGTTCGCGAGTTGCAAAGGTTTCAGAGAGTTGATCAAGGAAACGACGAGGCCCATTTGCAAGAAAATAGAAAGGACTCACAGCAGTATCCAAATACTGACGGACTTTTGAAAAAGCACCTATGCGATTATCAGCAATTAACAACGATATCGCGATAATCACAGCGATTATTAATCTTAGTTGCAGGGAAGGCCCCCGACTAAAAATAGGCTTCATAAACTCTAAGATCACTCACACGGAGAAGTAAAAGAACAGGTGTTAATATTGTTATATTGTGATTAAGGGGGAATCCTTTCTCCCTTACTCGCACAATAATATTAATCTTCGCTAAATAGATCGCCACCGTGCATATCGATCATTTCTAATGCTTTACCACCACCACGAGCCACACAGGTAAGCGGATCTTCAGCCACAATAACAGGAATACCTGTTTCTTCCATTAATAAACGGTCTAGGTTACGTAACAGTGCCCCACCACCCGTTAAGACCATACCTCGTTCTGAAATATCAGAAGCAAGCTCTGGCGGACACTGTTCTAAGGCAACCATCACAGCACTTACAATACCTGTTAATGGCTCTTGTAAGGCTTCGAGGATCTCATTGGAATTTAAAGTAAAGCTACGTGGTACCCCTTCTGCTAAATTACGTCCACGTACTTCAATCTCATTTAATTCGTCTGAAGGATAAGCCGAGCCAATATCATGCTTAATACGCTCAGCGGTTGCTTCACCGATCAATGAACCGTAGTTACGACGTACATAATTAATGATAGCTTCATCAAAACGGTCTCCCCCAATACGTACAGAAGAGGAATAAACCACACCATTTAATGAGATAACCGCAACTTCTGTAGTCCCACCACCAATATCAACGACCATTGAACCCGTCGCTTCAGATACCGGTAAACCTGCACCAATTGCAGCAGACATAGGTTCTTCAATTAAAAAGACTTCGCGAGCACCCGCACTAAGTGCCGACTCGCGGATAGCCCTACGCTCAACTTGTGTCGCACCAACAGGTACACACACTAATACACGAGGGCTTGGACGCATAAAGCTGTTGTTATGAACCTGTTTTATGAAGTGTTGAAGCATTTTTTCGGTTACATAAAAATCAGCGATAACACCGTCTTTCATTGGACGAATAGCTGCGATATTCCCAGGTGTACGCCCTAGCATCTGTTTGGCTTCATGCCCGACGGCTGCAACACTTTTTGATGTACCTGCGCGATCTTGGCGGATCGCAACTACAGAAGGTTCATCGAGAACAATACCTTGTCCTTTGACATAAATCAGGGTATTGGCGGTACCCAAGTCAATAGACAGATCGTTGGAAAACATGCCACGAAATTTTTTAAACATACGAAAGGATAATCCTGCAAGCCGGGACGGAAAAATCCGTCTACTCTACCAACCACAATAAGCAGCGACAAGGCGCGATCCGCTACTTAGTTAAAAGTGGACACGTGAATAATCATAAAGGCACAATATTCTACGTTACTTTTCCCAATTGGAGCAGAAAAAAACTGCATAAAAATGGGCTAATTAAAACGATTAACGCATAAATTCGATCCTACGTAAGATTTATTTGACTTAATCACAATACAAATCACGTAGATATCGACAAAGAAAAATCTTACTTGGTTGCCACACTGTGACACAAAAGTAAGGGTTCAAGTTCAAATAAAATTTATTCATTTAATTATTCACATCAGCAATATCTATTTTCGATAACATTTACCCCATCATTTGATGAAGATAGCGATCATCATACTCATCTTGATGGTGGACAAAACAACCTATTAGCTTAATTTCAATAAACGAAGATAAATGTTATTTTTGGCCCAATCGTAAAATATTTTAAGTATCAACTCACAACAAAAATGTAAAACTCAGAATAATCTCTGCTTAAATGAACATAGAACCCATCGTTTATACACTAAAAAGCGTTAATTTGTCTCATTATTACACGAGATATTGTGCACAATCACAACGCTTGCTAAAAAATCACCTATCATGACAGAAACGGATAGCAATAAGAGGTCATCATGAAAGCATTATTAGTCGAACAACACAGCGATAAACTTAGCGCCGGCGTCCAACATATCGATGAATCACAACTCCCTATTCATGAGGTCATTGTTGATGTCCACTACTCGACACTAAACTACAAAGATGGCTTAGCCATAACAGGTAAAGGAAAAATTCTACGCCAATTTCCAATGGTTCCCGGTATCGATTTTTCAGGAGTGGTTCACCATACAGAAGATCCCCGCTTTCATATTGGACAACATGTGTTACTAACCGGTTGGGGGGTAGGTGAAAACCACTGGGGCGGTTTAGCACAAAAAGCGGGCGTTAAAGGTGATTGGTTAACGGCGCTGCCTGAAGGACTGTCGTTAAAAAATGCCATGATCATTGGTACCGCTGGTTTTACTGCCATGCTTTGTGTGATGGCGTTAGAACAAGGTGGCATAACACCCGATAGTGGTGAGATTTTAGTTACAGGTGCCAGCGGTGGTGTCGGTAGCACCGCAATTAGTTTATTAACCGCACTTGGCTATCAGGTTACCGCTCTCAGTGGCAGAGCCAGCAATCACGATTATTTACGTCAACTGGGGGCCGAGCATATTATCACCCGTGAAGCATTTGAGGCTGCGGGTAAAGCATTAGATAAACAGCGTTGGGCAGGCGCTATTGATACCGTAGGTGGACAAATCCTTGCCAATATCTTGTCACAAACACATTACAATGGCACCGTTGCCGCCTGTGGCTTAGCAGGAGGATATACGTTACCTACTACAGTTATGCCATTTATTTTACGCAATGTTCGTCTGCAAGGTATCGATTCCGTCTATTATCCAGCAGAAAAACGCGCTCAAGTATGGCAACGTTTACTGCAGCTATTGCCTGATACATTTTATCAGCAAACAGTAACCGAAATTACACTCGATGAGGTGCCACGCTATGCTCAGATGATAATGGATAATCAAGTAACAGGTAGAACCTTAGTTAAGTTGTAATTATTTATCATGATTTTGAGCTAATTTCTGGCATTAAACAGATTAATTTAATGCCAGATTATTGCGTTTTTAATATTAAGCCTGGTTAGTAATGTGATCTAGATCACATTTATAACATATATTATCGATCTAGCTCAAAGAAGCGTAGATTTCCTGTCACATCAATAAATAACGTCATGTTATGATTATTTTTTAAACTTCTGTTTATTTTACTTTCTTGGTTTTACAATCTTGTAAAAACTTTTAACTTTTCATCAAAATAATCCCATCTTTCCCTGATTAGACCAGTATTTTGCTGTTATCTTCTGTGAAATGTCTATAATGTCGGACTTTGTGATTTGTATCGTAACATTCGATACAATAAAAGATGACAAAACGAAAAGCACAGGTTATTTTGTCATTTCGTTGACGAATTGACGGAGATAGAAGCATAATGTCGGAAAATTTTCATATTTTGCTCCTGAATGGTCCGAACTTAAACCTGCTTGGCACTAGAGAGCCGGAAACTTACGGACACCTAACTCTGAATGATATTGTTCAAAGTTTGTCAGCGGATGCTCAAGCATTAAATGTGAAACTGACTCATTTTCAATCAAATGCTGAACATGAGCTAATAAATAAAATTCATGCGGCGCGGGGAAATGTTGATTATATTCTTATCAACCCTGCAGCATTTACGCACACCAGTGTTGCACTGCGTGATGCATTATTAGGGGTGAATATTCCATTTATTGAAATTCACCTATCCAATGTCTACAGTCGGGAACCTTTCCGTCACCACTCTTATCTTTCTGATATCGCAACTGGCGTAATCTGTGGATTAGGTGCTGAAGGGTATCGATTTGCTTTACAGGCAGCGGTCAACCGCTTGTCTTAATAAAAAACATCAAAAGAGTACGGAATCAACTCATGGATATTCGTAAAATTAAAAAACTGATCGAGCTAGTCGAAGAGTCTGGCATTTCTGAACTGGAAATTTCTGAAGGTGAAGAGTCAGTACGCATCAGTCGCAACTCTGGCGTTCAGGGTCAAATGGCTCCTCAGCAATATTTTGCGGCACCAGCAGCACCTCAACCTGCATTAGCAGCTGCTGTGGCACCTGTAGCACCAGAAACACCAGCGGCTACAGCAACGCAAGAAATTAGCGGCCATGTTGTTCGCTCACCAATGGTAGGTACCTTCTATCGTTCACCAAGCCCAGAAGCAAAAGTCTTTGTTGAAGTGGGTCAGCAAGTCAATGTTGGCGATACACTGTGTATCGTTGAAGCAATGAAAATGATGAACCAAATCGAATCTGATAAAGCGGGCGTTGTTAAATCTATCCTTTGCCAAGATGGCGATACTATTGAGTTTGACGATCCACTCTTTGTCATCGAATAACGAGGCAGGCCCATGCTAGAAAAAATCCTCATTGCCAACCGTGGTGAAATTGCACTGCGTATCCTAAGAGCTTGTAAGGAACTTGGGATCAAAGCAGTCGCCGTTCACTCCACGGCAGACCGTGATTTAAAACACGTTCTGCTGGCAGACGAGACTATCTGTATTGGTCCCGCTGCTTCAGCAAAAAGTTACTTAAATATTCCGGCAATTATTGCCGCGGCAGAGATAAGTGGCGCGCAAGCCATTCACCCAGGATATGGCTTCCTGTCTGAAAATGCCGATTTTGCCGAACAAGTTGAACGCTCAGGCTTTATTTTTATTGGCCCTAAAGCGGAAACCATTCGCCTAATGGGTGATAAAGTTTCGGCTATTGAAGCGATGAAAAAAGCCGGTGTTCCTTGTGTACCAGGCTCAGATGGCCCATTAGGTAACGATACCGCCAAAAATATCGAAATCGCCAAACGCATTGGTTACCCTGTTATCATCAAAGCATCAGGTGGTGGCGGTGGTCGCGGTATGCGTGTTGTTCGCTCAGAAAAAGACTTAGCGCAAGCAATCTCCATGACCCGTGCGGAAGCCAAAGCGGCATTTAGCAACGATATGGTCTATATGGAAAAATACCTTGAAAATCCACGCCACGTCGAAATTCAGGTGATGGCCGATGGACAAGGTAATGCTATCTATTTAGCTGAACGTGACTGCTCAATGCAACGTCGCCACCAAAAAGTGGTTGAAGAAGCACCAGCACCGGGTATTACCCCTGAGATCCGTAAAAATATCGGTGAACGCTGTGCAAATGCCTGTATTGAAATTGGCTACCGCGGTGCGGGTACGTTTGAATTCCTCTATGAAAATGGCGAATTCTACTTTATCGAAATGAATACCCGTATTCAGGTTGAGCACCCTGTTACTGAGATGATCACCGGTGTTGACCTTATCAAAGAGCAACTGCGTATTGCATCAGGCTTACCATTATCGGTCACGCAAGATCAAATTCACGTTCATGGACATGCTATTGAGTGCCGTATCAACGCAGAAGATCCAAAAACCTTCTTGCCAAGCCCGGGAACCATCACTCGTTTCCACTCACCAGGCGGATTTGGTGTACGTTGGGAATCACATATTTACGCAGGTTACACCGTTCCACCACACTATGATTCAATGATTGGTAAATTGATCACTTACGGTGAAACACGTGAAATTGCGATTTCTCGTATGAAAAATGCGTTGGCAGAACTTATTATTGACGGCATTAAAACCAATATTGAGCTACACCAATTCATTATGAATGATGAGCAATTCCAAAAAGGTGGTACTAATATTCACTACCTAGAAAAACGCCTAGGTTTAACTGAAAATTAATCTTTTTAGCTTATCAGTAAAAGGCATAGTTTATCGACTATGCCTTTTTTATTCGACTAAATAGTCTATTAAATAACCAAATAAGTTCCTGCAGCACACTCAACCGCCAATCAATTCCTCATCATTTGATGCCACCAATAAGTTTATGATCAATTTTCACTGAATCACCTCTCACTTTCCCGTACAATCCTTCCCATTCGTTTTAATCCTATAAAGATTGGGAGAACAGATGGACAAGCGTTTTGTTCAGGCCCACAAAGAAGCCCTCTTGGCCTTAGTGCTTACTTTTATCTACTTATTGGGTTGGTTACTTACTGCCTATTTACCCGATAATAGTGTGGGACTAACCGGCCTACCGGTTTGGTTTGAGCTTTCATGCCTATTTTTACCTGTGCTATTTTTTTTACTGTGTTATCTGATGGTACGCTATTTTTTCAAAGATATGCCGTTAGGAGATGAGCATGACAATGCAAACTGAGGTTATCGTGCCACTGGTTGGCTATCTCTTATTGGTCTTCCTATTATCCGCATACGCATATCGTAAACGTGAAAAAGGGCAATTTCTTAACGAGTATTTTCTTGGTAACCGCTCTATGGGTGGATTTGTCCTTGCAATGACCATCACGGCAACCTATGTCAGTGCTAGCTCTTTTATTGGTGGACCAGGAGCGGCTTACAAATACGGCATTGGTTGGGTACTTCTTTCGATGATCCAGCTCCCCGCTATTTGGCTCTCCCTCGGGGTACTAGGTAAAAAATTTGCTATTTTGGCGCGTCGTTATAACGCCGTCACCCTAAATGATATGCTCTATGCTCGCTACCAAAGTCGCTTTTTAGTCTGGTTTGCCAGCTTAAGTCTACTGGTAGCTTTTGTCGGCGCCATGACCGTACAATTTATTGGTGGTGCTCGCTTATTAGAAACCGCGGCGGGTATTCCCTATGAATTTGGTTTGCTGATATTTGGTATCTCAATCGCATTATATACAGCGATTGGCGGATTTAGAGCCAGTGTATTAAATGATGCCTTACAAGGCCTTGTGATGTTATTGGGCACCTTTATTTTGCTTTTTGCCATTATCTACAAGGCGGGTGGTTTAGATATTGCAATACAAAAACTAAATGCTATCGATCCTGCCCTTACCTCTCCTCATGGTGCTGACGGCATTTTAACTGGCCCCTTTATGGCGTCATTTTGGGTATTGGTCTGTTTTGGGGTTATCGGCCTTCCCCATACTGCAGTGCGCTGTATCTCTTATAAAGACAGCAAAGCCATGCACAGAGGGATCATCATCGGCACCATCGTGATGGCGTTATTAATGTTTGGTATGCACTTTGCGGGCGCATTAGGTCGGGCAATCATTCCTGATCTCACCGTGCCAGATCAAGTTATTCCAACCTTAATGGTTGATGTATTACCACCTTTTGCTGCCGGTATATTTTTAGCGGCACCGATGGCAGCCATCATGTCAACGATTAACGCACAACTGCTACAATCATCAGCGACATTGGTCAAAGATCTCTATCTCAATCTCGCGCCTCATGCCATAAACAATGAAAAACGCATTGCGCGTTTATCTAGCCTATCTACTTTGATTTTAGGGATCTTATTGCTATTTGCTGCATGGAACCCGCCATCAATGATAATTTGGCTCAATTTACTTGCCTTTGGTGGACTACAAGCGGTTTTCTTATGGCCTCTAGTACTTGGCCTTTACTGGAACAAAGCAAACCGTTATGGCGCGATTGCGGGCATGATAACCGGTGCCACACTCTATGCTACACTGGCAACATTTAATATCCAGATTGCTGGATTTCATCCTATTATTCCTGCGCTGTTATTGAGCTTAGTGGCTTTTCTTGTCGCAAATAGGTTTGGAGAACAAACCTTGCCTCAATCTGCTCCATTACAGTGAACTTGTTTTTAAAAGAGATTAATTATGCCTTGGATACAATTAAGACTAAATGCCACCTCAGAAAACGCCGAAGCCATTGGTGATGAGTTGGTTGAAAGTGGCGCGGTATCAGTAACCTTTCAAGATAGCCACGATACCCCTATTTTTGAGCCATTACCGGGAGAAACTCGCCTCTGGGGTGATACCGATGTTATTGGCTTATATGATGCAGAAACCGATATGAGTATCATCGTGGCTATGTTAGAAAACACGGCGGTGCTGGGTAAAGGATTTGTACATAAAATCGAACAATTAGAAGATAAAGATTGGGAGCGCGAATGGATGGATAACTTCCACCCTATGCGCTTTGGCGAACGTTTATGGATTTGCCCAAGCTGGCGTGAAGTGCCTGATCCTAACGCTGTAAATGTCATGCTCGATCCAGGTCTGGCATTTGGTACTGGTACTCACCCAACCACCTCTTTATGTCTACAATGGCTCGATGGTTTAGATCTCGCAGGTAAAACCGTTATCGACTTTGGTTGTGGCTCAGGTATTTTAGCCATTGCAGCATTAAAACTGGGGGCTGCGAAAGCGATAGGTATCGATATCGACCCACAAGCTATCCAAGCAAGTCGCGACAATGCGCAACGTAACGGTGTCGCTGATGCACTGACGCTATACCTTGCTAAAGACCAACCAGACAATCTCAGTGCCGATGTAGTGGTCGCAAATATCTTAGCTGGCCCATTACGTGAATTAGCACCTATTATCAGCACACTGCCACGTCAAGGGGGGCATTTAGGTCTTTCCGGTGTTCTTGCCACACAAGCTGACAGTGTTGCACAAGCTTATCAAGAACAATTTACTTTAGATCCTGTGGCTGAAAAAGAAGAGTGGTGTCGTATTACCGGAGTGAAAAAATAACATAGATTAAATATTAAACAATTTGCGATAATATTAAACAGTTAAAGTTTCACTTAATGATTATTTATCAGGCATTAATCACAATTTTGCCTGATAAATATCACCTTGTTGCTTGAGTTTGTTACTTCTCTATATTTAAATTTAAAATTTTAGAAAAACAGTAACACTTTGTTTTTATTGACTAAATAATCTATTTATAAAAAATCAAGTATAAAAAAGTAACTTTTTTTCGCGATTTGGTTAAACTTTGTCCTTTCATATCTGGTAAAAAATGCGTAATATACGCGCCCTTGCAGTCACAGTTTGGCCCTCTTTTCATCTATGCGAATCGGACAGTATCAGTTAAAAAATTGCCTCATTGCAGCTCCAATGGCTGGCGTTACAGACCGACCTTTTCGGTCACTTTGCTATGACATGGGTGCGGGGATGACAGTTTCTGAAATGCTTTCTTCTAATCCTCAGGTTTGGAAGACAGACAAGTCTCGGTTACGGATGGTACATAGCGATGAATTGGGGATCCGCTCCGTACAAATTGCGGGAAGTGACCCTGTTGATATGGCTACAGCTGCGAAAATAAACGTAGAAAGTGGCGCTCAGATTATCGACATTAATATGGGTTGTCCGGCAAAAAAGGTGAATAAAAAGTTAGCAGGCTCGGCATTGCTGCGTTATCCGGATTTAGTCGCAGAGATCCTTTCTGCGGTGGTCAATGCGGTTGATGTACCTGTTACACTCAAGATCCGTACAGGATGGTCACCTGATGAACGAAACTGTGTAGAGATTGCCAAATTGGCTGAAGATTGTGGTATTGCGGCTCTCACCATTCATGGACGTACGCGCGAGTGTTTGTTCAAAGGTGAAGCTGAATACGACAGTATTCGGACAGTTAAGCAGAGTGTCTCTATTCCCATTATTGCGAATGGAGACATAACTGACCCGCTAAAAGCCAGAGCAGTGCTTGACTACACTGGAGCCGATGCTTTAATGATCGGTCGCGCTGCTCAGGGAAGACCCTGGATCTTTCGGGAAATCCAGCACTATCTGGACACAGGTGAACTGTTGCCTCCTCTGCCGATTGCAAAGGTGCAACAAATAATGCAAAAGCATGTGCGTGAATTGCACGACTTTTACGGTCAAGGCAAAGGAACTCGCATTGCACGCAAGCATGTCTCTTGGTATCTCAAGGAACATGCCCCTGATGACCAGTTTCGGCGCTCCTTCAACGCCATAGAGGATGCCAGCGAACAGCTGGAGGCGTTGGAAGCATATTTCGAAAATTTTTTGCGTAAATAAATAAAAGAGCTGACAGAACTATGTTCGAACAACGCGTAAATTCAGACGTACTAACCGTTGCCACTGTAAATTCACAAGATCAGGTAACCCAAAAACCTTTACGTGACTCAGTTAAACAAGCACTGAAGAACTATTTTGCTCAATTAAACGGTCAAGATGTTAATGACTTATATGAGCTGGTATTGGCTGAAGTTGAACAGCCATTGTTGGACATGGTGATGCAATACACCCGTGGTAACCAAACACGTGCTGCGCAAATGATGGGCATTAACCGTGGCACACTGCGTAAGAAACTGAAAAAATATGGCATGAATTAATAGAAGTCGTATAATACATTGAATTAAAAAGCCCTTTTCATTATTTGTTAAGGGCTTTTTTGTTATTGCAAAACGATAATTCTTTTACATATGTAGTGGGTGATAGCCACGAAATTTTATCACACGTTTTATATCCTTCATCAAGAAGAAAGATATTTACTACAAATGAGATAGGAAAACTGAGCAATACACCGGCAAGTCCTAAATAGACTAAATATCGCATTATTAATTTATTAAATGTCATTAAAGACATAAAAACAATTGATTTTACACCAAGAAAAAACTCAATTGTCATTGCGAAACAAGTATATATGACAAGTGGTACCCCCAGTGTTAACATAACAATAGGCTCTGAAAATATAATAATATCTTCCATCAGAAATAACGAAATAGTGTAACCATAAACAAGTATTCCAATTACGATAAATAAAATAAGAAAGAATATGGAAACTATTATTTTATCCCATCTTGGCATAATCAAAACCTTGGCCATGAGTGAAATATTTTATTAACATCAACCTCAGGTGTTCTTGGTTTTCTTTTTGACTCCTCTCTCAAGTATTAAATGACTTTTTCACTTAAGCCATATTGCTTATCTATATAATCTAAAGTCATCGTGATACCAACCCCTACAAGAAAGACAATTAACCCAACAGCTACTACACTGCCTCCTACCACAGCGCTTGATAATAATACTGTGCCTACAGCCCAAGCTCCAGCAGCAGCCAAAGCTGTTTTTGCCATATCAACCGTTACATTTCCCAAAAAATCGGCTAAATGATATTGATCCTTAAATGCCCATTCCAATCCTTTATAAGCAAATGAAAAAATTAGACAGAATTTAGCACCCTTGACAATGCCATCACATTGAAGATAAAACAAGATATAATATCAATTTCGTAGAGATATGGAGATCAAATTTGAATAAGGTTATTAAATTTATTTTTATTGTTCTATTACTTGTAGGGTCTATTCTGAATATACCCATTTTATTTGTAGATAATCATTTTTCATACACAAAACATGATTTCATTAGGTATAATTTATTTACCTTTGATGAAATCAAAAACGCTCCTATTATTTCAAGCAATTACATTATATTTTACGACTCACCTGATGGTGTAGCACCAATGACTAATTCAATTCTATTTTCAAATGTAAATCCAAACCGTAAAATAGAATTGATAAATTATATTGAAAATCTAGGTTATGTAAAAGATATAAATGCATATAGGAATACAGATGGAAATGAATCCTGGCGTAAAGACAATTTATTTATACAAATAAAACAAATTAATAGTGAACATACGATTTTATTCTTAGTGGAGAAAAATTAATGACATTTTTCTCCACTCATGTTGACTAAGCTATCGGATATTAAAAGTTGGGCTAATAAACCAATGAATAAGCTTAATTGATGCCAATAATAGTGCTAGGCTAATGGTGATAACAGTGAGTGCAAAAACCATCGGTAACGTAAGGGATAAATGAAAAAAGATTATGCCTTGTAAAAGGATAAAACAAATAATTGGATGAATTAGATAAACACCTAACGCATTATTGGCAAGAGAAGCGTATTTTTGAGTGGTTGGTGCAAGGTAAATAATCCCTGCGCTTAAAATAAAACTTATCAATAAAGAGATAATATATATAATTAATTTTGCAAAAAATAGACTCCCTTCTAATTTTGTTATTATAATATAATTGATATTAGATTGATAATAAAGTATAAATATTGATAATAAACTTATTAAAGCAATAACCACCAAAGATTGACTTCTCAATTTAGCAATTGTTTGTTGGTCTACTAAATAAGCGATAATAAAAAATGGAAAATATTGTATTATAGCCAAGAAAGTAGATAGTTTAGATTCATAGCCTTTAGTTAACAACGATAGCAAAATACTGACAAGCAGAAGAGAGAATAATATTGGTTTATGATGTCTGATATATGAAGGTAACAATAGGAAAAAAGCTTGCCAAATAGGTGTAGCAAGAAAAAACCAAACACCATTTTGAGGAAAAAGAAGGTAAGTATTAAGGTCAAATTGCCCTGAATAATAAAGAGGGATCATATCAATAGTTTGGAAAGTCGCATAAATCACTAAGGCAGCCAATAAATTATCACGCCAACTTTTCCATGTCCCATTTTTAGTAATAAACCCGATAATAAAAACAAACATAGGAATTAATGTTAAATCAAATATATTAATCAGTAATGAAAAGTCAGGGGTATGGCTTTGTTTCAAATAGAAACTAAAAACAATAAGTGAACTTAATATCAATTTTAATGCTGGCTAATAGGGTTGCTTAATTTTTTCCATACTCAACATTAACTTACCTTAGTTATTTATATTTTTCGGTATAAAATAATAAACCAGTTTACACCTTCCTGCTAATATTAATATAAAAGAAACCAAATATCATTTAGATAAATTTACTTAGGAAATAACTGATAGATCAAATTCGGGAAAATATCATCTTCAGATTAGAGTTCTATATTCTGTCAATAATGCTAACCTCAACTGAAAACAATGATACTTTATCTTTACTATTAGCATTTTTTTAGACAAACTTTGCCTATACAATAGACAAAGTTGATGTTTATCAGGGAATTACTATGACAGCCTTACCACGAAAAAATATGTGGCAGATTGTCCTTACTATCATTTTAGTAGGAATAAATTTACGCCCTTTTTTAACCGGGCCTGGTCCTGTTATTGACAATATTATTGCTTCAACAGGTATGAGCTATAGCCAAGTCTCATTACTCACGTTATTACCCATGATTTTAATGGGAGTCGGTGCTTTGGTTGTGCCCTTTTTACAACCTTATATTCAAGCTCGTAGAGGGCTACAAGTTGCGATGCTTATCTTATTATTAGCATCGTTTTCTCGTGCCTATGTTTCTGATGGTGATCAGTTACTTATTACTGCTCTATTTTGTGGTTTAAGTGTCGCTTATATCCAAGCGGTTTTCCCTGGCATCATCAAAGCGTGGTTTGGACAGAAAACTCCCATTATGATGGGTCTCTACTCAGCCATGCTAATGGGAGGAGGTGCATTAGGTGCTCAGTTATCCCCTGTTCTTACGGCATCTGATGGCAATTGGCAACAGGCTCTTGCTTGGTTTGCGTTACCCGCGAGCGTCGCATTAGTTGCTATTACGCTATCAATTAAAAAGAATATTTCCGAAACCAATAAACTGCCACTTAATACATTGATTTGGCGACCAAGAACAGCCTTATTAATTGTTGGATTTGGCTTTGTTAATGCCGGTTACGCTTCGATGGTGGCATGGTTAGCTCCCTTCTATCAATCATTAGGTATGCCAAGTGCACAAAGTGGCTCATTAGTTGCTATTTTGTCACTCTTTCAAGCATCAGCAGCATTAATTATTCCATTTCTTGCTGCCAAAAATCATGATCGCCGTTTTTGGCTACTTTTAACACTGACAAGCCAACTTATTGGATTTTTAGCGCTGATGACAATGCCAATGAGCGCCCCTTATCTATGGAGTATCTTTTTAGGCTGTGGGTTGGGTGGTTGTTTCTCAATGATGATGATTGCCGCATTAGATCATGTTCCTCATCCATTACACGCAGGAGCACTATCAGCCTTGATGCAAGGTGGCGGATTTATTATTGCCTCTTTTGGGCCGCTGATCGCAGTATGGCTACAACAAGATGATGGTAGTTTTACCTATGCTTGGGCTTTTCATGCTGTCTTAGTGATATTAACTATGGGATTATTTGCACGGTTAAATCCTCATAATTATAATAAGGCCTATCCTACTAGCCATATATTGACAGATTAGTGATAAAAATAAGCATTATAAGGCATCTGTGTCATTCACTCAGATACCTTATAAAAAGCACATTAATTCTGTTGATAAATATCTGGGACATCAGTGATCAACATATCGACTCCCCATGCTTCAAAATCTTTCACTTCTTTAGGATCATTGGGGGTATAGCAATAAATTTCATAGCCTGCTTGTTTCAACATAGCCGCTTGTTGCTGCGTTAAATATTGATAATTACAATGCACGCTAAACCCCTCTATAGCTTGTAAAGTTTCTAGTGCATTATCAGGAATATCATCCCATAGCTGTCCTCGACGAATGGCGGGCAGATAACGTTTCATCACCATTAATGCGTGAGTATCGAAAGAGGAAAACAGGATTTGTTCGTTAGGGATATCTGCGCTTTTTATCATTTCAGATACCGCTAAACATAAGCGCTCTACATCATCATCAGGCCATGTTTTAAGTTCGATATTGAGCTTAGTGCCTGAGCGCTTTATCAACTGCAAACCTTGTCTTAGTGTGGGAATTTTTTCCCCTTGATAAAGTGAACTAAACCAACTGCCTGCATCAAGGCGGTGTAAATCATCCAAACTATGAAAGCGCACCGCACCTTGTCCATTCGTGCAACGATTAACCGTCTTGTCATGGATCAGTACAGGTACATGATCTGCCGTTAATTGCACATCGGTTTCAATCCATTCACACCCAAAATCAATTGCCATTTTAAATGCAGCTAATGTGTTTTCAGGTGCCTTTCCAGAAAATCCTCTATGAGCGGCTATTTTCATCTTTCTCTCCTTATTCGTTGATATCGCCATCATGACAACCATTTATGACAGCAATTTGACAGTCACACCATCAACATATCTTCATTTAATTGTCACCCTTTTGTCATAAAGAACGCTTAGGGTATTTCTTAAATTAGATTGCGCCTTTCGTATTTAAATAAAAAGGAAATTTTGCATGTCGATTAAATCCTTCAGTACGCTTGCCATAGCAATAGCATTATTTACTTCACCAACCTACGCAAAAACCGAAATAGAGTGGTGGCATGCTATGGGAGGCGCCTTAGGTCAAAAAGTCAATCAAATTGCCTCAGACTTTAATGCCAGCCAATCAGAATATGTGATCAAACCTGTCTATAAAGGGACTTATCCAGAAACGATGACCAGCGCTGTTGCTGCATTTCGAGCCAAAAACCAACCTGCGATTGTTCAAGTGTTTGAGGTGGGAACAGCAAGTATGATGGGAGCTAAAAAAGCCGTTTTTCCTGTTTACCAATTAATGGAAAAAACCAACGAGCCATTTGATCCTAATAGCTACCTCTCGACAGTTACCGCTTATTACACCACCAGCGATGGTAAAATGATATCTCTACCTTTTAATAGCTCAACGCCTGTGCTTTATTACAACAAAGCACTATTTAAACAAGCAGGCATAGCGCAACCTCCTAAAACATGGAAAGAGATGGGGGCTGTCTCTCAGAAACTACTTGATGCTGGCGTGAAATGTGGTTTTACCACCACTTGGCAATCATGGACCCAAATAGAGAATTTTGGCGCTCGTAATAACTTACCTATCGCCACCAAAAATAACGGCTTTGATGGGACTGATACCTCATTTTTATTTAATCAGGCACCGTTTGTTACTCATATCCAACGCATGGCGGATTGGTCTAAATCCGGTATTTTTAAATATGGTGGCCGCCAATCTGATGCTATGCCGCTATTTTATACTCAAGAATGCGCCATGGTGATGGAGTCATCTGCAGGCTTTGCGGGTATTAAAGAGAATATGAAAGGCATTGATATTGGTGTTAGCCAATTGCCTTATGACGATACTTTAGTTGATAAACCTGCTAATAGCATTATCGGAGGTGCCTCATTATGGGTAATGGCAGGTCGTCCTGATGCTGAATATAACGGTGTCGCTAAATTCTTTACCTATCTTTCTAGTCCTGAAGTACAAGCAGATTGGCATCAAGCAACCGGTTATTTACCTGTGACGAAAGCCGCTTATGCATTAACACAACAACAGGGGTTCTATCAGCAAAATCCTGGTGCTGATACGGCTATTTTACAAATGACCACCTCTGACTCTACAGCAAACTCAAAAGGCTTGCGCTTTGGTAACTTTTTACAAACGCGAGAAATCGTCGATGAAGAATTAGAAAAAGTGTGGTCAGGCAAACAGAGCGCACAAGCCGCCTTGGATAATGCGGTTAAACGGGGAAATGAACAACTACGCCGATTTGAACGCACTCAGTAAGGTATTTGGTATTCGGCGAACATCAATAAGTGTTCGCCTGTTATTTTGTCAGATCTCTGGATACAGTATGGCTTCCCAATCCGTTTACTTTAAACAAAAATGGTTACCTATCGCGCTGATCTTCCCTCAATTAGCCATTACTTTAATTTTCTTTATTTGGCCGGCTGGACAAGCATTGTTGCAATCTTTTCAGTTAGAAGATGCTTTTGGCCTTAGTCGTGAATTTGTTGGTTTAGAAAATTTTCAGCGCTTACTTAATGATAATTATTATTTTGACAGCTTAATCACCACGCTTATTTTTAGTACCAGTGTTGTATTACTTTCAATGTTATCTGCGGTTATTTTAGCGGGTATTGCTGAGCAAATATTACGGGGTAAATTGTTTTACCGCACAATACTTATCGCTCCTTATGCTATTGCTCCTGTTATCGCTGGTTTTCTCTGGTTGTTTATGCTCGATCCTACCATTGGTGTATTAAGCCGAGTATTAAACAAAATCGGTATCAATTGGGAGCCGGTCTTAAATACATCTCATGCAATGTGGATGGTGATTTTAACCGCCACATGGAAACAGATAAGCTATAACTTCCTGTTTTTTCTTGCCGCATTACAATCTGTGCCTAAATCGTTGCTAGAAGCAGCAGCCATTGATGGCAGTGGTCCAATTAAACGTTTTATTACCATTAGTTTGCCATTAATTTCGCCGACAACTTTTTTCTTATTGGTGGTGAATTTTGCCTACGCCTTTTTTGACACCTTTCCCATCATTCATGCCATGACCCAAGGTGGCCCCGGTAATAGCACCTCAACATTAGTTTATAAAGTGTATAACGATGGATTTGTTGGATTAGATTTAGGCTCATCAGCGGCACAATCGGTTATTTTAATGTTGATTGTTGCCATATTGACCATTATTCAATTTCGTTATGTTGAGAAAAAGGTGGCTTACTAATGGTTGAACGTAGACCTCTCTTCCACGCTTTTTGCCATCTTATTCTGATTGTTGGCATTCTTTCTGTAGCATTTCCGGTATGGATCGCTGTTGTTGCGACTACCCACCAAAATACCGAATTTGCCACAGGCTCGCCTCTTTGGTTTGGTCAGGAGGGTATCGAGGTTTTTAAAACGCTCTTTTCATCAGCGGGAACGACTCAAAATAGTGCAATTACCATTAATGGTATGCTATTGAACTCTTTAGTTATGGCGTTAGTGATCACTATTGGTAAATTGGTTATCTCTATTGCCTCCGCTTACGCCGTGGTGTTCTTTCGTTTTCCTGGCAGAATGCTGGCTTTTTGGACAATCTTCTTTACCTTGATGCTCCCCGTCGAAGTGCGGATCATGCCGACCTTTGAGGTAGTGACAAATCTTAATATGTTGAACTCCTATGCAGGACTGACCATTCCACTGATTGCGAGTGCAACGGCTACATTTTTGTTTCGCCAATTTTTTCTTACTATCACCCCAGAGCTGATTGAAGCGGCCAAAATTGATGGTGCAGGGCCAATAAAATTTTTCTTTACTATTTTATTGCCTTTATCCCGTACCAATATTGCCGCACTTTTTGTTATCACCTTTATCTATGGCTGGAATCAATATCTTTGGCCAATGCTTATCACCACAGATACTCAGTACTACACCATTGTCATGGGCATCAAACAGATGGTGGCCGTATCTGATGGCGTGATTGAGTGGAACAAAATTATGGCAACCACTTTAATTGCAATGTTGCCACCTGTCTTTATCGTCATTTTGATGCAAAGAGCCTTTGTTAAAGGCTTTGTTGATACGGAGAAATAATATGACTACCGTAACACTGACTAATTTAGAAAAACGTTATCCTAATGGTTATCAAGCAATTTCCACGCTCAATCTCTCTATTGAGCAAGGCGAAATGGTGGTTTTAGTAGGGCCTAGTGGTTGTGGAAAATCAACACTACTGCGCATGATAGCGGGATTAGAAACCATCACAGATGGCGATTTACTGATTGATAATCGACGCGTAAATGAACATGAGCCTAGTGAGCGAGATATTGCGATGGTTTTTCAAAATTATGCCCTCTACCCACATATGTCTGTCTATGACAATATGGCGTATGGTTTGCGTAATCGAAAAGTCCCCAAAGCTGAAATCATAGCCCGAGTCGATCGCGCTGCTCATATGCTAGAAATAAGCCATTTACTGGATAGAAAACCTAAAGAGCTTTCTGGTGGACAACGCCAACGCGTTGCCATGGGCAGAGCGATTGTCCGTGATCCCAAAGTCTTCTTATTTGATGAACCGCTCTCTAACCTTGATGCCAAACTACGCGTACAAATGCGTCTTGAAATCAAAAAGCTTCAGCAAAAATTAGCCACTACTTCTGTTTATGTCACTCATGATCAAGTGGAAGCCATGACCTTGGCGGATAAATTAGTAGTACTAAACCAAGGTCATATAGAACAAGTTGGCTCCCCCTTAGAGATTTATGAAAGCCCAGCTTCTGTATTTGTGGCAACATTTATGGGATCACCGGCGATGAATATTTTAACCACTCATATCAATCGCGGTATTATTGAAATTGCGGATGGTCATCTTGCTATTTCTGCCCACTCATTACCTAATGGTGAGATCCAACTAGGATTACGTCCTGAACATTTGCTCATAAATCAACAAAATCCACTGTTTCATGCTAATGTCGATTTTATTGAAGCTTTAGGGGCTGATGTTTTAATTTACGCCACCACTTGTGACCAACAATCTATTGTTATTCGAGCCGCAAACGATCATGGTGTTAATGTGGGTAATAGAATAGGTGTTGCTATTTATCCAGAAAATCTACATTTTTTTGATCGACAAACCCAAAAACGGATTGAACGTCCTACCATGTTGTTAAGTGAACGATTAGTCTCTTAATTTATTCTCACTGTGATTCATTTTCAGTTTAATCTTAATAGCAATGTTTTTAGCATTGCTATTATTTTTTCATCGATGAGAAAACACACATAACATCAATATACTTAACACTTAAAATGTATAAAGTAGATTATTTTGATGCTATCCATTGCGATTAATCTTTGCTAAAAGAGAGATGATAAAAAATTTACAACATATTAAAATTTAATAAAAATTTTACAATAAATACCTTTAAATCCATTTTAAAAACCATGATTACTTACATTAATAAAAGTACACTTATTAAGGATTTTAATATTTTATATAATAAGTTTAAAAAATAGAAAAATACGCGTTTAAAATAATAAAAATAATTTTTTATAGCAGTAGAATAATATCATTAGAATATCCGCATATTGCACCACTAGATAAGCACTGCTATTCTTTTGCTCGCATTTAATGTGCAACTAATAATATTAAACTGCTAAGCAGAAAAGGACTTAATTGATAATGAAAATAAAACTACTTGCGACAGTGATGGTATCCGTGGCATTACTCTCTGGCTGTAAAAATCTTGATACTTCTATGTTAGCGCAATCAGGTACACAACTTTTCCAAGCGGCAACATTAAGTGATGACGATGTCAAAGCGCTAACTAATGATGCATGTAAAGAAATGGATGCTAAAAACAAAATTGCACCTGCAAATAGTAACTACACTAAACGCTTAAATAATATCGCGAAAGCGTTAGGTAATGAAGTTAATGGTACTCCAGTAAACTATAAAGTTTATCTCACTAAAGATGTCAATGCATGGGCGATGGCAAACGGCTGTGTGCGTGTTTATAGCGGTTTAATGGACATCATGACTGACAACGAAGTGGAAGGTGTATTGGGCCATGAAATGGGACACGTGGCATTAGGCCATACACGTAAAGCAATCCAAGTAGCACATGCCACCGTTGCGGCACGTACTGCAGCCTCTTCAGCGGGGGGAGTAGCAGCACAATTAAGTAGTTCCCAGTTAGCAGAAATGGGTGAAAAACTGGTTAATGCCCAATTCTCTCAACACCAAGAAACACAAGCTGATAACTTCTCTTACGATCTGCTGAAAAAACGCGGTGTCAATACTTCAGGCTTAGTGACTGGCTTTGAAAAATTAGCTAAATTAGGTGGTAGTGATTCAAGCATGTTTGATTCTCACCCACCATCAAAAGAGCGTGCTGACAATATTCGTAACCGCATTGCCGAAGATAAAAAATAAACTTTATCGCCCCTATATTTAACCATATGGGGGTTTTCTTTATGCTTTTTCCTTGTGGCGAAAACGATTTGCAACATCAGCTAAAAAGCGTTTAATTGCCAGCCTTTCATTTTGATCATACTGTTCAAATAAGGTTATCCATTTTGCCTGAGATTGTTGATGTAACAATTCATGAGTGTGAAACAGCTTTTCCCCTTCAGTAGTTAAAATAAAAAATATCTCTTTTTGGTTATCCGCTAATTTTATTTTCTCAATAGCGCCTTTACTCTGTAAGCGACGACAAATTTTTGAGACTGCCCCACGTGTCATTGCCATATAATCACTGATCGTTGTGAGGTTGCGCATACTCTCTTCACCAATACAATGGATCACATGAAGCTCTGTGAGTGAATAATTTTCTAACCCCTTCTCTGCTAATACTTTCTTATGACCTTCATCATTATTCGCTTCTTTTAAGTGCAACAATTCACTTAAACCATTAAGCAATTCCTGTGTGGTTACTTGCTGTCTTGTCATTTTGTTTCCTTGGAAAAAATATTTTAAAAAAATAATACCAAAACTATTTACAACAATCAAAATATCGCTATTATCTATTTTGTTTCCATGGAAACAAAACTAAGAGGCAATATAATGAAATTATCAATCCGTAGTCTGTTTTACCTTGTTTGCTTTAGCGCTTTATTAGGCTCTCTAGCACAAAATATTTATACTCCTGTGCTGCCATTGATCCAGCAGCAATTTAATACCACATTATCACTGGTTAACCTTACGGTATCAGCTTTCACTTTTGCTATGGCTGTTATGCAGTTATGTTATGGTTCATTGATTGACAAATGGGGCAGAAAACCTATTTTGCTCAGTGGGTTAACGATTTCAATTATCGGCGCACTTATTTGTATATGGGCTAATTCTATTAACCTATTAATTTTTGGACGAGTGATCCAAGCCATAGGTATCGCTGCCATCCCTGTTGTCGCAGCAACTATTTTAGGCGATCTCTATCAAGGGAATGAGCGTGCTAAAGCAATGGGAAGTTATCAAATGTTGCTAGCATTAGCTCCAGCGAGTGGTCCTTTATTGGGCGGCTATTTAGCACAACATTATCACTACCAGAGTATTTTTGTTTTCTTAAGTATAGTGGGACTTGTTTTGCTGATTGCCCATCTGTTTTATTTACCTGAAACTCGCCCAGAACAAAAACAGTCCGTTAAAAGCTTATCTGCTATGCGACAAGTGCTCGCCGCCCCAGAGGGTAAATCTGTTTTTGTGATAAGTTTTATGGTGTTTTATAACTACTTCTGCCTATTAGTATTTTTACCTTTAATTGCTTTTCACCTTTATCACTTAAATAGCAGTGAAATTGGTGGACTTTATGTTCCTATGTCCATTGCACTGGTGTTAGGCAGTTACCTTTACCGTAAGGTTTGTCATTTGTTTAGCGCTGAATATGGTGTGATCATAACTTCATGTATAAACCTTGCCATGTTGTCGTTATTTGCCCTATTTTGGCAAATCTCATTACCAATAATGTTAATATTAACGGTGTTATATGGTCTCTCTTTAGGATTAACTATGCCTACACACACGACCTTATTAACCAGCCACTTTAGTTCAGTAAGAGCAACGGCAATGGGTATTTATAATTTTATCCGCTACTGTGGTATGGCAGCAGGGCCTATGGTCGCAAGCTATTTTGTCACCGATAATCATTATCAATATGTCTTTTATTCTTGTGTGATCTTAACAAGTTTGGCATTGTGTTTTGCCATCAAAACGCTACTTTCCACATTAAAACAACAACGACAAACCATCGACTAACAGGACATTTGATGAAACTAACCATTGAAAATCTGCCGCAGCTTTCAGCACAAGATAAAATAGATTTAGGGAAAATTTGGCAAGATAGTGAGTACCAAATGGCACTCACTGCACCAATCACCACAGAGCATACTCTTTTTGTCGCCCGTTTTAACGGGCGATTGCTAGCGGCTTGTCGTATAAAATACCAAGCAAAAACAGCGCTTATCAGTGATTTTATGGTAAGAGAAGTGACTCGTCGTCGTGGTGTTGGGCATTACTTACTAACACAATGCCTTGAAAAAAATCCAACCATTACACATTGGCAAGCTTTATTGAAAACAGGGCAAATCAACGATCCTGTAGCACAGGCTTTTTTAGCGCATCATCATTTTGCTACTTCATTACAGGCTGATACTTATGATTATTTCTGCAATGATAAAGCATAAAGCCTCGCTACATTATAAGCGGTTTCCTGTAAGTTTTGCTCAGCATTATCAAAGGCTTGCTGTAAAGTGGCAACACCAGGCATGATAGAGAAAACCGCATCAATACCCTGCTGATGGACCACATCATAATCCGGTAAATAACCACCAACTAATGCAATCACTGGGCGATGGTATTTTTTAGCTAATTTAGCAACACCTATCGGGGTTTTACCTTGCGCCGATTGGCTGTCCATTCGCCCTTCGCCAGTTATGACCAAATCTGCATCGATTAACTGTTTTTCTAATTCAACAGCGTTAGCAACCAAATCAATACCTGGTGAAAGTGTTGCTTGCGTAAATGCCAGCAAAGGCAGAGCCAATCCTCCTGCCGCACCACTTCCTGCAATATTGATAAGAGTGCGTTGTGTCATTTTCTCAAGATAAGTACCAAAATGGTGTAGTGCGCTATCCAGTTGCGCAATATCTTGTTCTGTCGCCCCTTTTTGTGGGCCAAAGACTTTTGAAGCCCCCAATTCGCCACATAATGGATTAGTTACATCACAGGCGATCTCTATATCAACAGAGGCAAGTTTTGGATGTAGTTGATTGATATCTATAGAATGAAGTTGACTTAATGCATGTCCACCAAAAGGCAGAGATGTTCCAGACTTATCTTTAAGACCAAGACCGAGCGCTTGCATCATACCTGCACCGCCGTCATTTGTGGCACTTCCTCCTAAGCCTAAAATGATCTTTTTAACCCCCAAATCTAGTGCGGCACAAATTAACTCACCGGTACCATAACTCGTCGTTAAATTGGGATTGCGTTGAGATGAAGGGATAAGATGAAGACCTGATGCCTGTGCCATTTCAATCACGGCAGTAGTATTATCGCCTAACACTCCCCAAGTGGCTGTTACCTGTTTACCTAATGGATCACAAACTGGCGTTGTGATAAAACGACCATGGGTAGCATCAACTAATGACGTTACTGTACCTTCACCGCCGTCGGCCATAGGAATACAACAATAATCAGCATCAGGTAAATAACGTGAAAAGCCTTGTTTAATCGCCTCTGCCACCTCTTTGGCACTTAAGCTCTCTTTAAAAGGATCTGGGGCGATAACTATTTTTATCTCTTTCACGTCATGTTCTCCGCGTATAAAAAAAGCGATAT
The DNA here is from genome assembly GCF_963894685.1 of Proteus sp. G3927. Taxonomy (NCBI): domain Bacteria; kingdom Pseudomonadati; phylum Pseudomonadota; class Gammaproteobacteria; order Enterobacterales; family Morganellaceae; genus Proteus; species Proteus sp. G3927. Next base: position 15,158 of record NZ_CAWQGX010000024.1, on the reverse strand, counting down.
ATCAATATCGCTTTTATATCATACTCTACAATCAGAGAGGTTGGATTGGCTTTAAAATGTGATTAATCTTCAATCGCTAAACGCAATTTTTTCATCGCATTTTTTTCTAACTGGCGAACTCGCTCAGCAGAAACACCATATTTATCTGCAAGCTCCTGTAAAGTTGATTTATTATCATCTTCTAACCAGCGAGCGCGGATAATGTCTTGGCTACGTTCATCCAGTGTTTTTATCGCTAAAGTCAGTCGGTCAGCCGCATGGTTATCCCAGTTATCTTCTTCAATACCATCAGCAAAGTCAGAAGATTTATCTTCTAAGAACAGCACCGGAGCTACAGGATGTGAGTCATCACTATCATCAGCACTCATGTCAAATGCCATATCTTGTGCCGACATGCGAGATTCCATTTCACGCACATCGCTCTCAGAGACCCCAAGCTCTTTCGCGACTAGCTCGACTTCATCTTGGTTAAACCACCCTAAGCGTTTTTTGTTTTTTCTTAAATTAAAGAACAGTTTACGCTGTGATTTCGTTGTCGCGACTTTCACGATACGCCAATTACGTAACACATATTCATGAATTTCGGCTTTGATCCAATGCACGGCGAAAGAAACCAGTCTAACCCCAACTTCAGGGTTAAAGCGACGCACCGCTTTCATCAAACCAATATTACCTTCTTGGATAAGATCCGCCTGAGGTAAACCATATCCTGAATAACTGCGAGCAACATGAATAACGAAGCGTAAATGAGAAAGGATCAGCGTTTTCGCTGCTTCCAAATCGCCCTCGTAATGCAGCCGTTCAGCCAGTTCCTTTTCTTCCTCTGCCGTTAACATCGGATAGGAATTGGCTGCACGGATATACGCTTCAATGCTGCCTTGCGGAACCAATGCTAAGGATTGCATTTCTTTTGTCATTCAAATCCTCATGAAAATCAAATAGATAATTAATATTAATACTGTATGGTGAGCAGGAAGAACCTTTTAATAGTACTTAACAGGTCATCGTTGGTGGTAGATATTATGTTTTTACAACATTATTGACCAGCATAAAGACTAAAGGTTCATATCGCATCTATGTTTACATATCTTTGTACTTTACCAAGCAAACCGCAAATTCATCTATTAAAAATAGTACTCAATTCATCTAGGTTAAGTGTAGAACATTATTATGCCAAAGATAGGGGTTTGATAAAATGGCAAGGTTGCCATAATAATGCAACCCGCCATAATAAAAAGGAAAAAAGGGACTAATATGGCTATTCTGGTGTGAATTGACGTAAATGTTGCATGGTGGTCAACCAAGCAGCAAACCAGCCAATGGTCATCGAAACGAGGATCAAAATAACCGATTCATCAAAACCTAATCCAGATATTGAGAAAGTCGTTCCAAATACGGTCGCCGCTTGCGTAACGACATCAGATAACTTCCATACCAATAATGCAGAGAAAATAATCGCAAAAATAGCCCCGATAAAGCCGAGTACTAAACCCCAATTTAAAAAGGGGCGCATGATAAAGCCATCAGTAGCACCAATTAATTTCATCACATTAATGGTATCACGACGACTGAAAATATTAAGACGAACACTATTACCAATAACCAATAGCAGTGCCACAATCATTAAGCTACCGATCACCATTGCGATTTGTCCAACTAATGAGGTTAAAGTAGATAACCGAGTAAACCAGCTATCGTCCATTCTCACTTCGTCAACACCGGCAATATTTGCCACTGCATCACGCAGATTAACCATTAATTGCTCGTCATTAGGATCCATAACAGGAGTCACAATCGCGACAGCGGGTAATGGATTTTCTTCTAGCATATCTAATGCGCTACTAAATCCAGACCATGAGCGAAACTCCACTAATGAATCTTGACGAGAAAGATAATTAACCTCTTCAACTTTATCTAATGCCTCGATATTTTTTATCGTTGCCTGCGCTAAGCTGTCATCTAGAGATTTATCAAGATAGACCGTCAGTTGCGGAGTGGGATACCACTGCTCTGCGGCTGTTGATACATTTTTCCAGACAATGTAACAGATACTAGGTAGTGTTAATGAAATCGCTACTACCATCACCGTTAAGAAAGAAGAGAGAGGTTGGCGTAAAAAGTCTGCCATGGTATTACGCCATGCATAACGCCACTGCTCACGGCGTCCACCACGTAATGCTTTTGTTTTCGCTTTTGGTGTTGGCATTGCCTTACGGGAGTGTTTTCCTTTAGCCATTTTGTCCTCCCACCATACGCCCTTGACCTAAGGTTAGAATACGGTAATTCCTGCGCTCTACAAGTGTCATATCATGCGTTGCCATTAACACGGTAACCCCCACGCGATTAAACTCTTCAAACAGACGCATAATGCCTTCTGAAAGTTCACCATCAAGATTCCCTGTTGGCTCATCAGCCAATAACACCGTGGGTTTATTCACAACAGCACGAGCTATTCCCACCCGTTGCTGTTCACCCCCTGAAAGCTGGATAGGGTAATTTTTCGCTTTATCAAGTAGTCCGACTTTATCCAAGGCGGCTGAAACTCGGCGTCGAATATCCTCTTCACTTGCGCCTGCAATAATCAAAGGTAGAGAGACATTGTCATAAACCGTTCTGTCCATCAGCAAATGGTGATCTTGGAAGATCATCCCTATTTGACGACGCAAAAAAGGGATCTCACTATTTTTTAGCCTACTGATATCATGACCAGCAAACCAAATAGCGCCATCACTTGGACGTTCTATGCCACAAATTAATTTAAGCAATGTACTTTTACCAGCACCAGAATGTCCGGTTAAAAAAGCCATCTCACCAGGGCGAAGATGAAAATCAACCCCCTGTAATGCTTGTCTTCCACCTAAATAAGCCTTGCTGACGTGTTCGAAGCGGATCATTACAACTACTCCTCGCGGGCAAACAGAGCCTCAATAAAATCGTCGGCCTTAAACGGACGTAAATCTTCAATACCTTCACCGACGCCGATATAGCGAATAGGAATACCAAACTGATCAGCGATAGAGAAGATAACGCCCCCTTTTGCAGTACCATCCAGTTTCGTCAAGGTTAATCCTGTCAGCCCAACCGTTTCATTAAACAATTTTGCTTGGCTAACAGCATTTTGCCCTGTACTGGCATCGAGTGTCAGCATCACTTCATGTGGTGCTTCCTCGTCTAATTTTTTCATTACACGGACGATTTTTTTCAGCTCTTCCATTAAATGAGATTTATTTTGCAATCGTCCCGCGGTATCCGCAATCAGAACATCGACACCTTTTGCTTGCGCCGATTGAATAGCATCAAAAATAACCGATGCTGGATCAGCCCCCGTATGCTGAGCAATAACAGGGATATGATTACGCTCACCCCAAACTTGTAATTGCTCAACCGCCGCTGCACGGAAGGTATCTCCCGCAGCTAACATCACCGATTTACCTTCAGCTTGGTATTGGCGGGCTAACTTACCGATAGTGGTCGTTTTACCGACCCCATTAACTCCGACCATTAAAATGACAAAAGGTTTTTTACCTTCAATATTTAATGGTTTATCCACTTTATTTAAAATATCGCCCATCTCTTCACGCAACTTACCATAAAGAGATTCAGCATCTTTGAGATCTTTACGACTAGCATGCTGAGTCAAACTGTTAATGATCTTGCTAGTGGTATCCATTCCCACATCGGCAATTAACAACTGCTCTTCTAACTCTTCGAAAAGCTCGTCATCAATTTTCTTACCGCGGAATAGCCCCATAAAACCGGAGCCTAAATTTTGTCGTGTTTTTAATAATCCCTTTTTCAAGCGAGAGAAAAAGCCTTCTTTTTTCGGTCTCTCTTGCTCTACGGGTTTATCGACTAATACCTCTTCGCGTAACGCGACAATATCTTCCGCTTCGGCTTGTGCTTGTGCAATACGCGCTTTTTCTTCAGCTTCAGCTTCTTGGCGTGCTTGTTCAGCTTCAAGTTGCGCTTGACGTTGGGCTTCTTCTTCGGCTAAACGAGTCTGCTCTGCACGTTCAGCAGCTAATCGTTCTGCCTCTGCTCTTTGCGCTTCTTGGCGTGCTTGTTCAGCTTCAAGTTGCGCTTGACGTTGAGCTTCTTCTTCGGCTAAACGAGTCTGCTCTGCACGTTCAGCAGCTAATCGTTGTGCTTCTGCTCTTTGCGCTTCTTGGCGTGCTTGTTCAGCTTCAAGTTGCGCTTGACGCTGGGCTTCTTCTTCAGCTAAACGCGCCTGCTCTGCACGTTCAGCAGCTAATCGTTCTGCCTCTGCTCGTTGCGCTTCTTGGCGTGCTTGTTCAGCTTCTTGCTGCGCTTGACGCTGGGCTTCTTCTTCGGCTAAACGTGCCTGCTCTGCACGTTCAGCAGCTAATCGTTCTGCCTCTGCTCTTTGCGCTTCTTGGCGTGCTTGTTCTGCTTTTAGCTGTGCTTGACGTTGAGCTTCTTCTTCGGCTAAACGTGCCTGCTCTGCACGTTCAGCAGCTAATTTTTCAGCTTCTACTCTTTGCGCTTCTTGGCGTGCTTGTTCAGCTTCAAGTTGCGCTTGACGTTGAGCTTCTTCTTCGGCTAAACGTGCCTGCTCTGCACGTTCGGCCTCTAAACGTTGTTGTTCTTTCTCTTGTGCAGTATTTTCTTCTTTATTACGGCCAAATCCGAGCCACGAGAAAAAACCTTTTTTTTCTTTTGCCATTAGCTACTAAACTCCTCGCACTAAATCATGGCGCGATAACATTGACGATATTAAAAATAATAATGAAGTCTATCATTTGATCGAGGATAAACGCATCTTTTATACGAATTTTATGGTAAATTATTCGCGCTTAAATCAAGGTAAGTTATCAAGTTATCAACAAACTTGTTCCTTGAAACATTAAAACACGCCAAAATTCACGCTTAAACGATATATATCAGAAAAATATGGCTAAGAAACCACAAAAAACGCCGATGGGACAAATCAGAATAATCGGAGGTAAATGGCGTGGTCGGAAACTTCCTGTGCTTGATAGCCAAGGATTACGTCCCACCACCGATAGAGTCAAAGAAACACTGTTTAATTGGCTTATGCCCGTTATTCAGGACGCTCGTTGCTTAGATTGCTTTGCCGGCAGTGGTGGGCTAGGTATTGAAGCACTCTCTCGCTATGCAAAAGAAACGACATTTATTGAGTTCGACCGTAAAGTCGCGCAACAAATTACTGCTAATTTAGCGCTGCTTGGCGCTGATAATGGGCATGTTATTCAAGATAGTGCGTTAAATTATCTAGCTAAACAAGGTACTGCATATGATGTGGTGTTTTTAGATCCTCCTTTTCATCAAGGTATGTTGGCAAACACCCTGCAATTATTAGAAAATAACCAATGGTTAGCCGAAGGTTGTTATATTTATATTGAAGAAGAAGTAAACGCACAGGTTTATTCTTTACCAGAAAATTGGCGATTACATAGAGAAAAAATCGCAGGCCAAGTCGCCTATCGTCTTTATATTCGCAATTTATCTGCTTAATTTGTTATGGAGCTGCTATGTTAATCTTTTTAGGTCGATTTTTAATGATCGGTGTGTGGGGATTTCTTTGTTTAAATCTTATTTCCCCATTCCCTAAACCTTTAAAGTACTTTATGGATATCGCATTAATCTTTATGGTGATTATGCACGGCTTACAAATTGCCATGTATAAAGCAGGCCAACCCGAAGATAAAAAACCTTCTGGCTTACTCCAATTTAAGATCTTCTTTTTTGGTATTTTTGAGCTATTGAGAATACAAAAAGAGTTGCGCAAAGAGTATCTAGAAAAACAAAAAAATAAAAACCAATAATCATCGTCTATTCAAGTCACTGGGGATAACACGCTAACTCCCCAGTTTCTTATGCTCTGATGCTTATTTAGTTGATGTTTTACCACTCTCATTATCTGGTGCATCGGTTTCAAACTGCACGAAACGACTACCTTGCATAAATAATCGCCCTTTCATCTCCAGCGCTACATTTGAGAAAGTGGTTTTATCCACACGTAAGATAATATCTTGCTGAGAGTCCGTTGTTAAACGAAAAGTCACTTGATAGTAATAGGTTGTTTCTGGCCCATTAACATCATTTTCTCTTGAACGTCGATCGTTTTTCGGTATTTGTTGCTTATCAACAACTTCTACCATATATAATTTAACGGGTGAATTATCATCACTGATACGCTGTTTTCTTTGCTCAAAAAAACGATATGTTGCGCTAGCGATAATGATAATCAGCACCGCGATACCTAACATTCCCGCTTTATTCATTACACTCATTCCTATTATCGTTATAAATTCACATTGTGCTTATCTGTAGTTAATTTTAATTAATACGCCAGTTTCTTCATTAATCGCTATTCTTAAATTATGCTTTCTGTTATGAATAATAAAAGAGTTCTCTATATAAGAATAAGGAAGATATTATGAGTTGGCCTTTTCTCGCTGTCTTATTTTCTGGGTGGCTTTATATCGATGCCGCGTATCGTGGCCCTAATTGGCAACGATGGCTATTCCGTCCTATTACACTACTACTATTACTCCTTTGGGCATGGCAAGTCCCTGAGCATAGCATTAATAGTTATCTTATTGTCGGCGCTTTATTAGCAACATTACTTTCTGATGTATTAAAAATGTTTGAAGGTAAGTATTTACTACCTTCTTTAGCCTTGTTATTCCTAAGTTATATTCTCTACCTAATTAGTTTTGCCTTACCATTACAAATCTCTTTTTATCTTCCTTTGCTTGGTTTTGTTATCGTTGCCGCAATTATCGTGTTAGCCATCATCTGGACTAAACTGGATAAATTTGCCATTCCTGTATTACTGACTTTATTAGCGGCTTTTGCGATGTTTTGGGTTGCAGGAGAGAAATTCTTCTACCTGAGCAACGACTACAACTTTTCTATCATGATAGGCTCACTCTTGTTAGTAATTGCTTACTCTATTTGGCTTATCAACCGTTTCCGCTTCTCTTTTTCAGCCTCTAAAGGACTGGTAAGTGCCTGTTACTTTATTGGTCACTTCTTTATTGTTAGAGCCCTTTTTCTGTAAAACCCTGATCCCTTGTTTCTTTATCAATAGAAACAAGGGATTAATTGATTTAACAAATCCGCACTTTTTGACAATCAATACGCTCTGTTTATCTTGACTCTGGACTCTACTCCAAGCTGTAAAGTATCGGTAATTGATAAAACTGTACTTTGTTGAACGAGGAGAGGCGTATGTCTAAACACGCTCATCAACACGATAACCATAAACATACCGATGCTTGCTGTTCAAGCTCTCAATGCTGCTCTAATCAGGCAGATAATAGTAGTATGCACTCACATACTGAAAGTGGACACACTCATAGCAAAATCGATAAGAGTGATCCTGAATGTGAAGAAGAACATCATCATGGCCATCAACATGAGCATAATCATCACGCTCATGATGGTCATGATCATGCCCATGGCTGTTGTGACAGCAACGCCCCTGTCTCTAATGTAGAGCCTGAAAAAATTGCACAGCAACGTTTTAGTTGGAAAGTGCAAGGAATGGATTGCCCAAGCTGCGCGCAAAAGATAGAGACAGCAGTACTGAAAGTGGTCGGCGTTAAACAAGCGAAGATCTTGTTTGCCACTGAAAAACTGGTTGTCGATGCTGATACCGATTTACGTACTGATGTGATTAGTGCCGTTAAAAGTGCCGGTTTTGAACTATTTGATATCTCATCAGCGGGATCTCAGCCTCCTGCAAAACAAAGCCTCTTAAAAGAGAGTTCATTCGTCATTATCTTAGCGATTTTAATGGCGATAAGTTGGGGTGCCGAGTTTATTGATCCACAAGCAGGTCGCGCTGCCTTTATTGCAACGACATTAATCGGGTTATTCCCTATTGTAAAAAAATCGCTACGACTCATTCGTAGTGGTACCCCATTCGCGATTGAAACCTTGATGAGTGTTGCGGCTATTGGGGCACTGTTTATTAATGCCACCGAAGAAGCGGCAATGGTAATTTTGCTGTTTATGATTGGCGAAATGCTTGAGTCTTACGCTGCGGGTCGTGCACGCCGCGGAGTCAGCGCATTAATGGCTCTTGTACCAGAAGAAGCGGTGGTAATCAAAGAGGGTAAAAAACAGACAGTCCCTGTAGCTCAATTGCGCCCCGGCGATATTATTGAAATTGCACCAGGTGCGCGCTTACCCACAGATGCCGAATTAATTACTGCTTTTGCAAGTTTTGATGAAAGCGCATTAACGGGTGAATCGGTGCCGGTCGAACGTTTACAGGGTGAAAAAGTCGCTGCTGGCTGTTTATCTGTTGATCGCTCGGTGCAAATGAAAGTGGTCTCTGAACAGGGGCAAAATGCCATCGACCGTATTTTACAACTGATCGAAGAAGCGGAAGAGCGTAAAGCGCCCATTGAACGTTTTGTTGACCGTTTCAGTCGCTATTACACACCACTGATTATGCTGTTTTCCGCATTAGTGATCATTATTCCACCTTTGTTATTCGCTCAACCTTGGGAAACTTGGTTCTACCGTGGTTTAACACTGTTATTAATTGGTTGTCCTTGTGCTCTGGTTATTTCAACACCAGCCGCCATTACATCAGCACTGGCAGCAGCAACAAAACGAGGTGCCTTAATTAAAGGTGGTGCAGCACTTGAACAACTGGGCACAGTCAATACCGTTGCTCTAGATAAAACAGGCACATTAACAGAGGGTAAACCTCAAGTCACTGATGTCATAGCAAATGCAGGCTTTAATGAGAAAGAGCTACTGATGTTGGCTTCTTCTGTAGAAGTTGGCTCTCATCACCCTCTCGCAAAAGCCATTATTAATAAAGCACAAGAGCAACAAATTGATGTTGTGGAAGCCGATAATCGCAAGGCTTTAGCGGGTAAAGGGATTGAAGGTTATTTAAATAATCAGCATATTCTGGTCAGTGCCCCAACACAATTATCAGAAACCACACCATTATCTGCACAATGGCAACAACAAGTCGCTCGTCTTGAAGATGAAGGCAAAACCGTTGTGGTGGTATTAAAAGAAGATCAGTTCATTGGTGTGATTGCGATGCAAGATACATTGCGCAACGATGCTATCGAATCAATGAAAGTGTTGAAATCGATGAATATCAATGCCGTGATGTTAACCGGTGATAACCCAAGAGCAGCGGCTGCGATTGCACAAAAACTGGGTATGGATTTCCGTGCAGGATTGCTCCCTGAAGATAAAGTCACCTCAGTAATGGAAATCAGTCAAACACATAACACAATGATGGTGGGTGATGGTATTAATGATGCACCAGCAATGAAAGCGGCTACCATTGGTGTTGCGATGGGAAGTGGTACAGATGTCGCCTTAGAAACTGCCGACGCAGCATTAACCCATAATCGTTTAACTGGCTTACCCGAAATTATTCAGCTATCTCGTGCAACACGTAAAATTATACGTGAAAACATTACCATAGCATTGGGTTTAAAAGCGATATTCTTAGTCACCAGTTTATTCGGTATCACTGGACTTTGGGTTGCCGTATTGGCTGACTCAGGAGCAACAGCTTTAGTAACCGCCAATGCCGTAAGACTATTAAAAGTTAAACTAAAATCTCCTCACCAAGATTAAACTAACCTAAAAATAAAACCCAAACCACAGTCATCGCTATGGTTTGGGTTATTTTTACGCTTAAATCTCACTGCGAGATAATTCTATTACTTATCTATTTCCTCAATACTCACATGTGCTTTTTTTCGTGAAAATAGTTTAACCACAAAGACATAGAACAGTGGTACAAAGAAAATAGCCAAGAAAGTGGATGCGAGCATACCGCCAATTACCCCTGTTGCGACAGAGTGCTGACTACCTTGCCCTGCGCCTGAAGCAAGTGCCATAGGTAATACCCCAAAAGTAAAGGCGAGTGAGGTCATAATGATAGGGCGTAGTCTCATTCTTGCCGCTTCTGCTGCCGCATCGATTAATGGTTTACCATCCTTCTCATAAAGATGTTTAGCAAACTCAACAATTAAGATGGCATTTTTCGCTGATAGGCCAATGGTGGTCATCAAACCTATTTGGAAATAGACATCTGAGGATAAACCTCGTAACAGTGTTGCGATAACAGCCCCTAAAATACCAAATGGCACCACTAAAGCGACAGAGAAAGGTACTGACCAACTTTCATAGAGTGCCGCTAAGCTTAAGAAAACAAACAGAATTGTCATCACATATAATGCAGGTGCTTGGTCTTGTGTTTGAATTTCTTCATAAGACAGACCGCTATAGCTTAGGCTGATTTCAGATGGCAATTGTTTCATAATATCTGCAATTGCCAGCATCGCGTCACCCGTACTGTAACCTGGCGCTGGTTCACCTAAGATCTCAATCGCTGATAGCCCATTAAAACGCTCTAATTTCGGTGGCCCCATATACCATTGTGTTGTTGCAAAGGCATTGAATGGGATCATTTCACCGCGCTGATTACGAACATGCCATTTATCCAGATCGGTTGGCAACATACGCGCTGAGGCTTCCCCTTGTAGATAAACACGTTTAACACGACCTTCATCAATAAAATCATTTACATACATCGATCCCCATGCGGCAGATAATGTATCGTTAATATCAGATAAACGCAGTTGTAATGCTCTTGCACGCTCTTTATCAATCACAACACGTAATTGAGGTTCATCGTTTTTACCGTTCGGGCGAACATTAGTTAATACTGGACTTTGTGCTGCTAATTCGAGGAATTTATCACGAGCTTTAACCAATTCAGTATGGCCTAAACCCGCATTATCTTGTAAGTAGAAATCAAATCCCATCGCATTCCCCATCTCCATAATAGCAGGTGGTGGGAACGCAATAACCATACCATCACGGATAGAGTTAAAGTGTTGCTGTGCTCGTGCCACTAATGAGAAAACATCTTCTCCTTTTCCTTTACGCTCTGACCAATCAGCCAAGTTAACAAATGCCATACCCGCATTTTGACCACGACCTGCAAAGTTAAAGCCATTAACAGTAAATACTGTTTTAACCAGATGTTTTTCTTCGGTCAGTAAATAATCCCTAAATTCTGCCATGGTTTGTTCCATACGCTCAGCGGTACTATTTGCTGGCATACGGACTTCAATCATCACAACCCCTTGGTCTTCATTTGGTAAGAAGGCTTTAGGTAATTGCGTAAATAACCACCCTGTTCCAACGGTAATAATGAGGAAAATAAACATATAACGGCCTCGACGGTACAAGATATTGCGTACCCCCTTCTCGTAATAGTTAGTTCCTCTATCAAAGAAACGGTTGAACAGCCAGAAGAATCCACGACGTTTCTTCACCTTAGGTTGTGGCTTTTTCAATATGGACGCGCATAATGCGGGTGTAAATGTTAATGCGATAAGCACTGATAATGCCATCGCGACAACAATAGTCGCTGCAAACTGGCGATAAATAATCCCAGCCGATCCACCAAAAAATGCCATTGGCACAAAGACTGCTGATAAAACAAGACCAATCCCCACTAACGCCCCTTGAATTTGCGTCATCGAGAGAATAGTCGCTTCTTTTACCGAAATCGCCTGTTCATGCATGATCCGTTCAACGTTTTCAACCACAACGATGGCATCATCCACCAGCAAGCCGATTGCGAGCACCATGGCATACATCGTTAATACGTTGATAGTTAAACCTAATGCGGCTAATACACCAAAAGTTCCTAATAAAACAACCGGTATAGCCAATGTTGGCACCAAGGTTGCCCGAATATTTTGTAGGAACAGGAACATAACCAAGAACACTAAGATGGAAGCTTCGACAATCGTTCTTACCACAGAGCTAATGGACGATTTTACAGAAGGCGTTGTGTCATAAGGGAAAAGGGCTTTTACACCTTGAGGGAAAAACTGCGACTGAGCTTCCACAACCTCTTTTACTTTTTTAGACACATCAAGTAGATTAGCTCCGGGCGCTAAGCGCATAGCCATACCCGCAGACGGTTTACCATTGTATAAGCTTGAAATAGAGAAATTATCTGCCCCTACTTCGACTTTCGCTACATCTTGTAACAGAACTTGTGAGCCATCAAGATTCACTTTTAATAGAATATGGTTGAATTCATCTACTGATACCATACGTGATGAGCTGGTAATGGTTGCGTTTAACTCAACACCTTTTAATGCCGGTAAGCCCGCTAACTGCCCGGCGGACACCTGTACATTCTCATCTTGGATAGCCGCGGCAATATCTTTCGGCATCAGGTGATAATTGGTCAGTTTATCCGGATCAAGCCAAATACGCATAGCGCGTGGTGATCCCAATAACAGAATATCCCCCATACCATCAATACGAGAAATAGGATCTTTCATATGTGAGGCAAGGTAATTACCTAAATCAAAGGCATCTAATTTTCCAGATTCATCTACAAGGGCAACCACTTGCATAAAGTTAATCTGGAATTTCACTACCCTCATCCCTTGTCGTTGTACTTCAAGGGGTAACTTAGGTGTTGCTAATTGCAGTTTATTTTGTACCTGCATCAACGCAATATCACTATCCGTACCTTGTTCAAAAGTGGCGATAACTTCAAAGCTACCATCCGTATTACTATTTGAACTTAAATAACGGAAGCCATCTAATCCGCTAAGCTCTTGCTCAATAACTTGAACAACCGTGTCTTGCACTGTTTCAGCCGATGCACCGGGATAAACTGCGGTGATCATTATCGCTGGAGCTGCAATTTCAGGATATTGACTCACAGGAAGTTTTATTAACGACAATCCTCCTGCAATCATAATAACAATAGCCATCACCCACGAAAGTATTGGCCGATTAATAAAAAATCGAGACATAATAATGTATTACCTAAATGAAGACTTACTCTAAGGTGGTCTTTAATGAAATGTTGTTAGCAGGAACCGCATTGACTTTTACGCCCGGTTTTGCACGATGATGACCTTCTGTCATGATCCTATCGCCAGCTTGTAATCCCTGTTTTATGATCCATCCATTACCTTGTGGTTTTAATATTTCAACATCTCTTGCTTGTAATACTTGTTGTTGATCAACGATATATGTGATGGATTTACCACGGGCATCAAAGGTAATCGCTTGTTGTGGCACAACAATCGCTTTCTCTTGAGTCCCTTGCATAATGCGAGCTTTGGTATACATTCCTGGTAATAATTGGTGCTGTGGATTAGGGAATTTGGCGCGTAATGTCACTGAGCCTGTACTTGGCTCAACTTGGACTTCGGAAAAACTTAATGTACCGGTATAAGGGTACTGAGAGCCATCTTCTAAAAACAGCGTCACATCCATTTTATCTTCACTATCAGTGACGACACCTTGTTGGATCAGTGACTTTAATTTCAGTTGGTTAGTAATAGGTTGAGTAATATCCACATAGATAGGATCAAGCTGTGTGATGGTCGCTAATGGCTGATTTTGTCCACTACTCACTAATGCCCCTTCACTAACAAAAGAGCGACTGATTTTGCCGCTAATAGGTGATAAAACTTGGGTATAGCCAAGGTTAATCTTTGCTTGATTTAAATCGGCTTTAGCTTGATCAAGGCGTGAAACTACATCGTCATATTCTTGCTGACTAATGGCATTAGTGGCACGTAAAGATTTATAACGGGCAGCTAATTTTTTCACATTATCGTAAGCCGCTTGTGCTTTAGCTACCTGAGTTTCGTAAGGTTTTTTATCTATTTGATACAGTGGTTGATCTTTTTTAACATCACTACCTTCAGTAAATAGACGTTTTTCTAAAATACCATCGACTTGTGGGCGCACCTGTGAGACACGATAAGATGCCGTTCTTGCTGGCAAATCGACCGTTAATGGAAGAATTTCCTCTTTGACAGTATAGACTCCCACTTCTGGGATAGCAGGCTTGGTTGGCTGAGTCGATTGATCGTTACAGCCCATTAAGACAAAACTTACCATCATCACAGAAGTAAAAGGAATATTACAACCCTTTGTTTTAAATAAATGTTTTGTTTTTTTCATAGTTAGTGGAATTGTGCTGATAAAAAAAATACCGTACTCCCTATGCGAATGGTTTCCGGTACAACGAATTAATTAAGAACGTCATCTATTTATGGCTATTAAAATAAATAGTCTAAATATTAAATTAATAACACATACAGTTGAGATCCTTATTTATTAGAGGTTTTTGTATTTATTAATACGCTGTGAATAATGAACTTTTCAAGATATTTTAACAAGATTATAATTTATCAATATGTGGCATTTTCAATAAATGAAAACACATCTTATTGAAAATAAACAAATTAAACAAAATAAACCCTATTATAAAAAACACTAAAATAGCATTTTTAGGAAAAATAAAAAGAGCAAAAAATTAACTAATAATTATCCCTTCATCATTAAAACGATGAATAAACAAACATTTTTAAATACTATTTTCACAATAATACAAAAGAGATAAATAAAATTATTTTAATTGTTTCTTATACGAAACTAATATAATAAATCTATTAATTCACACAAATCTATAAATATAGAAAAATAATCTCTTAGAAAAAACATGACTAATTCATCATAAAACCATTGCATTTATTCATGGGGTAAATAGATTTTATATGAGGTATAAAAAGGGAAGGAGAGCTACTTTTGCCTTGAAAGAAAGAGCCACAAGCGAGACAAGCCATGCTTTATCTCGCTTGATAAGCGTGTTTTTTACCAGTTGACATCCTCCACGCCCTAAAGGACGTGGATCCCTACTGCGTTCAGACTGATGTCTGAATCACCTCGGCGGGTTCCTGCTTCGACGGGCGGTCTGACTGCACCCTCCCTCCACTGGCAAGCACGGCATGTCCTGCCGCTAAAATGTTACGTGCCCCGTTGATATCAGCATTCGCTGTATATCCACATTCAAGGCACTCGAATTGACTTTGTGACTGCCGGTTTTCCTTTGCTGTATGACCACAGCAAGCGCACTTCTGACTGGTGTAGGCAGGGGGTATTGCCAGTACCTGACCTCCTCGCCAGAGCTGCTTGTACTCAAGCTGACGGCGCATTTCATACCAGCCCTGCTCCAGTATTGAGCGGTTTAAACCAGATTTAGCTTTTACGTTCCGTCCATACCGTTCTGTCGTACCTTTTGCCGATTTAGACATGTTACTGACCTTTAAGTCCTCAATGACAAT
>NZ_CAWQGX010000023.1:0-27500 GCF_963894685.1 Proteus sp. G3927 | reverse complement strand
AGGTTGCGCCATGGCATCTGATGCATTCTTTCCCTTTAGAGATGGTATTGATGCGGCAGCTATGGCCGGTGTAACTTGTGTTATTCAGCCAGGTGGTTCTATTCGTGATGATGAAGTAATTGCTGCAGCTAATGAACACAATATCGCGATGATTTTTACTAACATGCGTCATTTCCGCCATTAATAAGGGATTGCTATGAAAATTTTAATCATTGGTAATGGTGGTCGTGAACATGCACTAGCTTGGAAAGCAGCGCAATCGCCTTTAGCAACCCAAGTGTTTGTTGCCCCCGGTAATGCAGGAACAGCATTAGAACATGGCGTACAAAACGTCGATATTAGTGCCACTGATATTGCCGCATTAGTTGCATTTGCCCAACAAAATCACATTGATTTAACCATTGTGGGGCCTGAGGCACCATTGGTAATTGGTGTAGTAGATGCGTTCAAACAAGCGGGACTGATGATTTTTGGCCCCACCAAAGGTGCGGCACAACTAGAAGGTTCGAAAGCATTTACAAAAGATTTTTTAGCCCGCCATCATATCCCAACAGCAGCTTATCAAAACTTTACTGAAATAGCGCCTGCACTTGAATATCTCCATAAAGTGGGCACACCTATTGTGATTAAAGCGGATGGCCTAGCTGCGGGTAAAGGTGTCATTGTTGCCATGACACATACCGAAGCAGAAAATGCGATAAAAGATATGTTAGCAGGTAATGCTTTTGGTGATGCAGGACACCGTATTGTTATTGAAGAATTTCTTGATGGAGAAGAAGCCAGTTTTATTGTTATGGTGGATGGTGAAAATGTACTTCCAATGGCAACAAGTCAAGATCATAAGCGCGTCGGTGATGGTGACTCAGGCCCAAACACCGGCGGAATGGGGGCTTATTCTCCTGCACCGGTTGTTACTCCTGAAATCCACCAGCAAGTCATGGATAACATCATTTATCCAACTGTCAAAGGCATGGCTGCCGAAGGACATCGCTATCAAGGTTTTCTTTATGCAGGCTTAATGATTGATAAGCAAGGTATTGCCAAAGTCATTGAGTTTAACTGCCGTTTTGGCGATCCGGAAACGCAACCTATTATGATGCGCATGCAATCAGACTTAGTTGATCTCTGTTTAGCGGGTGCAAAAGGCGAACTAGCCGGTAAAGACTCCATTTGGGATCCCCGCCCCGCTTTAGGTGTTGTAATGGCCGCCGGTGGCTATCCTGATAACTACCGCCAAAATGATATTATTGAGGGACTAACAGCAACATCTTCTTCAACAGCTAAGGTATTTCAAGCAGGAACAAAATTAACGGCTCAAGGTGAAGTTGTTACAGCAGGAGGCCGAGTATTATGTGCAACTGCTTTAGGGGAAGATATCGAACAAGCTCAAAATAATGCCTATGCTTTAGCCAAAAGTATTCACTGGTATGGCTGTTTCTATCGCCATGATATCGGCTATCGTGCCATTGCGCGTTTAAAAAAGTAAGTTAAAACAGCAAAAGGGAGTGATCACAAACTCTCTTTTGTTGGTTCCCATTTACAAAAATCGTGTTCTGCAACCATTAACAACTGGTTACCTTCGGGGGAATCCAGCCAAGCAACATAAGCGGGACGAGTTAGATGCTGTGTTCTACGTTTTAGCCAACGTTGTTCTGGTGCTTCAAATGATACATTCACTTTTTCACCCGCACATGTTGTCAATGTATCTTGATACCAGGTTCCTTGAACTAACTTTACCTGACCTATTGCCAATGCCTTACTGATCTCTCGTTCTCGACTGGCTGCAAATACCATTTTTAAACGTTCATCTTCTGTTAATGGGCGCTTTTGTCCTTGATACTCTTGTTGCATAAAGATAACTTCGCCACGTTTATTTAAACGTAAATGCCAAGAGGAAGGATGGGAGGGATTAACGATTTCACTGCGAATTTGCCATAATCTATTTTGGCGGTACTCATAAAAAGTGACAACAGTTTCAGGCTTTTGATAAAAGCTATAGACACTCATAATCACTTGAGGCTCTGATGTTTTGTTATTTAAACGCCAAAGCCGCACAACCCCTTCATCTGCAATATAGCCCGTTGCAGAAAATTCGGGTAGTTGTGGAGAAGAAGAGCAGGCGCTGAGCAAAAAAGAGAACCCTATTGCTAACAGCCCCTGTCGTCTCAACAAAAGGGGAGCAACTCCCCCTCTATTGTTCATTCCGTTCAAAGGAATTATTTTACTGCGTCTTTCAGTGCTTTACCGGCAGTAAATGCAGGAACGTTAGCTGCTGCAATTTTAATTTCTTTGCCAGTTTGAGGGTTACGACCAGTACGCTCTGCACGGTGATTCACTTTGAATGTACCGAAACCAACTAACTGGACAGAATCACCTTCTTTCAGAGCACCTGTTACTGAGTCGATAAACGCTTCAATAGCAGCTTTTGCCTGAGTTTTTGTCAGATCCGCTTTTTCAGCAACTGATTCGGTTAATTCAGCTTTGTTCATAAAATAGTCCTTAAAGTATGTTTTATCGTTTGAAAAACATCTGGTGAAAAAACTTAATTCATCTTTTTTAGAGAGTCAGTTAAGCAAAACACCTGAGCCACTTCTTTTCGTACCCAATGTAGAACATACACGGGGGTAATGTGAAGTCTTTAAACGTCGCTTTTCAAGCACTAAATCACGTTTTTCTGATTTAGTGCGTTAATTCTATACCGATATTGCTCATTCCAGATTCGCGCAGGTCTGTACGCAGACCTTTTATTAGTTCAATATCTCTTTCTTCGCACTCAACAAGTAGGCGATAAATTTCCCATTGAATATCGAACTCTTCAGTGACCGCAGCAAGAGATTTTAATTCTTCTTCAGACATTTCTCTTTCTGCTTGTGTCATTTCAAGTGTAGCAACAGTTCCAACCGAAATTTTGCTCACTTCAATAGCATGACTGAGTGACTCACCACTTAAACGAGAATGAATAAGCTCACTCAGTGCCACACAGGCGTCGATTGCAGGATAGACACCATAAATATCAAACTGTGATGCATCAGGAATAGCTTCTTCTAATTTCTCTAATTGAGAATCAAAATTCACCTTCGCATCTTTTACCGTTAAAGTTTCCCAAACTAGATCGAGAATACGACGATACAGGGTTGGATCAGTAAATCCTGTTTCGCGACAAAATACCTGATAATTTGGATACATTCTCTCACACAGGCACGCCATAAACGTTAAGTGTTGCCAACTTTCAAGCTTTTCTAAACGTAAATGGATCGGGTTCTTCAACATTAGTGATTACTCATTTTCTTAACTTAGCCGCAGTTTACCTGAAAATTGAAAATATCCACATATTTACCGCCGATTTAGAGCTTATTCTTATTCAATTGCTCAAATAATCGCCTATTTGAGGCAATACCATCGGCCCAACGAGTCGGTTCAGGTAATCGATATCCATTTATACAGCGTTTTACCCACGCTAATGCACTCTCCATACTCACTTTATAGCCTGGAGAAATATATAAAGGTTTACATCTTTTTTTACTACGATAAATCCAACCTAACTGCTCATCCTTATCCATTAATTTTTCCGTACTTCCTACATCGTCGTCTAATTTTTTATCATCACCACATAAACGACTTTTTGCCACACCGATGGTTGGAATATCGGCTAAGAGCCCAAAATGACTTGCCACCCCTAACCGTCTAGGATGTGCGATCCCTTGACCATCAACAAAAACAAGTTGCGGTTTTTGCTTAATGCCCTGCCAAGCTTCTAATAACGCGGGACACTCACGGAATGAAAGGAGTCCGGGAATATAAGGTAGTAATGTTGCAATACGGGCTATTTGATATTCAACAATTTCAAAGGAGGGATAATGCATAACAACAATAGCGGCACGAGTGACCGCACCGCTATTTTCAAATCCGACATCAGCACCTGCAATATAAGTTGGTGCCATAAATTGGTCGGTTAAGATAATCTGTTGAGCTTTCTCTGTCTGCTCTTGACGTAATTGCTGAGTATTAATCATTATCCTGATGATAAGGCTTCGATAGACGGTGAACCGCATCAATAAATGCTCCAGCATGCGCTGGTGGAACATCTTGATGAATACCGTGCCCAAGATTAAAGACATGACCAGTACCTTTGCCAAAGCCAGCTAAAATCGTAGCGACTTCTTGTTCTATTCTTGCTGGTGGCGCATACAACATAGAAGGATCCATATTACCTTGTAAGGCAACCTTATCACCGACTCGACGGCGAGCATCTTCGATATCAATCGTCCAATCAAGTCCTAATGCATCACAACCTGTGGCTGCCATCGCTTCTAACCAACGCCCACCACCTTTAGTAAATAAGGTGACCGGAACTTTTCTGCCCTCATTCTCACGAATAAGACCATCAACAATCTTATGCATGTATTGTAATGAGAACAATTGATAATCGCGTCCTGTTAGCACACCTCCCCATGTATCGAAGATCATGATGGATTGTGCCCCTGCTTTAATCTGAGCATTCAAATAAAGGATAACGCTATCCGCCAGTTTATCCAGTAATAGATGCAGAGCTTGTGGCTCGCTATACATCATTTTTTTAATTTTTGTGAACGCCTTACTACTTCCACCTTCAATCATATAAGTAGCTAGTGTCCATGGACTACCTGAAAAACCAATTAATGGCACATTACCTTGCAATGCATGACGAATAGCACGTACCGCATTCATGACATAACCTAGTTCATCTTCCGGATCAGGAATAGGTAATTTTTTTATATCATCAAGGCTATTTATCGGTGTTTTAAAACGAGGACCTTCCCCTGTTTCAAAATACAGACCTAATCCCATCGCATCAGGGATAGTTAAAATATCAGAAAATAGGATAGCGGCATCTAAAGGAAAACGTCTTAAAGGCTGTAAGGTAACTTCGCATGCCAATTCGGTATTTTTGCACAATGAGATGAAGTCTCCCGCCTGTGCTCGTGTTTCCTTGTATTCAGGAAGGTATCTGCCTGCCTGACGCATCATCCAAACAGGGGTGACATCAACAGGTTGGCGCAACAGCGCACGTAAATAGCGGTCGTTTTTCAACTCACTCATGTCTAACTCCATTAATAGTAATAGGGCCGCAAAATAGCGTGTAGTGTAACATGTTGGAAAAATAACAGTTGGCAGACAACACCTTTATTTAGCTATTTTCTTCATCTTGTCTAATATTCGCTATCGTATCTTCTATTAAACGTCGCGCAATAGTATCAGAAGGTGGTATTTGTGGTAACTCATCATAGCGATACCATGCTGCACTGATTAATTCCGAAGGATCATGTCGTAATTCTCCCCCTGCATAATCGGCAAGAAAACCCATCATAAGAGAATGAGGGAAAGGCCATGGTTGTGAAGAAACATAACGAATATTGCGAATATGAATATGACTTTCTTCAAAAACTTCGCGAGCTACCGCATCTTCTAAGCTTTCCCCTACTTCAACAAAACCAGCTAAAACGGTGTAGAGTGGTGAATGTTTATGCCTAACGTGGTGTGCTAATAGAATTTTATCTTTATTACGAATACCAACAATAATACAAGGTGCTATTTGTGGGTAATAACGCTCATGACAGTTATCACATAAACATGCCCATTCACTCTCACTATGGCGCATTTTAGCCCCACAATAGCCACAAAACCGATGAGAACGATAAAATTCAGCAAGTTGAACACCACGACCGACTAATTTAAATAACTTTTCATCTTGAGATGCGATAAGCCTTGGTGAACACATATCGCTTTCCATTTTGTCATAAATCAGCCAGACATTTTCTCCTTGCCATTCCCCAACAATTTTGGCTTGTTTACCCACAAGTCCCCAATCTGTTGCTAAACCAAATGGAAGTTCACCTTTGGGTAACCAAACTCGGCCGCCTAGGCTGACTGTCCACCAGCCTTTTTCACCACCTGTTAGCGTATATAAATGCATAGTAATAATTCTATCTTAGTTAATGATATACAATAGAGGATACTCTCTTTCACAAGAGCCGCTCAATGAATTATGTCGCCACGCCAAAATTCATCTATACTCCATGGTAAAAATATAAATTATATTTATAAATAAGGTTCACTCGAATGACAAATATAACGAAACATAAGATCGCTATTTTTGATTTAGATGAAACACTGTTAGCCGGAGATTCTAGCTGTTTATGGACAAATTACTTGCGGGAGAAAAAGAGAGTCACTGATCCTGCTTTTTTAGCTTTAGATAAACAAATGATCGCTGACTATTACGCAGAAAGGCTCAATATAAATAAGTACTTACACCAACATTTATCTTATTTTAATCAGTATGGCATCGAAGAAATAAATCAATGGGTTACTGATTTTACTCATACCATAATCAAGCCATTGCTCTATCCCCAAGGCATTAATACCATAAACCTATACCGACAACAAAATATCCCCGTTATCATTATCTCTGCAACTATGTCTTTTCTGGTACATGCGATTGCAAAACAACTTAATGCAGATATTTCTATGGGCATTGATATGCAGATAAAAAATAATCATTATACAGGCCATATTGAGGGTATTCCTACCTTTAGAGAGGGTAAAGTCACTCGACTCAATCAGTGGAAAGAACAAAACAACATTAATAATTCTTATATTTATTTCTATACTGACTCAGCCAACGATCTCCCTTTATGCTATCAAGCAAATGAGGTTATCACCATTAACGCCGATGAAAGATTAAGCCAAATAGCAACAGAAAAAGAATGGCAACAGTGCTACTGGCAGTTAAATAAATAATCATTATCGGGCTTGTAGTTTTTAAGATCTTTAATATACTGTGGGCATTCTTGTCGGAGTGCCTAGTGTTTATAAGGCTATTTTTAACACAGGCTGAGACCGTTAATTCGGGATCCGCGGAACCTGATCGGGCTAATACCCGCGAAGGGAACAAGAGTCATTCGACCTTTAGATAGCTTCATTGTGTCTATTTTTTACACTCTTATCTGTCGATACTCCCTGCGGCCTCCAGACAAGCATTTTTCTCAATATTCACCCGACAAGCCTTGTGCTTGATTGATATTTATTAGGAAATGCTATGTCCAAAAATCAAACTATCTCTATTAAAGATGTTTCGCCCACTGCGAATAAACAGCGCCCACGTAAAGAACAACGCGATGCAGCGCAATCCTTTATTAGCACTATTCAAGGTATTAATTTTCCCAATTCAAAACGTATTTACATCACTGGTACTCGTTCAGATATTCAAGTGCCAATGCGTGAGATCCAACTTGATAAGACCCTAATCGGTGGCTCAAAAGAAGATCCTATTTTTGAAGAGAATGAACCTATTCCAGTCTATGACACTTCAGGGCCTTATGGTGATCCAACTTCTCAACTTGACGTTAATCTTGGCTTAAAAAAAATTCGCCAACCATGGATTGATGCGCGTAATGATACCGAACCTCTTTCACACTTAAGTTCTGATTTCACTCAACAACGCCTTACTGATGCAGGATTAGAACATCTACGCTTTCCGTTAAAACCCAGCCCTAGAAAAGCGCTAAATAATAAGAGAGTGACGCAATTACATTACGCTCGCAAAGGTATTATTACGCCAGAAATGGAATTTATTGCCATTCGAGAAAATATGGGGCGAGAACGTATTCGTAGCGAAGTATTACGCCAACAACATGCCGGATTTAGCTTTGGTGCACATTTACCTGACAATATTACGCCTGAGTTTGTACGCCAAGAAGTTGCCGCCGGCCGTGCCATTATTCCTGCCAATATTAATCACCCAGAATCTGAGCCGATGATTATTGGCCGTAATTTCTTAGTTAAGGTGAATGCTAATATCGGCAACTCTTCGGTTACCTCATCTATCGAAGAAGAAGTAGAAAAACTGATTTGGTCAACACGTTGGGGGGCCGATACGGTGATGGATCTGTCAACTGGACGTTATATCCACGAAACACGTGAATGGATCATCCGTAATAGCCCAGTCCCTATTGGTACTGTTCCTATTTATCAAGCTCTCGAAAAAGTTAACGGTATTGCAGAAGATCTCACTTGGGAAATGTTCCGTGATACTTTATTAGAACAAGCGGAACAAGGGGTAGATTACTTCACTATCCATGCAGGTGTCCTATTACGCTATGTTCCTATGACCGCAAAACGTTTAACGGGCATTGTCTCTCGTGGTGGATCGATTATGGCAAAGTGGTGTTTATCACACCATAAAGAGAATTTCCTCTATACCCACTTCCGGGAGATTTGTGAAATCTGCACCGCTTATGATGTTTCATTATCATTAGGTGATGGTCTAAGACCTGGCTCTATCCAAGATGCTAACGATGAAGCACAGTTCGCTGAATTACATACCTTGGGTGAATTAACAAAGATTGCTTGGGAATATGATGTACAAGTCATGATTGAAGGCCCAGGTCATGTACCAATGCAGATGATACGTCGCAATATGACGGAAGAACTAGAGCATTGTCATGAAGCCCCCTTCTATACATTAGGCCCTCTAACAACTGATATAGCACCTGGCTACGATCATTTTACTTCCGGTATTGGCGCTGCAATGATTGGCTGGTTTGGCTGTGCCATGCTCTGTTACGTCACTCCGAAAGAGCATCTCGGACTCCCCAATAAAGAAGATGTGAAACAAGGTCTTATTACTTATAAAATCGCCGCCCATGCTGCTGATCTTGCCAAAGGACATCCCGGCGCTCAAATTCGTGATAACGCCATGTCTAAAGCCCGTTTTGAGTTTCGATGGGAAGATCAATTTAATCTAGCACTTGATCCTGAAACTGCCCGTCAATATCACGATGAAACCTTACCTCAAGCATCGGGGAAAGTCGCTCACTTCTGCTCTATGTGTGGACCTAAATTCTGCTCAATGAAGATAACACAAGAAGTGCGTGATTATGCAGCAGGTATGGAGCAAATGTCACAAGCCTTTAAAGCCCATGGTAGCGAACTATACCACAGTGCAGAAATAGCCAGTTCCGAGGTAGCTGATAATGAACAGATCCTCTAATTCGGCTTTTGCCCCAACCGAAAAAAAGTTGGGGCTTTACCCTGTTGTCGATTCTATTGAATGGATTGAGCGCCTGTTGAAAATAGGTGTAACAACGATCCAATTACGCATCAAAGATAAACAGCCCAAAGATGTTGAACAAGATATAATCACTGCAATCAAATTAGGCCGTGAGTATAACGCAAGATTATTTATCAATGATTATTGGCAACTCGCCATTAAACATCACGCTTATGGTGTTCATCTTGGACAAGAAGATCTCGACATTGCCGATCTTGATGCTATTAAACAGTCAGGTTTATGTCTTGGTATTTCCACCCATAATGACACTGAACTACAAAGAGCAAAAAGGTTACTTCCCTCTTATATTGCTTTAGGGCATATATTTCCAACGACGACGAAAGATATGCCATCAAAGCCACAAGGTTTAAGAGCACTCAAACATCAAGTAGAACAAACTCATGATTTTCCAACCGTTGCTATTGGCGGGATCTCTCTAGAAAAAGTCTCTGATGTCGTAGCAACTGGCGTTGGTGGAGTTGCTTTAGTGAGTGCAATAACAAAGGCATCAGACTGGCAACAGGTAACACTTAAATTATTAGAATTAGTAGAGGGAAAACCATCATGCTAAATGATAATGATTTTATGCGTTATAGCCGACAAGTGATGTTAGAAGATATAGGCTTAGAAGGGCAAACCAAAATACAGCAAGCCAGAGTATTAATTATTGGCTTAGGTGGGTTAGGCTCTCCAGCATCACTTTATCTAGCAGGTGCAGGAGTGGGTGAACTTATTTTAGTCGATGATGATAATTTGCATGTCTCGAATTTACAGCGTCAAATTCTCTATCGCACTCAAGATATCCCGGATGCAAAATCAGACATCGCCAAACAGGCTCTACTTGCCTTAAATCCTGACATTAAAATCACCACCTATAAACAACGTGTTAATGATGATTTTCTCTCTACGTTGCTTCAAAACATCGATTTAGTTTTAGATTGCACTGATAACATGAGCACTCGCCAAGCAATCAATCGTATCTGTGTTAAACAACAAATACCGCTTATTAGTGGCAGTGCCGTTGGATTTAGTGGTCAGTTGATCGTGTTTGAGCCCCCTTTTATGCATGGTTGTTACCACTGTCTCTATCCTGATAACAAAGAGCCACAACGCAATTGCCAAACAGCTGGAATTCTAGGCCCCGTTGTAGGGGTCATTGGTACTCTGCAGGCACTTGAAGCAATTAAGTTACTTGCAGGTTTACCAAGTACGTTAAGTGGAAAACTACGTCTGTTCGATGGTAGAAAACAAAATTGGAGCACCTTGCGCTTAACACCATCAAAAAACTGTCCTGTTTGTCGAGGGTTAGCATGAATATTACCGTAAATGACGAACGTTATTCTCTGGATATGCCTGTCACGATAAGCCAGCTCCTTATTGAGTTAAAACAACCCTCTATGGGGGTGGCACTCGCTATCAACGACATCATTATTCCGCGTGAAAACTGGAATACACAAATGATCAATGAGGGTGACACAATTCTTCTCTTTCAAGCAATTGCGGGAGGCTGATATGTTGAAAATTGCTGATACTACATTCACATCAAGGTTATTTACTGGTACAGGTAAATTTGCGACACCAACACTCATGGCTGAAGCCATTAAAGCCTCTGGTAGCCAATTAGTCACAATGGCAATGAAGCGTGTTGATTTAAAAAATGGCAATGATGATCTAATCGCCCCTCTTAAATCATTAGGGGTAAAATTATTACCTAATACTTCTGGTGCAAAAACAGCACAAGAAGCCGTTTTTGCTGCACGATTAGCAAAAGAGGCCTTTGATACCCATTGGATCAAATTAGAAATTCATCCTGATACCAAATACCTACTTCCAGATCCAATAGAAACACTTAAGGCGGCTGAACTTCTCGTTAAAGAAGGTTTTGTGGTTTTACCTTATTGCAGTGCTGATCCGGTATTATGCCGTCGCTTAGAAGAGGTAGGATGCGCAGCTGTAATGCCGTTAGGTTCACCTATTGGTTCCAATCAGGGTTTACAAACTCGCGATTTTTTGCGGATTATTATTGAACAAACCTCAATACCCGTTGTTGTTGACGCTGGTATTGGCGCACCAAGCCATGCTCTTGAAGCTTTAGAATTGGGTGCGGATGCTGTACTCGTCAATACCGCCATAGCCGTAGCTAAAAATCCAGTTTTAATGGCTCAAGCTTTTAAAGCTGCAATTGATGCTGGAGAGCTTACTCGACAATCTGGACTGGCTGTACCGACTGCAATAACACATATGCAAGCACAAGCCTCTAGCCCATTAACCCAATATTTAGAGGCTTTCTAATGAAAACATTTTCTGATTATTGGCAACAATTAGATTGGGATGACATCACGTTAAGACTGAATAGTAAAACTTGTGAAGATGTTGAAACTGCTTTATCTCATCATACTTTAACTCTTGATGATTTTATGGCGCTGATCTCCCCAGCTGGCCGACATTATTTAGAACCAATGGCACAACGAGCCCAGCAACTAACTCGACAACGTTTTGGTAATGTTGTCGGTTTATATGTTCCACTATACCTCTCTAATTTATGTGCTAATGATTGCACTTATTGTGGTTTTTCAATGAGTAATGCCATCAAGCGCAAAACATTAAATGAAGACGAAATCCTTGCTGAATGTCATAGCATTCGGCAATTAGGTTTTGATAGCCTGCTACTCGTTACAGGAGAGCATCAAAGAAAAGTTGGTATGGATTATTTCCGTCAATATATACCGCTTATTCGCCAGCAGTTCAGTTTATTAATGATGGAAGTACAACCTCTGGCGACAAATGAGTACGCTGAATTAAAAACGCTCGGTATTGATGGTGTAATGGTTTATCAAGAAACCTATCATGAACCCACTTATCAGTTGCATCATCTAAGAGGAAAAAAACAAGATTTTCATTGGCGGTTACAAACCCCTGATAGATTAGGGCAAGCCGGCATTGATAAAATTGGTTTAGGTGCACTAATTGGTTTATCTGACAGATGGCGTACCGATTGTTATATGGTGGCTGAGCATCTGCTATTTTTACAAAAACGTTACTGGAAAAGTCGTTACTCTATCTCCTTTCCTCGTCTACGCCCATGTGCTGGTGGGCTTAATCCTGCATCGGTAATGAGTGAAGCAGAATTAGTTCAGTTGATTTGTGCTTTTCGTATTTTAGCCCCCGATGTTGAGCTTTCCCTTTCAACACGTGAATCGCCTTACTTTCGCGATAATACAGTACCTTTAGCCATCAATAATATCAGCGCTGGCTCTAAAACTCAGCCCGGTGGTTATTCTGATAGTCATGAGGAGTTAGAGCAATTTTCACCTAATGATAATCGTCATGTCAGTGATGTAATTAATGCCCTCAAAACACGAGGATTACAGCCTGTATGGAAAGATTGGGATAACTATTTAGGTCGTTAATAGAGATAAAATAATACCGCGTTTTAATTTATTTTTTTTAATAAATATAATCGCGGTTTTATTACATAACACATAGTAATAAATAATTAAAAATAATATCAATACGTTAGATATAACAATAAATTTTTCTTAAAAAGATTAAGTTAACTAACTATTTCATTAAGTTAAAAGCAATATTTTAAGTTCTTGTATACTTAAACCAGTTATTCGTTCAATAAATTCCAACTCAACATTTTCTTTTAATAAGTTTTTTGCTAATTGTATTTGTACTATCTTTTTACCTATTTCTATACCTTCGTTTTTACCTATCTCTATACCTTCGTTTTTACCTATCTCTATACCTTCATTTTTACCTATCTCTATCCCCTCCATTTTTCCTAATTTAAATCCTTTATTTTCTAACCGCCATGCAATATTCATAATCGTCTCTCTATGGTTATCTACTTGTTCAGCTATCTTATTTATGATGGATTCAAAATCCGCCGCGTCCATAATTGAGAATAAATATTGTACAACAGCGATAGTGTCTTCATCACTGCAGTTTTTCTGATTTATCGCTTTTGAGAGAAGCATCGCTAACTTATCAAGATCATCGCAACTGTTCACATGTTTCATTGCAATTTCCATTACAGCGGCTTTTCTATGTGTTAATAAAATTTCATCATCAATTGAATTCAAATCAATTAATGCAAAATTATTAAGATAGAGTTGATTTGCCAATGTAGAAAGCGGAAAACAATCTAACCAATTGACAGAAAAAGGATAAGGTTTGCGTTTGCCATGATAAAACAAGATAGGAACAACCAACGGCAAAGATGTGTAACCTTGCTGTAGATGCTGATTCATCGTGCAAAACGCATAGTGCATCATACGCCAAGCGATCATTTTATCTGGTCGAGATTGGTGCTCAATTAAGAAATAAATTGAGATATTCCCCTTTTTGGTTTTCACTGAGTAGAGAATATCTGACATACGAGAACGTAATTTAATATCGATAAAAGAGGAATTTTGTAGCTTTAAAGTTGAAAAATCACAATAGCTTTTTAATTCGTCTGATAAATGGATAAAAAAGAAATCCTTAGCATTACTAATATTCATCATGAAGCGTTTGAATGCAGCATCATGAGAAGAAATTAAAAGAGGTTTATTCATCGCTGACTCCGTGCTAAATGTGGACCGCCAGCTTACAGAAAAAAATGACCTTTTACTTAGTAAAAATTTATCATAAATGTCTGAAAAATATAAACTTAATTATTTAACTTACCTATACAAGTATAAAAAGAGCAAAAAAATACCCTCGATAACTATCGAGGGTATTTATATTTAATAACTAATGCAGTATCAATTAGTTATTTGATGAACCGCCGAAACCCGCATTCAGCAATTCTGCTAAGTTAGCAGAAGCTTCATCTGCACTAATTGTTGCTTCAGTTTCATCCGTTGGCAGTTGTTGTTGACGACGTTGGATACGATCCTGATGGTACGCAAAACCAGTACCTGCAGGGATCAGACGACCCACAATAACGTTTTCTTTTAAACCACGTAATTCGTCACGTTTACCTGCAACAGCAGCTTCAGTCAGTACGCGTGTTGTTTCTTGGAACGATGCCGCAGAGATGAAAGACTCAGTAGCCAGTGATGCTTTCGTAATACCTAATAGGTCACGAGAGTATGTTGCTGGTACTTTACCTTCTTCCTCTAAAATACGGTTCGAAACTTTAACACGAGCGTATTCAACTTGTTCACCTTCAAGGAATTCAGAACTACCGGCATTTTCGATAGTCACTTTACGTAGCATCTGACGAACGATAACTTCGATGTGTTTATCGTTAATCTTAACCCCTTGTAAACGGTAAACTTCCTGTACTTCATTAGTGATATAGCGAGTAACCGCATGAACACCACGTAAGCGCAGAATGTCATGTGGTGATTCTGGACCATCGGAGATAACATCACCGCGTTCCACAACCTCACCTTCAAATACGTTAAGTTGACGCCATTTAGGGATCATCTCTTCGTATGCATCGCTGCCATCTAATGGAGAAATAACTAAGCGACGTTTACCTTTCGTTTCTTTACCGAAAGAAACAATACCGCTGATTTCAGCAAGGATTGCAGGCTCTTTCGGACGACGAGCTTCAAACAAGTCAGCAACGCGTGGTAGACCACCGGTAATATCTTTAGTACCACCAGATTCTTGAGGAATACGTGCTAACGTATCACCCGCATTAATAGCAACACCATCATCTAATTGAACGATAGCTTTACCTGGCAGGAAGTACTGTGCCGGCATATCTGTATTCGGGATTAATACATCATTACCTTGTGCATCGGTGATGCGCAATGCTGGACGTAAATCTTTACCGCTACCAGTACGCTCTGCAGTATCCAGAACAACCAGTGAAGAAAGACCGGTTAATTCATCCGTTTGACGAGTAATGGTTTGACCATCAACCATATCAGCAAAACGGATAATACCAGAAACCTCACTCACCACAGGCATGGTATGTGGATCCCAGTTAGCAACTGTTTCGCCACCGTTGACAGCTTCGCCATCACCTTTCGATAATTGAGCACCGTAAGGTACTTTATAGCTTTCTTTCGTACGACCGAATTCGTCAATCAGACGTAATTCTGTATTACGAGAAGTAATCACTAACTTACCAGCAGTGTTGGTGATAAATTTCGCATTGATCAATTTCAGAGTACCTTTATTACGTACCTGAATGCTTGATTCTGCTGCCGCACGGGATGCCGCACCACCGATGTGGAACGTACGCATCGTTAACTGTGTACCAGGCTCACCGATTGACTGTGCTGCGATAACACCGATAGCTTCACCTTTGTTGATGATATGACCACGAGCAAGGTCACGACCATAACATTTAGCACATACACCAAAGTCTGTGTCACAGGTTACAACTGAACGAACTTTAACGCTGTCTACTGAGTTTTCTTCTAACAGATCACACAGTTTTTCGTTTAACAGCGTATTACGTGGAACAAGGATATCTGCAGTACCTGGTTTCAGGATATCTTCTGCCGTTACCCGTCCTAATACACGCTCACGCAGTGGCTCTTTAACATCTCCACCTTCAATGACCGGAGTCATCATTACACCTTCGGTTGTACCACAGTCGCTTTCTGTTACGACAAGGTCTTGTGCAACGTCAACTAAACGACGAGTCAAGTAACCGGAGTTTGCTGTTTTCAGTGCGGTATCCGCCAAACCTTTACGAGCACCGTGGGTTGAGATGAAGTACTGGAGTACGTTCAGACCTTCACGGAAGTTCGCAGTGATTGGGGTTTCGATAATGGAGCCATCTGGCTTAGCCATCAGACCACGCATACCCGCTAACTGACGGATCTGAGCTGCAGAACCACGAGCACCGGAGTCAGCCATCATAAAGATGCTGTTGAAGGAAACTTGTTGTTCTTCTTCACCATCACGGTTGATCACAGTTTCTGTAGACAGATTTTCCATCATCGCTTTAGCGACGCGTTCATTCGCAGCAGCCCAAATATCGATGACTTTGTTGTAACGTTCACCCGCTGTTACCAGACCGGATTGGAACTGTTCCTGAATTTCTGCAACTTCTGCTTCTGCCTCGGCAATGATCTCTGCTTTTTTCGCAGGGATAACCATGTCATCGATACCTACTGAAGCACCAGAACGTGCTGCGTAAGCAAAACCGGTATACATGATTTGGTCAGCAAAAATAACTGTTGGCTTTAAGCCCATTACGCGGTAGCAGGTATTCAGCATTTTAGAAATAGCTTTTTTACCTAATGGTTGGTTAACCAGTGCGTAAGGTAGGCCTTTTGGTACAATCATCCATAAAATAGCACGACCAACTGTAGTGTCTTTTAAGCTAGTTTCAGTGGTGATATTACCTTCGCCATCTTTGATCTCTTCAGTGATACGTACTTTAACACGCGCGTGTAAAGAGGCTAAACCTGCGCGATAAACGCGTTCAGCTTCTTTTGGACCACTTAACACCATGCCTTCACCTTTGGCATTGATGCAATCACGAGTCATGTAGTAAAGACCTAATACCACGTCCTGTGAAGGAACGATAATTGGGTCACCACTTGCTGGAGACAGAATATTGTTAGTTGACATCATCAACGCGCGAGCTTCTAACTGCGCTTCTAATGTCAATGGAACGTGAACCGCCATTTGGTCACCATCGAAGTCGGCGTTATATGCCGCACAAACGAGTGGGTGTAACTGAATAGCTTTACCTTCAATCAGGATTGGTTCAAACGCCTGTATACCTAAACGGTGAAGTGTCGGTGCACGGTTTAGCATAACTGGGTGTTCACGGATAACTTCATCTAAGATATCCCAAACTACCGCTTCTTCACGCTCAACCATTTTTTTAGCGGCTTTAATTGTTGTCGCTAAACCACGGGTTTCCAGTTTTCCGTAAATAAATGGTTTGAATAATTCAAGTGCCATTTTTTTCGGCAGACCACACTGATGCAGACGCAGGTATGGACCAACGGTGATTACAGAACGACCAGAATAGTCAACACGTTTACCTAACAGGTTTTGACGGAAACGACCTTGTTTACCTTTGATCATATCAGCCAAAGATTTCAGAGGACGTTTGTTAGAGCCTGTAATTGCACGACCGCGACGACCGTTATCTAATAACGCATCAACAGACTCTTGTAACATACGTTTTTCGTTACGTACGATAATGTCTGGAGCTGCTAAATCTAGCAGGCGTTTTAAACGGTTATTACGGTTGATAACGCGACGATATAAATCGTTCAAGTCAGAAGTCGCAAAACGACCACCATCAAGTGGAACCAGTGGACGTAAGTCTGGTGGTAACACTGGCAGTACAGTTAAGATCATCCACTCAGGTTTATTGCCTGATTGCATGAATGCTTCAAGTAACTTGATACGTTTAGTCAGTTTCTTACGTTTAGTTTCAGAGTTAGTCTCATTTAACTCTTCACGCAGCGTTTCACACTCTTGTTCCAGATCCATGCTCTGTAACAAGTTCTGAACAGCTTCAGCACCCATCTTCGCATCAAATTCATCACCGAATTCTTCTAATGCATCGAGGTATTGCTCTTCTGTTAAGATTTGGCCACGTTCAAGGCTGGTCATACCACCTTCAACAACAACATAAGATTCAAAATACAGTACACGTTCAATATCGCGCAGTGGCATATCCAACAGCAGACCGATACGGGACGGCAGTGATTTCAAGAACCAGATGTGCGCCACTGGAGAAGCTAATTCGATGTGACCCATACGTTCACGACGAACTTTAGTTTGTGTGACTTCAACGCCACACTTCTCACAGATAACACCACGGTGTTTTAAACGTTTGTATTTACCACACAAACATTCGTAATCTTTTACTGGTCCGAAAATACGGGCACAGAAAAGGCCGTCACGTTCTGGTTTGAACGTACGGTAGTTAATTGTTTCTGGCTTTTTAACTTCACCAAATGACCATGAACGGATCATATCAGGTGATGCCAGAGCAATTTTGATCGCATCAAACTCTTCGGTCTTGGTTTGCGCTTTCAGAAACTTTAATAAGTCTTTCACGAAATGGCTCCTGTCGGAGTTAGACCTGCCAGGCAAATGACCCCTGTCATTCACCCCTTTAAACCAGTGTAGTCACTGTTTAGCAGACTGCCATATTTAGCAGTCTGCTTTCATGGAATACGTTATTCGTCTTCCAATTCGATGTTGATACCCAGTGAACGGATCTCTTTCAACAATACGTTGAACGACTCAGGCATACCTGGTTCCATCTGATGGTTACCATCAACAATGTTTTTGTACATTTTGGTACGACCGTTAACGTCATCCGACTTAACAGTAAGCATTTCTTGTAGCGTGTAAGCCGCACCGTATGCTTCCAGTGCCCATACTTCCATCTCCCCGAAACGCTGTCCACCAAACTGTGCTTTACCACCAAGAGGTTGCTGAGTAACTAAGCTGTACGAACCGGTAGAACGGGCGTGCATCTTGTCATCAACTAAGTGGTTCAGTTTCAGCATGTACATGTAACCTACAGTTACTGGACGTTCGAATTGTTCACCTGTACGACCATCGAAAAGTGTAATCTGACCAGAAGTTGGAAGATCTGCTAATTTCAGCATCTCTTTAATTTCCATCTCTTCTGCACCATCGAACACAGGTGTTGCAGTTGGCATACCTTTTTTCAGGTTTTCAGCCAAACGTAACACTTCTTCATCACTGAAGGTGTCCAAATCAACTTTCTGACGAGGTGCCATACCCAGATCATAAGCTTTCTGGATAAATTCACGTAACTTAGCCACTTCTTGTTGCTGTTTCAGCATCGCATTGATTTTATCACCGATACCTTTAGCAGCCATACCCAAGTGAGTTTCAAGGATCTGACCAATGTTCATACGTGATGGTACACCCAGTGGGTTCAGTACGAGGTCAACAGGATTACCGTTTTCATCGTATGGCATGTCTTCAATTGGGTTAATCTTAGAGATAACACCCTTGTTACCATGACGACCCGCCATCTTATCACCAGGTTGGATCTGACGTTTAACAGCCAGATAAACCTTAACAATCTTCAATACACCCGGTGCTAAATCATCACCTTGAGTGATCTTACGACGCTTAGCTTCCAGTTTCTTCGCGAATTCAGCTTTCAGTTCATCATACTGTTCAGCTAATTGTTCTAACTGGTTTTGCTTCTCTTCATCAGCAAGACCCAGTTCTAACCAACGTTCACGAGGTAGTTTATCTAATTTGTCAGCTTCAATACCGCCGGCAATCAGAACGCCACGAATACGTGCAAAAAGACCCGCTTCAAAGATACGTAACTCTTCTGTTAAGTCTTTTTTAACTTCACGTAATTGCGATTCTTCGATTTCTAATGCACGTTTGTCTTTTTCTACGCCATCACGGGTGAAGACTTGTACATCAATAACTGTACCAGACACACCGTTAGGAACACGCAGAGAAGAATCTTTAACATCAGATGCTTTTTCACCGAAGATAGCACGTAGCAGTTTCTCTTCTGGAGTCAGTTGAGTTTCACCTTTCGGTGTTACTTTACCTACCAGAATATCACCGCCTTTCACTTCAGCACCGATATAAACGATACCTGATTCATCCAGTTTAGATAACGCAGCTTCACCAACATTAGGAATATCTGCAGTGATCTCTTCAGGCCCTAACTTAGTATCACGAGACACACAAGCAAGTTCTTGAATATGGATAGTTGTGAAACGGTCTTCTTGAACAACACGCTCAGATACAAGGATGGAGTCCTCGTAGTTATAACCATTCCATGGCATAAATGCCACACGCATGTTTTGACCTAATGCAAGTTCACCAAGGTCTGTTGATGGACCATCGGCAAGTACATCACCACGTTCAACAGGTTCACCTAAAGAAACACAAGGTGTTTGGTTAATACATGTGTTTTGGTTAGAGCGGGTATATTTAGTTAAGCTGTAAATATCAATGCCTGCTTCACCAGCATAAGTCTCATCTTCGTTTACTTTGATAACGATACGAGAAGCATCAACATACTGAACAGTACCACCACGTTTTGCTACCGCAGTAACACCGGAGTCAACCGCTACAGCACGTTCCATACCTGTACCTACCAGTGGTTTATCACCACGAAGTGTAGGAACAGCCTGACGTTGCATGTTCGCACCCATCAATGCACGGTTGGCGTCATCGTGTTCAAGGAATGGGATCAGTGAAGCACCGACAGAAACAACCTGTTGAGTTGAAACGTCCATGTACTGAACTTGATCACGACTAAATAAACTTGACTCACCTTTATGACGGCAAGTTACTAATTCTTCTACGAAGTGGCCATCATCATCTAATACGGAGTTAGCCTGAGCAATGATGAAGTTACCTTCTTCAATTGCAGACAGATAGTGGATTTCATCTGTTACAGCGTTGTTTTCTACAACACGGTAAGGCGTTTCTAAGAATCCGTACTCGTTAGTCTGTGCATAAACAGATAATGAGTTAATCAGACCGATATTTGGACCTTCAGGTGTTTCGATTGGACACACACGACCATAGTGAGTTGGGTGTACGTCTCGAACTTCGAAGCCTGCACGTTCACGAGTCAGACCACCAGGGCCTAATGCAGAAATACGACGTTTATGGGTAATTTCTGACAGCGGGTTATTCTGATCCATAAACTGCGATAACTGGCTAGAGCCAAAGAACTCTTTAACTGCAGCAGAAATCGGTTTTGCATTGATCATATCTTGTGGCATTAATGCATCAAGATCACCTAAAGATAGACGCTCTTTAACTGCACGCTCAACACGCACCAGACCAACACGGAATTGGTTTTCAGCCATTTCGCCAACAGAACGAATACGACGGTTACCTAAGTGGTCGATATCATCCACTTCACCTTTACCATTACGGATATCAATCAGTTTTTTCATCACTTCAATGATATCTTCTTGGCTTAAGATGCCAGAACCTTCAACTTCTTCGCGACCTAAAGAGCGGTTGAACTTCATGCGACCAACCGCAGAGAGATCATAACGATCTTCTGAGAAGAATAAGTTCTCAAATAAGTTTTCTGCCGCTTCGCGAGTTGGTGGTTCACCAGGACGCATCATGCGATAGATTTCAACTAATGCGCTTAAACGATCGTTGGTAGGATCGACGCGGATAGTTTCTGAAATATAAGCACCATGATCTAAATCGTTGGTAAACAGTGTTTCGATGGTTTTATGACCAGCTTGACTTAAGCGAGCTAACACATCTAAAGAGATTTCCATGTTAGCAGCACAAATCAATTCACCTGTCGCTTCATCAATATAGTCACGAGCCACTACTTTACCTGCGATGTATTCAACAGGTACTTCGATGCGCTCAATTTGTTCTTTTTCTAACTGACGAATATGACGAGCAGTAATACGGCGACCTTTTTCGACATAAACTTTGCCGTTTGCTTCAATATCAAATGAAGCTGTTTCACCACGCAGACGCTCAGGAACTAACGTCATCATCAGTTTATTATTACTGATTTCAAACGTTGTTTTCTCGAAGAACAGATTTAAGATGTCTTCGGTGCTGTAGTTCATTGCGCGTAAAATGATAGTCGCTGGTAATTTACGACGACGGTCAATACGGACAAAAAGATTATCTTTAGGGTCGAATTCGAAGTCTAACCATGAACCACGATAAGGAATAATACGTGCGTTATACAGTACTTTACCTGAAGAGTGCGTTTTACCTTTATCGCTATCAAAGAACACACCAGGGCTACGATGTAACTGGGACACAATAACACGCTCAGTACCATTGATAACAAAAGTACCATTATCGGTCATTAATGGGATTTCACCCATATAGACTTCTTGTTCTTTGATGTCTTTAACGGTGCCTTCTGGGGCTTCACGTTCATAAATGACCAGACGCAGTTTTACACGTAATGGTGCAGAATAAGTTACACCACGGATCTGACATTCTTTAACATCAAAAACAGGCTCGCCAAGGCGGTAGCTGACATATTGCAGTTCAGCATTGCCGCTGTAGCTTTGGATTGGAAATACGGAACGGAAAGCCGCTTCCAGCCCATTTTGACCATCAGGATCTTGCTCGATAAACTTCTGGAACGAGTCAAGTTGGATAGAAAGGAGATAGGGAACATCCAGAACTTGTGGACGTTTACCAAAATCCTTACGAATACGTTTTTTCTCGGTATAGGAGTAAACCATAGGGTTCCTCAGCTCGCTGAAAAGTGACCCACTCTGCCTGCCCTTGTTATTAAGGGTGACACGACATTCATCTAACACTGTTTTTTTGTAGGTAGGAAAATAGAATTTTCCATAATACTTATTGCTATTACTCTTAAATCATTTCATTGCATTGCGCACACTACCGAGCTTTTGGAAAAACGTGGATCGTAGTGGCTAACACAGTATATTAAGTCGTCAATAGCAAAAAATATTGAGGTAAAGAGGAAGCCAAAAAAGTGTGAAAAAGCTACTCTTACCTTACAGCGCAAAAAGGCTGGTGACCAAAAAATCACCAGCCATCAGCCGTTAGGCTGCTCTCTGGGAAGTTAAATTACTTAACTTCAACCTCAGCACCTGCTTCTTCCAGAGCTTTCTTCAGAGCTTCAGCATCATCTTTGCTTACGCCTTCTTTCAGAGCTGCTGGAGCAGATTCTACTAAGTCTTTAGCTTCTTTCAGACCAAGACCGGTAGCGCCACGTACTGCTTTGATTACTGCTACTTTGTTACCGCCGATACCTTTCAGGATAACGTCGAATTCAGTTTTTTCTTCAGCAGCTTCTGCTGGACCCGCAGCAACAGCAACAGCTGCAGCAGCAGATACACCGAATTTTTCTTCCATCATAGTGATCAGTTCAACAACGTCCATTACAGACATTTCAGCAACTGCATTTAAGATATCGTCTTTAGAGATAGACATAACAATTGTTCCTAAAATTCAGAAAAAGTTTATACGTAGTAAAGCAACGAAGGAAATTGGCTATTAAGCAGCTTCTTTCTGATCGCGCAGTGCAGCCAGAGTACGAACCAGTTTGCCGGCAGCGGCTTCTTTCATGGTTGACATCAGGCGTGCGATTGCTTCTTCGTAAGTTGGTAGTGTAGCCAGGCGATCAATGTTTGAACCTGGGATAAACTCACCTTCAAAGGCAGCCGCTTTAATCTCGAATGCTGGGTTCGCTTTCGCGAAATCTTTGAACAGACGAGCTGCAGCGCCCGGGTGTTCAGAAGAGAAAGCAATCAAGGTAGGACCAACAAATGCGTCTTTCAGCACTTCATAAGAAGTACCTTCAACAGCGCGACGTAGCAATGTGTTACGTACTACACGTACAGTAACACCAGCTTCACGACATGCTTTACGCAGTTCAGTCATTTTATCTACAGTTACACCACGGGAATCCGCAACAACTGCAGACAGCGCGCCTTTGGCAACTTCGCTGACTTCAGCAACAATCGCTTGTTTGTCTTGAAGATTTAGTGCCATTAGCTTCTTGCTCCTGGATTAACCGAGTAAAAACTCGGGACTCACATCACTTATTGCCACAATGGAAATAAGCGCTAAAACACGGTGAGCAGAATCCAGAATATAAAATTCTTTTTGGCTCTCTCACCGTCTACGCAGGAAAATTAAGTAATTACTTACACCTGCGGTCTTGGACGGGGTCTGGATAGGCCAGACTCCAACCGAATTTGGGAATTTAGTTATGTTGACTCACATTCAAAATACAACATAGCTAAACTCAAGGCGTCAAATTCTATACAAATTTGACGCCAAGGTAAAGTCTTTTATGACTTTTAGTCTAATCGAGGATTAAACTGTCGCGCTTAAGCTTGCTTGATCAATAGCAACACCTGCACCCATAGTGGTAGACAGGCTTACTTTCTTGATATAAACGCCTTTAGCTGAAGATGGTTTTGCTTTTTTCAGCGCAACCAGCAGAGCTTCTAAGTTTTCTTTCAACTGAGCTTCGTTGAAATCAACTTTACCGATAGTGGTATGGATAATACCATTTTTGTCGTTACGGTAACGAACCTGACCAGCTTTAGCATTTTTAACAGCTTCAGCAACGTTAGGTGTTACAGTACCCACTTTCGGGTTTGGCATTAAACCGCGTGGACCAAGGATTTGGCCTAATTGACCAACAACGCGCATTGCATCTGGAGATGCAATTACAACGTCAAAGTCCATTTCGCCAGCTTTAACTTTAGCAGCTAAGTCATCCATACCGACTAATTCTGCACCAGCTTCTTTAGCAGCTTCTGCATTTGCACCTTGTGCGAATACAGCAACGCGAACTGAACGACCAGTACCGTGTGGCAGAACAGTAGCACCACGAACGTTTTGGTCTGATTTACGGGCATCGATGCCGAGGTTAACAGCAACATCAACACTTTCAACAAATTTAGCTGTAGCTAACTCTTTCAATAAAGCAACTGCTTCATTGATTTCGTACTGTTTCACTACATCTACTTTTTCACGGATATTGCGCATGCGCTTGGTTAGTTTAGCCATCAGATTAGTCCTCCACTACCAGGCCCATGGAACGAGCAGTACCTTCAATTGAACGCATCATAGCTTCAACATCAGCACCAGTCAGATCCGCAGCTTTAGTTTCTGCAATTTCACGAACTTGAGCAGTAGTTACTTTACCTACTTTCTCTTTGTTCGGTTTGCCAGAACCTGATTTCACGCCCGCCGCTTTCTTCAGCAGAATCGCTGCTGGAGGAGTTTTAGTAACGAAAGTGAAAGAACGGTCTGCGTAAACTGTAATAACAACAGGGATCGGTAAACCTTTTTCTACGCTTTCAGTTTTAGCGTTGAATGCTTTACAGAATTCCATGATGTTAACACCTTGTTGACCCAGAGCTGGACCAACTGGTGGACTTGGATTAGCCATACCTGCTGCAACTTGCAGTTTGATATAGGCTTGGACTTTCTTAGCCATTAATTAATTCCTCAATGTGGGTATATCGCCCGGCTAGGGCTCCCCGATTTACTTTGCTTTGTCTCATGACAAAACAACTCAAAACGAAAGGTGGAAAATTGTAGTGAACTTTTCCACCTTTTGCAAGAAAGGCGAGTAAAAAGGTTTAACCTTTTTCAACCTGACTAAAG
This sequence comes from Proteus sp. G3927, assembly GCF_963894685.1. Lineage (NCBI taxonomy): Bacteria > Pseudomonadati > Pseudomonadota > Gammaproteobacteria > Enterobacterales > Morganellaceae > Proteus > Proteus sp. G3927. The sequence continues at coordinate 2,362 of NZ_CAWQGX010000023.1, read as the reverse complement.
TCTAATTCCACTGGGGTCGCACGACCAAAGATAGAAACAGACACTTTCAGGCGACTTTTCTCGTAATCAACTTCTTCAACAACACCGTTAAAGTCAGCAAATGGACCATCACTAACACGAACCATTTCACCTGGTTCAAACAGTGTTTTAGGACGTGGTTTGTCACCAACTTGTTGTAGACGATTCATGATCGCATCAACTTCTTTATCACTAATTGGTGCAGGTCTGTCTGAAGTACCGCCAATAAAACCCATGACTCTTGGCACATTACGCACAAGATGCCAAGTTGCATCATTCATGACCATTTGGACAAGAACATAGCCTGGGAAAAATTTACGCTCACTTTTACGGCGCTGTCCGCTACGGATCTCAACAACTTCTTCTGTTGGAACCATAACTTCGCCAAATGAGTCTTCCATTTCGTTTAATTTGATATGTTCACGCAGAGACTGTGCTACACGGCCTTCGAAGCCTGAAAAGGCTTGAATAACATACCAGCGTTTTTTAGGAGAATCAGTCATGAACACCTCACAGGCCAGTAATAAATGAAACTAAACGAACCAGAATGCCATCCAGTCCCCAAAGAACCAATGACACAATAGCCGTCACCGCAGCAACGATTAATGTTGTCTGCAATGTTTCTTGACGCGTTGGCCATACTACCTTACGCATTTCAATTCGAGCTTCGCGAGCAAATGCTAGTGTTGCTTTACCTTGTGTTGTCCACAACGCAACTCCGCCCGCAGCCGCGAACAGAATAACAACCGCTAAAGCCCGCAACGCAAGGTTAAATTCACGATAAAGATAGTTGCCACCCACTGCTACTACCAGCAATAAGACGGTAATGATCCACTTAGCGATATCACCACCGCGTTTGCTATCTTGAGCTCCGCTATTCGCACTCATAAATTAACCTGTCCATATGATGTAAATAAATAGCCAGCTTGCCTCGCAAGAGCAAAACAAATCAGACTAACCATAAATAAACTATGATTGCATCTGACACAGCGTCATATCTCTATGACATTCGTATCTGCAAGATACTGGACTCAATTCGTTGTATCAGAGCCTATCTCACCAATAATTTCCAGAAAACTAGTGATGAGATAGGTTCTTTTTCAAACAACGCATAAAAAGGGCATCAATTGATGCCCTTCTTTAGGAAAATTACCGAGTAATTAACCTAATACTTTAGCAACAACACCCGCACCTACTGTACGGCCACCTTCACGGATTGCGAAGCGTAAACCTTCGTCCATTGCGATTGGGTGGATCAGTTCAACGATCATGTTCACGTTGTCGCCTGGCATTACCATTTCTACGCCTTCTGGTAATTCGATAGTACCAGTTACGTCAGTTGTACGGAAGTAGAACTGTGGACGGTAGCCTTTGAAGAATGGAGTGTGACGACCACCTTCATCTTTGCTCAGAATATAAACTTCTGATTCAAATTTGTTGTGTGGGTTGATTGAACCTGGTTTCGCCAGTACTTGTCCACGTTCGATTTCTTCACGTTTTGTACCACGCAGCAGAACACCTACGTTCTCACCTGCACGACCTTCGTCAAGTAATTTACGGAACATTTCAACGCCAGTACAAGTTGTTTTTGCGGTTTCTTTGATACCAACAATCTCAACTTCATCACCTACTTTGATGATACCACGCTCTACACGACCAGTAACTACTGTACCACGGCCTGAGATTGAGAATACATCTTCGATTGGTAACAGGAATGGTTTGTCAATTGCACGCTCTGGCTCTGGGATATAAGAATCCAGTGCTTCTGCTAATTCAACAATTTTTGCTTCCCACTCTGCTTCGCCTTCCAGTGCTTTCAGCGCTGAACCACGGATTACTGGAGTGTCATCACCTGGGAAATCGTATTGAGACAGAAGTTCACGAACTTCCATTTCAACTAATTCTAACAGCTCTTCATCATCTACCATGTCACATTTGTTCAGGAATACGATGATGTAAGGAACACCAACCTGACGACCTAACAGGATGTGCTCACGAGTTTGTGGCATTGGACCATCAGTTGCTGCTACTACCAGAATAGCTCCGTCCATTTGCGCAGCACCAGTGATCATGTTTTTAACATAGTCGGCGTGACCTGGGCAGTCTACGTGTGCGTAGTGGCGAGTTGGAGTATCGTATTCTACGTGTGAAGTAGAGATGGTGATACCACGCGCTTTTTCTTCTGGCGCATTATCGATTTGGTCGAATGCACGAGCAGCACCACCGTAAGTTTTAGCTAAAACTGTAGTGATTGCAGCAGTCAGAGTTGTTTTACCATGGTCAACGTGGCCGATAGTACCAACGTTAACGTGCGGTTTTGAACGTTCAAATTTTTCTTTAGACA
>NZ_CAWQGX010000022.1:0-4259 GCF_963894685.1 Proteus sp. G3927 | reverse complement strand
TAAGGGCCCTTGGTCGATATCCACCGCGATAATGCGGTGGTCACTGTCATAGTGATAACGTTGTCCCGAGCTACTGCCTTTTTCATAGCGCGATACCATGCGACCAAAACCGTCGTAGCGATAATCATACTTATCACTGCCTTGTACTTGGTTATGCGGTGCTTCGGTGTGCGGACGAGTCAGTAAATTGGCCGCCGCATCATACAGAAAGTGTTCGGTTTGCACCGACCCTAAATGCGCCGTCAACTGCCCCAGCGGGTCGTACTGATAACTGTGGTAGTACCAATGTCCGGCGGTAAAAACCTCGCCCGTTTGACCATAACTGACACTGCGCTCGATAAGTTGATTGCGTTTATCCCAACGATAACGACGGTCAATCACCGGGGTCACAAACTGTGAGGCATTCATTTGGCGCGCCACTTGGTGCGTAATACGTCCCCGACAGTCATAGCCCGTTTCATTGTCTAAGGCGCCACTGGTGCGTAACGTTTCTCGGTGTAAACGGTCTCGTTGATATTCCGCCAATACCGTCAATTGCGCATTATCTCGCCATTGCGTTTGTTGTAAATGCCCAGAGCCGTAATACAGGTATTCAAATGCCCGTTGATGGGGCAACTCGGTGCGAGTGATATTACCCAGCACATCATAGTGATGCTGATAATCACCGCGAGCACTGGCTTCTCGAACCAACTGCCCCACTTTATCGTAGGTAAAGGTCAGGGCGTCTTGATACTCTACGCGGGCGGTGGTGCCGGTGCGTTCGGCTTCATGCCATATCGCCATGGGGACTCTGCGTAACGTCACACTCAAAGGTTGATAAAGGTATTCCGTGCGATAATCGGCGTTTTCTCGAAACAGCAACCGTCCCACTTTATCGTAACCGAAGGTGGTCACCTGCGGGGATAAGGGCATCGGCGTATCAATGGAAGGCCCAGGGGTGGTTTTTATTTGGGTGACATTCCCCATCACATCGTACTGATAGTGCTTTTGTTGTCCGATAAGATCATGTTCATCGGTTAAACGATGCAAGGCATCATACTCAAAGCGGTACTGCTCGCCCTGTTCATTCTCCAGCGCCTGCATACGCCCGAAAGTATCATAGTGAAAATGCAACCAATGCCCTGCCGGATCGCGTCGGGCTATTACTTGTCCACGACGGTTACGGCGCAACAGAATATGGCGCTCTCCGGCATCCGTTATTCCCACTAATTGCCCGGTGGCATCATAGTCATAATGGTTTTCTGTCCCATCCGGCAAGCACTCTGTTAACAGCAATCCCACTTCACTAAAGGTGTAAGTCGTGGTTTCATTCTGTGCATTGGTCAACGAGCGCAGTTGTCCCCACTCATCAATTTTTAAATCACGACTGTTTTTTTGACACAAAAAGCCTAGTAACTGGTTAGTCAATAATTGAGAAATTTTACTTTCTTTTTTATTTTTACGATAATTCTATTTCCACTGAAAAATCGAAAGCCATTAAACCTGCATCTTCTACTCTTTGTTTAAATTTATCCGTAACAAAGATTCGGCTAATATCCTCATCAATAGTAAATAGATACTCATCAGTAATGTTATTTTTTATGAGAACTGGCTTCTCAATCATTAATCCATTGGGATATTCCCGATAAATAGAATTTGTTCTGTCAAAACATCCTGAAAGTGAATTAGTTGGATAATAACCAACAAATTTCTTCCGTTTGCTCTCTGTCTTAACGGGTAATACTTGTCCTCTTGAACTCAAAATATCAGATAAAGACAATAATGCATCTTCACTAAAAACCATAAATGGCGACAAAGCACTACTAAAATCAAATTGATAATTTTTTTTACCCTGTTCATTAGATCTTAGCTCCAATGATACCTCTTTGTAGCTATTATCGAATGCATCCCATCTTTGCCTCATTGCTCTCCCAATAATGCTTTCTTCCCCTTCAGAATACTCCTGTATAAATGAACAAAAAATAGTCACATCCGACTGAAAATCATATATTTTATTGATCATAGTATTGTATACCAACTTGCGTCTCTGCGTGCAGAGGAAAGAATATCATTAATTTTTGATAGTTCATCTAAAACCCCCTGTTTACCACCCACGTCATCGGCCTTAATAATTCTTGTATTTACTGCGTCAATATAATCACTTGGATGTCTGCCATTATGTTTTATTCCTGACAATGCTTCATCAACATTATTTCTATTTGGCAGGAAAACACCATTTCTAGCATCATCAACATCAATACCATGTTTTTTCAGAATATCTCTAGCTGGCTGGGCACCTTTAGATGTATCACCAACAATATGATGAGCTGCGGTATTGGCAGGTTTAGGCGTACCATCAGCTACCATATTTTTAGAAAGTTTGACCGCACAATGCCCCCACGGATCCACCCATGTCAACGCATTCGGCGCATAAGCATATAAATTTATCCCCCCAGCCAACCCTATCGGGTCTTGCTGGGTAAAACGGCCTAAATCCGGGGCATAGTACCTAAACGTATTATAATGCAGGCCAGTATACTCGTATCATCCTGATACTCGCCCTACGGGCCAGCGCAAGCGCTGTTCAAATTTGTTCCTGACAAAATGTCCTATATGTAATTTAAGGAAGCCCTCTAGGCAATCACCACCAACCTTCGGTAGCTATCAAAATGCATTCTTTCGTACACGCAAAAGAAATATATACATTAATCCAAACAACACACAATATTAAATGTAAATTAGATGGCTCCATGTACTGAATAAAGATTATGTAAATTTTCATTAAAAATAATTAATATTATTAATTATTTTTAAATTTAATCCACTTCTTAATAATTATACAGTTAATATCATCAGTCACTTATTATTTTAAGTTAGCCCGATAATAAATTTTAAACTCATTATCAAATATTTAATTTTAAAGAGTCAATTATTTTATCTACCTTTATTTTCTCTTCTGTTGATTGTGAGAAAAAACGTATTTTTAATAATCTCATTATATTTTCTATTGATGCATCAATATTTCCATCATTACTATGATCATTGAAAAAAGAACCCAAGCTTATTCTACTTATGACATTTTTTTTTACGAACACTTCAAGTTCACTCCCGCTATTTATAGCAGAATTAATTTTATCAATATAAAAACCATTATCTTTTCCTTTAACATCATTATCATATACCATTAAAAATAAAGCATATTCAATCCAAGTCCAATAATCATAATTATGATTATAATCAATTTCACATAATAAACTTAATAAGTTTTTATATTTTTCATTATTCTTAAAGTACAATTCATAAGTCTTCGTAACAATACTCTCTAAGTAACTTTTTTTTGTTTTTTTATCACTTACTGATGCTATTTCTGAATAATTTTCATTTATTTTTTTAAAAAAAACATTTAAATTCATTTTTCACCTCATTATTCCACAATAATTTTCACTTTTGTTCCATCAGGATAAGGGGATAATGCATGAGATATAGAAGAACCTGCACCTCTATTATCACTAATACTAATATATCTTACACTCGCTCCTTTTCCCCCTTCTTTAAACATAGCCATAGGAAACTCATCTCTATCAAACCCTGTTTTAGTTGAGTAATTTTGAAGAGATAAACGTCTTCTATTTGTAGCACCGGTTCTATCAACTGTAAAAATATCATTACCTTTTTTAGTTATAAAATCAGCTACATGACCAAATGCCTCTTTATATTCCGATTTAGTTAATGTTAAAACTATATCATGAGTTTTTTTATCACCGATAGTTACTTTACAACCTTTTTGCCCCCACGGATCCACCCATGTCAATGGATTTGGCGCATAAGCATATAAATTTATCCCCCCTGCCAACCCTATTGGGTCTTGTTGGGTAAAACGGCCTAAATCCGGGGCATAGTACCTGAACGTATTATAATGCAGCCCCGTCTCTTTGTCGAAATACTGCCCTTGAAAACGCAGGTTCTGTTCACGATTAAATGTGCTTGTGGGGCGGGTTTGACGCTGTAAATGCCCCCAAGCACTGTATTGCCCTTGCCAAACTATTTCACCGTCACTGTTGGTCAACGCTTCCGGTAAGCCACTTAAACTACTGTGCGTATAATAAATCGCCCGTTGCGGATTAAGCGGGTTATCCGTGCATTCAATGCGAGCAAGAGGCGTATAACTTTGGTCATTGTAAGCATGATAAACCGTGGTATGGGGCGCTGCGCTACTGTGCTCAGACACCAGTCGCATCCCTACCCAGCCAAAGGTGTACACTTCATCCGGCTCATGTTGG
>NZ_CAWQGX010000021.1:0-26914 GCF_963894685.1 Proteus sp. G3927 | reverse complement strand
CTGGGTACGCACCGCAAGCGGGTTGATAATCGCGCTGCAATGAACGCCATTTTCTTCGTACTCAGGACGGGTTGCCAGTGGAATGCGCTAAATGCCACCGGTATATGCTCGTCAAGCTCTGCTCATCGCCGATTTCAGGAATGGCGGGATGCTGGAGTATTTGAACGCTTCTGGCAAAACGGGTTGCTTGCTTGCGAACAGTTGGACGCTATTGACTGGTCGTGGCTGTCGATGGATGGTTGTATGACCAAATCACCGCTGGCAGGCTCAAAAAAACAGGCAAGAACCCAACAGACCGGGGGAAACGGGGCGTAAAGCGCAGTCTGATGACCGATGCGAACGGATTGCCTCTCTCTGTGGTGGTCGCTGGAGCAAATACGCACGACATAAAGCTGGTTGCGGATACGCTCGATGCCCTCCAGACGGGCAGACCGGGCAAGAGGCTCCGGTTGTGCATGGACAAAGGGTATGAAGCGGAATGGTTGGGATCGTATCTGAAAAGTCGTCGCTATGAACCTCATATCCAGTCACGGAAGGATGAGTCAGAAGCCATCAAAAACACGGATTTTAAGGCTCACCGCTGGATTGTAGAGAGAACACACAGTTGGATGAATCGCTACCGTCGTGTCCTGACTCGTTGGGAGAAGAAAGTCGAGAATTATGAGGCGATGCTGCATTTTGCCTGTGGTGTCATTGTCTGAAATAAAAACCTATTGGGATAGGTTCTTAATAGCTCAGCTCTCTCATCGGAATTCAAACTACTACCAGATCGCTCAGCGTCGAATTTTGCTTTCCAGTTATAAAGTAATTTATCGGTGCTCCCTAAAGAAGCTGCCGCTTTTGGTATGCTATAACCTTGCTCGGTGACTAATGCGATCGCCTCTTGCTTAAATTCAGCGGTATAAAACCTATTTTTTCGTTTTTTCATTTAACACCTCAATAATTGGATTATATTCCATTATTAAAGTGTCCTGATTTAGTTGCGCAGAATAATCAATATTCATCACGCATACTCAATCACCAATTTTTACCCTAAGATTGAACGATAAAAAAAACAGCAATAACGCGTAATATGTTAGATTTAGTTTCAGAATATGTATTAATATTTTCAATTGCAATCTAGTCATCCACGTTATCATTTCCCAGGAAACTTAATATCTTATAAAAAATCTATTTAAAATCATAAAGTAATACACATAAAAATAAGGATATTGACAATAACGATCAATATAAAGTGAATTGATAGTTGTAAGTTATCACAAACAACAATATTGATCGGATTAAACTATTTTCATCACTTCTTAATTCACTCTAATATTTATTACCAGCAATTTTGATATTAACCATATTTTAATTTGGTAAAACGAGTGGTTCGCGTTAATGAGATACAATATATCAAGTGCAAGTGTTCGCATAGGTGCATTTTTTCGAAAACACAGAAGATTACTAGGTATGTCGGGGAAAATATTAGGACAAAAATTAAATATCTCCCAACAACACATCTCTCGACTAGAACGAGGGCAAGCAACATTTTCAATCGAAATCATTCTGCAATTATTAAATGAGATTGATAAAACGTTACTTGATTTAATTGTCGAGGTATTTTATGAAGATCCCTGTGAAGTTTTAATTGAATATCAACGTTTGCGTTAATTCAGTACTGCATTAACGCAAAAGAAAATAGCCTACATTTTCCATTAATCTGTTTTCTGGGATTATTTTAAGTTTTAAGATGAATTAGATTGGGTATTTGTGTTGATTTTTAATTAAAGTTTTATTTTTTATTATATAAAAAATTGGAATATGTATGCTTAAACGAATTCACTTTATTTTAACATTGTTATTAATGAGTATAACAATATCAGTATGTGCCGCACCTTCCATTGGTATTGGTAGTATGTATGATGTTTTTACACCGGAAACACAAAGCCTGACCAAACGCGTATATAATACAGGAACATCTACCGCATTTGTTCGTGTTGAGGTATTGGAGATTGATGTTACCCCGAAAATGAATCAACGCGAATCAACACAAAAAGAAGTTGACGCAGGCTCATTAACACAAGAACGACTCATTGTCTCACCACTAAGATTAATCATTCCTCCATCGGGCTTTCAGACTGTACGTATATTGTGGTCAGGAGCGCGAGATAAAGAACGTTATTTTAGGATCCGTTTTACCCCTGTACTCCCAGAAGAAAATGATGGTTTTGGTATGAGCAAGGATGAAATAACTCAATACAAGAAAAACGCACTGGAGGCCGGAATTAATGTATTGACTGGGTATGGTAGTGTTGTTGTGATGCAACCTGAAAAACCTTTATTTAATACCGTTATTGACGATAGGAACAAACAAATAGCAATAGTAAATAAGGGAAATGCTACCATTATATTAGATAATATCCGTTATTGTGAAAACGCAAAATCACATTGCGAGAACAAATCCCGAGAAATTATATTGCCTGGGAGGGAGTTTATTTTACAAAAAAAACAGAATAACAAAATCACCTTCACATTAATTGAAGGTGATAAATCAAAATCATTTAATTATTAACATTAACATCAATCTAGATAAATAATTAATTTTAATTTTAATTTTAATTTTAATTTTAATTTTAATTTTAATTTTAATTTTAATTTTAATTTTGTTTTCTAGTTATAGAAAATAAATAAATAGGAAAACAGCGTTTTCCTTCTTTTTTTTAATCATCATAAATGAGGTATTCACATGTTAAAAAAATCATTATCCGCGATTTTAATGTCTTGCGCGGCTTTAGGGTCAATGACTGTTCACGCTGCGGATGAACAACGCTACGCTATCGACTTAACGGCCACCATCCCAACAGATGATTTTCAAGTTATTCCTGTTGAGGGCGGCTGGGTTAATCAAACGCAAGAAATGGTTTACGATTTAGGAACGAAGAAGTTGCAAGATTTTTCCAAGCAATTTCAATATAAAAATACATCCGGTGGTATTCAAGCAACCTTAACGAATACCGATTCAACTGGCACAGCTATCTTATCAAATGGAACAGATATCATCCCGTTAACTGTTACCTTTAATGGTGTAGCACTCAGCAAGACGGCTAATACCGTAGTTGATGCCGCCGCTGCCAAAACAGGCGGTCGTGCTAATCTTCGCATTACACAACAAACAGACACACCTCTAACTGTGACAGGCTCTTTTACTGGCCAAGTGGCAATGGTTTTTGAACCAGCGCTTGTCGCGCCTCCTGCTGGAGACAAATAAGTTACTCAAGTGATGAAGGCCTTTGAGGCCTTCATCCTTATTACTTAGTCTAGTCGTTCGTTATTTCAATTGTGTTTGTGCATTTATCGAGTGACTAACTATTTTTTATAGTGTTTGTATTTTTTGATTCGGCTAAGAATGAATATGAAAGTATTATTTACTTTAATTCTAGCACCTGGAATAGCTTTGGGGGCAAATTTATTATCAGCAGGCAATACGATAAAAGTTCCTGATGAATTTAAGCAGTATTTTTATAATTCAGAAATTGTTTCTCAAGTGTATCTTAATGATTCTCCGCTTTTTGATGCTGTCTTTTCGCTTCATGAAAATGGACAAATTAATCTCCTACGAATTTTAGATGAAGAACCAGATATTAAACCTCAAGTTAAAAATGAGTGGGCTAATATTTTACAAAAAGGGATCTCATTAGGTGCATGTCACTCCTCCTGCCCTGCAGGACTAATCTCTGCTGAATATCGACTGGATAACTCCTCGTTAAAATTATTTACATCACACTACGAAACTGAGCAAGTAAACAATGACTATATCCATTTGCCTAGCACTCTGCCAAATGGTGTCATTATGCACAATAATTTATCTGCCGTTTCGGTAGCTTCAGCGAAGACATGGAACTTTACCTCATCTATCGTGTCCTCGCTTTTAGGATGGACACAAAAAATATCGCTGCAGACCTACGGCTCTAGCCAAGCCAATCAAACACAAGAAACCAATATTTATGCACTATACACACAAAAGGAATTAGCAGGTAACTTTGTTCGCTTAGGTTTTTTTTCCCCGGACAGTGATAAGGGAAATGTTGAAACCAATGGATTTAGTACAGGCTCTGTTGCTGGAGCCATGTGGGGAACCTCAAATGCATTATTGATAAATAACGAAAGTGTCAGTGCTTACCCTATCTATGTCACCGCTGCCAATCAAGCAACGGCAGAAGTTTGGCTGGATAATCGCCTCATCTACTCGCAACAACTGCAACCAGGAATACAAGCTATTGACACTCGGCGTTTACCCAGCGGCATTTATAACATTACGATTAATACCCTAGAGAACGGTAAGATTGTGGATACTCAAATAGCTCAAGTATACAAGCCATTAGGATGGCAAAATCCCAATCAAAAATGGCGCTTAAATTTCTGGGGTGGGCAAAAAAGAGATTTAGTGATTAGCCGTAAGAACACCACCGAGAATAATAACGCGTTCATCGGCGGCGGTGCCGTCGATTACTTATTGACCCCCCGTGTTATCTTGGGAAGCAGTTTTTTAATGACCGCAGAAAAATATCAGCTCAGCGCAAGATCAACGGTAACACTGTCTTCCAATGATAGTCTTTTTGCCCAATATACCTTGACGGATGATGATTCACGAAAAAATTCGAGCGCAGATTTACGTTATTATCGGACGCTTTCACCGGGAAACTCGTTGAATGTCTTTTGGCGTCGAACTTCCCAGGATAGTTATCGCTCGACAGACTCGTCTAAGCAAGTTGGGAACGCGTGGGGGGCGTCAATGTTCACCCAATTACCGTGGGCGAGTTCACTGACATTGAATGGTCAATACATGAAAAATCCATCAAGAGAAGGGTTTGGGATTGATGCAGCATTGACAACAAAAGCCATTTTGGCTAATCGCGATGTTAATTTTCGAGTAAGTGCGTATGACCGACCTGGATTTAATCAAAAGAATCGGGAGCAAGGTGTGATGTTCGGAGTAAGCATGTCATTAATGCCGACTGCACAGCATACGTTATCAGTTGATGCGGGTATCAACGACAGTAACAGCTATTCGAGTTTAAATTATCAATGGCAACCCCAGGATGAAGGGGCACTACGTTGGCTAGGCGCTGGAATATCGCAAAGTGGTGGAAGCACACTCATTAACGGTAATGGCGCCTTGGAAAGTCGAGCGCTCAGTGGGGATGCTTATGTCCAGCATTATGTACAAGACAAAAGTACCACCGCGGGCATTAACTTAAGTCAGACACTTTTGCTGGGTGAAGGAAGACTTGCGGCGAGTAGTGGCGAACGTGGTTTAGGCATGGATTCGGCATTTATCGTAGATTTAGAATCAGATGACCCCGATATGCAAATTGTCGCTTCAGGCAGTGTTAGCGAAACAAAGTTATTCCAGGGCCGAAATGTTATTCCTGCGGATGTCTGGAAAAATGAGTCCATCCAGTTTTACAGCATGGGTGAACATAACGGAAAAGTTTTTCCTGAATATGAATCAATGCAAATGAATCGAGGTAGTGTGAAATATTTAAAATTAAAGGCCATCAAAACAACAGTGCTTGTGGGGATGCTGCAAGACAACCGAGGTCAAATGTTAAGACATCGTCAGGTGATTAGTGATATTAGTAGTGGCGTGATTAATGCTGAGGGCGTTTTAACATTAGATACGGGCATCAATAACCAAAAACTCACTGTCTTAGCCGATGGTCAATTACCCGCCTTATCGTGCCAGTTACCGGACGCCCTGTCATCGGAAAAAGCCGTACAGTTTTTTCCTGTTATTCGTTGTTCATCAATGGAGGGGTTATAATGCGTTATTTTCATTACATTCTTGGTATCGTCATGTTGGCACTCAGCGCATTTGCCCACAGTGTAACGATTAATTTAACTGCAGAGTTTACACCAAAGATAAATAACAATAACAGTGATGGTGTTTTTGTCAATACAACGCCAATCAGCGGTTATTGTAAGTACTATCCTCATTATTGTAATGCTGGCGCTGTAAGTGTTTATTTGCCGTTAACAACAACAATTTCCTACCCTATCGTTGCTTATAATGAACCTCGTGACGGAGTTTACTTTAACTTTCCTAAAACTCCCAGAACACTCACAGTAAGGAATCAGGATACAGGAGAAGCATTTGACGTTATATTTAGGATGACTAATTTTTCTTCAACAGCGAAAAAAAATACAAATTCGCTTGATTGGGACGAAGGCGGCAAAGATCTGAGTGCACCTCGGGGGGGAGGGTGTTCTTTTTATGCCACTTCAATGTCGAATAATTTATGGAATCGATTTATCTGGAATACAAGTAATAACACTCTCCCCTGCCTTAAAATAAGTAGAGTAGACAGAACCGAACCATCCATATTTGAAGATATGAGCATTGGTTACTCATTAATGGCTAAAGATAGCTTATTGGCGGTAGGTTCAGGAACCTATGTGGGAAAATTATCATTTACCGTAGGACCAGGAGGCGACTTTGATTTTGGCGATAACTATCAAGTCAATGAAAGTGTTGTTGATATCAATCTCACTCTTTCCGTTAATCATGATTTAATCGTGACTACAACGCCAGAAGGTCGTGCATTATCATTGCAACCTTGTAGTGTAGGTAAAGTTTGTACGGAAGAACAGGGAAAACGAAACTGGGAGCGTTGGATGATAACAAAAATCACTCCTCAGCTTACTGCTCGAAGTGACTTTTTAATTTCTTCAACGGGCGCATTTACAGTTTATTTGCAATGTGAATATATTCAAGGTGAACATTGTGCCATTAAAAGTGGTAATAATGGTCAACTGGTTCCAGTTAAGGCGTATTTGAGTTTGCCGAATAACATTATTAATCAACAAACCAATAGCACGGTTTTACGCGCGCCAATGGCAATCAATAAGGACGTTTTAAATAATACGTTCTTAACACGAGATATTGGAAGTAATCGTAAGGGAAGCATTGATTTTTTGGTCACTCAGCATGATGTTGATACTATGCTCTTGACAAGACCGGATACTTACCGAGGAACAGTGACTGTTATTTTTGACCCGAAAATATATTAATTTGAAACGAAATGAGTGGATCTAGTAGATATGAAAGTCTGGAGATCGGTGAGTAACCCCCGTGTTAGCATCGTTGTCGTCTAGATCTTTAAGGAGATAACTATGCTAGCTAATCCAGTTCCAATTGATGTGAAAACGAAAGGTCAAACTTGGTTGTTACTACCGTATAATGGGACTCACCGAAGAATTGCTAAAGAATTAGATGTGAGTCCTTCCGTGGTCTAAGTGGAGAAATGAACTTGTTGAAAGCGGTCTATTGCCTACAGAATTGCCGTTAGAAAATGCTACTGCTGATTTTTCAGCGGAGCAGAGATTTTTCATCGTGATTGAAACTGCAACAATGTCTGAGCGCGAGTTAGCTGAATACTGTAGGTCTAAAGGGGTATTTGTCGATGACGTTAAAGCTTGGCGAGCACTATCTATCAAGGCTCAGAGCGCAATATCGACTTCAGTATCACACAAAGAAAATAAGCTACTACATGAAGAAGGCAGAAAGATAAAAGCACTTGAGAAAGAGTTAGCACGTAAAGAGAAAGCACTCGCTGAAACCGCTGCACTACTGGTTTTGCGGGAAAAGTTCAATGCCCTCAGGGAAACCAGCGAGGAAGACTGATCCCTATTCCAGGCGGCTTAAACTAGTTACACTTGTTAATGAAGCTGTGCGCAAAGGGGCAACAAAGATAAAGGCTTGTGCCACTGTTGGGTTATCCATACGAACGTTTCAGCGTTGGACTCAGAACTCTGGTGAAGTCACAAGTAATATGCGTCAACAACCTCGGCAACATGAGCCTCATAATAAGCTCTCAGAAGCAGAAAGACAGCAGATATTAGATACCTGCAATACTCGTCATTTTTATCTGACTTTATTCCGATATGGAAATGATGGTACCGTCATCTGTACATCATAAATAGGTTTGAGCCTATCTTATCAATAACCAAAGTTAAAATAATGGTCCTTTTACGGTCCTTATCATGAGATTGAGTAACAAGGAATTACGGTAAGTGGTTAGCCAATTCATTCGCATTACCATTACGCCCCCTCGCTCTACTAGGTAGCCGAGGGTGGCTTTTACGAAGCGTCTTTTGCCAAAAGCTGCATGTTTAGCGAACTTGTTGTCAAACCGGCTCTGTCGAACCGGTAGCGCATATAGGCCGAGATATCGTCCTCGTGAGATGAGACAACCAACTGGCAATGTTTGAGTTCGCAACGGAGTAGATCGGTCAACGAAGCAACGTTTACTTCATCCAGTGATTGCGACGGGTCGTCAATCAATATGAGAGGAACCCGTGCATAGACTTTGTTGAGCGCGAGGAAAAAAGCAAGGCTGAGCGCAGACACCTGACCTGAACTCATGGACATGACTGCGTCGTGTTCAGACTTCTCAGCAGTCAGGAATCTCAGTTGTGTACCTTCGCGGCTCTCAATAAATAGGCCCAGGCCACGCTGGTAGTTTTGGATCAGCCGACCACTATAAATGTGGAATATGAACTCAATAGCCGAAATTGTTTGGTCAGTATAGTTCTGCTCGCTCTTTTTCAATGTGTTGCGGAGCTTTTCGATTTTACCTTGTACTTTTTGAGCTGCCATGGTTTCTTTTTCGATAAGATTAAGATCTTTAATACAAGTTTGGAGCCTAGAACTTTGAGCCTCGTTAGCTTTAATCGATATGTAATGCTCTTTATCCTTTAGGTCTTCAGCCGTGACTATGTAGAAGTCCTGTAGGTCTTTAAAAGCGCTATTTATGGTTTCTCGCCAGTCCTCTGGCAGCGCTAAGGCATCAGCTTCAACCTGTTTTTTATTTCTTAGAATCTCTTTGAGCTTTTCAAGTCGCTCATCTACTAAGTCATCAATTTCCGTGAATGAATCAGTAAATTGAATGTTTTCACTTTGCAGCTTTTCCAGTACTTGGGTTATTGCCGGGAGCCGAAGCTTAATTCTGCTCAGCCCTACATGAAGATTTGATTCAAATGTAGGCGTAAGGAGTTTCAGGCTGTCTTGTATAAAGGAGTCGATAAGTTTCAGCTCAGCGTCCATAGCAGCGATAAGGTTAACTAAGTCCTTACCGTCCTGGCCTAATGATTCTGAGATCTGTTTAGTTCTTGCTTCAATAGCATCTGCCATTAATTTGTGATCTTCCCAGTCAGCACCACAGAGAGGGCACAACTGCTCGTTGGGATAAGACTTTTTATGTTCCCTAAGTAACTGCCTTTTTAGATGTTCCAATTCGGCTACAACGTTCGCGTTGGCGCTACTTTTTACTTGTAGGCTGTTTCGAGAATTAATTTGTGACTCAAACCACTCAAGACGCTCACCTGCCCAACCTTGTAATGAACGGGCTTCTTCGAGCTTGATCACCGTAGCACCGCGTTTAATGATACCTGCTGAACGTTCTAATTCATCAATCCCTTTCTTGATAGCGTCAAGCACATCAAGCTTGCCTAGGTCTTTACCAAACTGCGCCAGACTTCTCAGAGATTCCTCATTACGACTGATGTAGGCATCAATTCTCTCGTTATGGACCCTAGTTTTTATCGTGGCTTTGAGTGGTAGAAGGGCAATAATCTTACTAACTGATTTCTGGTAGGCTGCATGGTCCACTGGCGAATACGTAGAGAACATTATCTCCTTGTCCCACCCCGGTTGGACATCAGTCGTCGAGAGTTTTTTGTACTCAATGTTCCCAGCTACTGCCTGCAATGTGCCCTTTAGGATGGCTATCTCTTCAATAAGAGATGCTGCTTTTGCCGTGCGTTCAGGATTATTGATGTACTTTGTAAGTTTGCTGTATACAGTGTTGCAGTTTTCAATCTCGGCTTCGATATCACTGATATTAAATAGGTTTCCTAGTTTATCCTTCCGTTCGTCTACTCGAGTGTGTAACAGCCGGTTTTGCCCTTGCTCCAGATAGTTAAGAAAAGAGAAGTTTTCCCTGAAATTCTTTCCGAAAATTTCATCAAGGAAATTGTTATCGCGCAGATTGATTTTAGTGAAGTCAGACGATTTGAATTCTGGCAGCTCATAAAGCTTGAAATTTTCGTATTTGTCTGCACGATTGTTTACTGGTTTTTTGAATATTGCAGCTTGGCAATGTCTAGCTAAGACAAGTTTGCGACCATCATTAGTAAATTCAATCTTAATGCAGAGATCGTTCTCTCCTGAGCGACTATTCCAGAAAAGATTGTCCGCGTAGTCTCTCTTGTTCTTGGTTAGTAATGTCTTGAATAGATTTTGTATTCGACTGATCTGGCCGGTAAGCAATAGTTCGATTGCGTCGAATATGCTTGTTTTGCCATAACCGTTAGGTCCGTCCAGAGTTAGCAAAGACGACTCGTCAAGATCCAAGTAGATATGCTTGAATGCTTTGAAGCTAGAGACTTCAATCTTGGATATTTGCCAGTTCATTTTTAATCATTTCCTTGATAATTTCGTCGGAGTTTTTATCTGTGACTTTCTGGATAGTCAAATACGTATCGTTTAGGCTGGCTTGTGCAACAGCCTCTGCTGCCTGTAACCTCAAGGACACAAGATTTTCTTGATGGCTAGGTAACTCTAAAAAAGGAAGCTTGATAAAGGTCTTCGCCGCAAAGCTGTATTGTGTGGCGATAAGAGGATTTTCTTTGTATTCAAGAAATTTTTTTTTGTCAGCAATAACTGATACCAGTTTGTCGTAGGTGTAATTAGTGAGTGCACTTTCTTCCGCGATACTGTAATAGAGAACATACTTTTTATAGAAGTGCGGATCTTCTTCAATTGCGAAAATTTCTTCTTCGTGATCTTTGAAATTGGCCAGCACATCAAGACGATAAATACAAATCAAGTCGCAGTTTTTCTTAAAGCTTGGGTTTCTGAGAAATTCACTAGGAGCAAGATGATTGATTCTATTATTCAATTCGGCTGGCTCAGGAAGATCATCAAGATTATATAGAACTGCGAACCTGATAGCAGATCCAGACTCGCGAATATAAAAGCTTGTGTTGTCCAAGTCGCGCTTACTAACAAAGCCATGTGCAACAAGTGCTTCATCAATGAGTTGCTTTATCATTCAGTCGTTCCTCCGCATCGTCTTTTGTTATCACGCTAATACATAGCGACTTGGTGATGTTGCTTTCGAGCTTTTCAGTGGTCTGCTTGCTGTCGAAGTCATCTGAGTTTGTAAATTTTGTATTAAAGGTGAATGAGGCTTCTGCTTTGCTGGCGATTAGATGGTTATACTCAAAAAGTAGTCTCAGCAGATCCCCGTTGTTTTTCATTTCACGGGTCATGTCAAACTCACACTCTTCGATTTCATCCACATCAAGAGCGGTAGGTACGTAAAATCGATTTTCGCTGTCAAGGTAGTGTGGGAGGTGGTTGAATATAGGCTCCACCGAAATAGCCTGGATGAGCTTGGTGTATCGCCTGATGTCGTTCGTCTGAACGTCTTGAAATCGCTCGGAGGGCTTCATCATCTGGCATAGGGCTTTCAATTCATTGATATGAGTTTCGCGAATGTGCTCACACAGACATCTAGCTCTCTCGTAAGTAGCGTCACTCATTGTTGGAAGCGCCTGATCCAACCTCTCTTCCAGGTGAGTTTGAAGCCTGGCCTTTAATGCAACTGCATAGTAGTCTCTATTCTGATAGGGGTTTTCGGTTAGTAGTTCTTCTAGAATATTTTTGGCCTTGATACGGCCCTCATATGCTGCTCTGTTTTCTGAAATTCCGCCAACCTGATTTAATTTATGATTGCATATTGCCTTGGTGCTGATTTTTTCAGAAAGTAAACAATAGTTAAAATTTATAAGGTTATCACTGACAATGATATGCTCTTTATTACATATTTTTTTTATGAGTTCTTTGGTGAGCCCTTCAATTTCGCCCAAGCCGCAATAATAGTTGTCTCCATAACGATAGAATTTTACTATTTCTCCGCTAGTGCCTCTGTGATCGTCTGTATTGTTTAGCGGGATAGATACATGGAAGTAACGTGTTGTCCCTTTGATTTTGTCGTGTTCGATTAAAGTAGATTGTTCTAGCGCTTTGGTGTAGCCACTTCGATATTTACTTATCTTAGCTTTGACTTGATGAGCCGTGTGTAGTTTTCCATTTTTATAAATAGCGAAGTCGTCACTACTGTCTAGCTGAAGCTCGAAGTCTAGGTCTCCATCGTGAATAATCTTTAGGGCGTGATATAGTGCAATTTTCCCTTGATAAACGAAACCGCTCCATGAGGATACGGCGCTTGCTGGATACTTATCATCATCTTCTTGGCTCACATTAAATCCTTTTACCATTAGCAAGCTGTCAGTATATTATAATATTTCAAAGCTTTTACTTAATTGTTTTAATTATGTTTCCTAAATCACATTTGATAACAAAAAACTTATAGTTGCTTAAATATCACACAATGAGAAAATGTGTTAAATTAGTTTGCCATACTGGAGTTAATTGATTGGTTGCCAATTTAGCAAAGATGCTGGATTATTTATATTTAAAAGAGTATTAGAGTTAACTTCCGCTCGTTGCTCACACTAAACATAACAGCCTTGGTTAGGCCTGCTCCGTGCAAGGAGTAGGCATTGCTAAAGTAAAGCTCCGTCAGATATCTAAAAGCTCATGGTTCGTCTGGATGGGGCTCATACAGGTTAACCGATCCCCGAGTGACGGGGTTGAGAGAGGAAACGGGAGCTGTTCGCTGTATACCTCATCGAAAGATATAAACGTTCTTTTCTACCACCGATTATTGTTAGATGGGCTAAATACCTCACTGTTAGCTCGGCAAAAGCCGTCAAAATCTGGGAACAGAGTTAGAAGTCTGATATCAAAAGTACGCTCCAGTACCCTCAGAAACTTTTTCTTTATTTTCGCGGTGAGTGCCGAGCGGATGATTAGTTTTGTGCTCAGGACTATGCGGTGCTATTTTTTCAGAGTTCATCGCTGATCCGTCATCTGCTACCTGTCATATTTTCACCTTCAGAAATTGCCCGTTACGACATTCTGACAATCCCTTCAGAAGTAGGTTTTTAGTCTTCCTTACAAAATAATTTATGATAGGATAAGGCCTAATAAAATTAATTAGGTTGGAGCTTATTCCGTACTTTATATCCATCAGTCCAGCTTCAACCCGTAGAGATGATTGAGTCAGTGTGGATGAATAACCGCGTTGAGCGGATCAGTTTAATGTGATGATGCGATGCCAGTCATGATTTGATAAACAGAGTATTAAGCCATTGGTTGAATGGGATAAACAAGACGCATGATAAATGATGGTCTGAAACAAACGGTAGGGGCGAAGTCATATAGGCTTTCGGAGATAGCGCAGTTGCCACAAGCAATCCGGGATCGCATTGCTCACATCGATTTCACCTTATTGTTTAAGGGGGAAGCGGTACGGGCAGATTTAGTCAATCGCTTCAGCATAGCTGCTACACAAGCAACGAAAGATTTCACGCTATACAGAGTGCTTGCACCAGGTAACATTGAGTATGACCAAAAGCTCAAGCTGCATAAACGAGGTGAAGCATTTGAGCCCTTGTTCGACTACGACGTCGTTCGAACATTGGCGACGATTAGCCAAGGGTACGGAGATGGCTTTACTGGCAAGATAAAACCGCCTTTTGCGTGTGAAGCGCCTTATCACCTTAACAAACCGAGTTTACCGATAGTGGCGAA
The DNA here is from genome assembly GCF_963894685.1 of Proteus sp. G3927. Lineage (NCBI taxonomy): Bacteria > Pseudomonadati > Pseudomonadota > Gammaproteobacteria > Enterobacterales > Morganellaceae > Proteus > Proteus sp. G3927. The sequence goes on along the minus strand of NZ_CAWQGX010000021.1, from coordinate 13,209 downwards.
AGTTACCGAGGCCATCCACAAAGGCAAAGCCTTGCGTATCACCTATGTGTCGTTATCGAGTGGTGAAACAATACGTGAAATTGTGCCGCATACGCTGGTGGACAATGGCCTGCGTTGGCATGTTCGTGGTTTTGACCGCAAACATAATGAGTTCCGTGACTTTGTGCTGACCCGCATTAAAGCAGCGGTTGTACTTGAAGACTCAAGGTTATCTGAAGCTGAACTAGAAACCCAGGACCGGCAATGGAACCGATTTGTTGAGCTGGAGTTAGTGCCGCATCCACGTATTGAGCACAGCGAAGCGATTGAACTGGATTATGGTATGGCGGCTGGCGTTCTAAAGGTTGAGATTAGAGCGGCAACGGCAGGCTATTTACTCAGACAATGGAATGTGGATTGTTCTTCCAACGCCACACTAAAAGATGGTGGAGCTCAATTGTATTTAAAGAACAGAGCAACACTTTATGGAGTTAAAAACATCATGCTAGCTCCAGGGATTGAAAAAGAACTTGGTAACTAATGCACAAAAACGAACTTGGCGCAGGGTATAAATTTTGATGAAAATAATCGATAACCTTAACAACCTATTAGGTGACGAGCTTCAACAGACGCTGGCACCGAACACAAAGTTAAAGATTGCTGCGTCTTGCTTTTCTATTTATGCGTATGAGGCTCTCAAAAAGGAGTTAGCGAAGATAGACTCACTTGAGTTCATCTTCACATCACCTACTTTTGTCGCGGATGAAGTTACCGATAAATTCAAAAAAGAAAAACGAGAGTTCTTTATCCCCAAAGCTGGGCGTGAACGCAGCCTTTACGGAACTGACTTTGAAATACAGTTAAAGAACAAGCTCACTCAAAAAGCGATCGCTAAAGAGTGTGCAAATTGGATCAGAAAGAAAGCGACATTCAAATCAAACAAAACTGATTCTCCAATGCAGTCGTTTGTTGTGACGGAAGCACCTAGACAGCAAACAGAGACAAAGAGTGCAGTTTTTGCTCCGGTTAGCGGGTTTACGGCGGTTGATCTAGGGTATCAGCGAGGAAATGCTATTTCGAATTTTGTGCAAAAAATCGATGAGCCAAATTTCACAGCCCAGTACTTACAGTTATTCGACCAAATTTGGAAAGACCCTGCGAAGCTCCAAGATGTTACTAAAACCATTTGCGAGCATATAGAGTCTGTCTACCAGGAAAACTCGCCTGAAAAAGTCTATTTCATTATTTTGTATAACATTTTTAATGAATTCCTTGATGATATTACAGAGGATGTATTACCAAATGATCGAACCGGCTATCAGGACACCTTGATTTGGAACAAGCTATTTAACTACCAAAAAGATGCCGCGACGGGGATTATCAATAAGTTAGAGACCTATAATGGCTGCATTCTGGCTGATAGTGTTGGTCTTGGTAAAACTTTTACAGCGTTAGCTGTCATCAAGTATTACGAGCTCAGGAACAAGTCCGTACTTCTACTATGTCCGAAAAAATTGGCGGATAACTGGCTCAACTTTAATCGAAACCTAAAAACAAATATCTTTGCTAAAGACCGTTTTAGTTACGATGTTTTGTGTCACACAGATTTGAGCCGAACCTCTGGCGAATCCTTCGGTACTCCGTTGAATAGAATCAACTGGGGTAACTATGATCTGGTCGTCATTGATGAGTCGCATAACTTTAGAAATAACGATGCAGTGAAAGATCGAGAAACTCGATATCAGAAACTGATGAATAAAGTGATTCGCGCTGGCGTAAAAACCAAGGTGCTGATGCTATCAGCGACACCAGTGAATAACAGATTTACTGACCTAAGGAATCAACTTGCACTGGCTTATGAAGGTGAGTCGAGCAATCTCACAAAGCATCTTAAAACCACAAAAAGCGTGGAACAGATATTCAATCAAGCACAAGCCGCATTTAACGCTTGGTCCAAACTAGACCCAGAGACGCGAACAGCTAAAGCCATTCTCGATGCCTTGGATTTTGACTTTTTTGAACTGCTTGATAGCGTCACTATCGCTCGCTCACGAAAGCACATCACAACTTTCTACGACACAACAGATATTGGCCATTTCCCTGAACGTAACAAGCCAATCTCGTTTCATTGTCCGCTTACTACTCGTTCGGATGTAGTAAGTCTGAATGAGATCTTTGAACAGCTTAAGCTACTCAAGCTATCTGTCTATGCGCCAGTGAGTTATATCCTACCGAGTAGGTTGAAGAAATATGAGGATATGTATGACACGCAAGTTGAAGGCGGAAAAGGTAAGTTAAAACAAAGCGACCGCGAAAAAAGCTTAGTTGCATTGATGACAACGAACCTTCTAAAGCGTCTTGAGAGTTCTGTATACTCGTTCAGAAGTACCTTGCAATCCCTTCATGATAACCATGTTCGTGTTCTAGGTATTATCGACGAATTCTATAAGCGAGACGGGCAAACCGAAGTGAGCAGTCTCGTTGAAGCGCTTGAGTCTATTGAAGCAGATGAAGACGATATGCCCTCTTATCACGATATGGAAATCGGCAACAAGATCAAAATCAAGCTGATGGATATGGATCTTCCATCCTGGCAGCAGGATTTAGATGGCGATTTGGAGCTGATCAAAGGGTTACTAGATTCTGTTAGCAAAATTAAGCCAGAAGAAGATGCTAAGTTGCAGCATCTGAAATCACATATTGCTGCAAAAATAAATAATCCGATAAATCCTGGAAACAAGAAAATCATCGTGTTCACGGCGTTTGCTGACACCGCTCAATATCTGTACGAGCAGTTGTCACCTGTGATGTTAAGCGAGCATAGAATCCATACTGCGATGATCACTGGTGGTGCCAGTTTACCTAAGACCACCTTAAAAACCGGACGAAAAGGTTACGACACACAAGAAGTGCTCACCTTGTTTTCGCCAGTTTCCAAATCGAAAGCAAGTGTATTACCTGACGAACCCGCTGAAATCGATTTGTTGATTGCTACAGACTGTATCTCTGAAGGACAGAACTTACAGGACTGTGATTACTTAATTAACTTTGATATTCATTGGAATCCAGTTCGGATTGTTCAGCGCTTTGGGCGAGTTGACCGTATTGGCTCGCTGAATAAATGCATTCAGTTAGTTAACTACTGGCCTGATATATCGCTGGATGAGTACATCAACTTAAAAGAACGTGTTGAAAGTCGAATGACGATTGTTGACGTGACAGCGACCGGTGATGATAACGTCTTAAGTAGTCAAGCTAATGATGTGTCGTACCGTAAAGAGCAGTTAAAGAAGCTGCAAGAAGAAGTCATCGAGCTTGAAGATTTAAAAACGGGGGTTTCTATCACCGATCTAGGTCTAAACGAATTTCGGATGGACCTACTTAATTTAATGAAACTCTACGGCGAACCAAGAAATGCACCAAGTGGCATGCATGCGGTGGTTGAAGCTAAGCCTGAATTAGGATTATTGCCTGGCGTGGTGTTTGCGCTGAAAAACGTCAATAACAGTATCGATAGAGATCTGCAAAACAGGCTCCACCCTTATTACCTTGTCTATGTATCGAATGAGGGGCACATCGTCGCTAATCATTTTGAGGTAAAGAGACTATTAGATTTAATCCGCAGTAGCTGTAAAGGGCAAACAGAGCCGCTCAGTGAGATTTGTGCGTTATTTAATCGCCTAACACAAGACGGTCGAGATATGCAGCGTTACTCTCACCTTCTAACGGATGCCATAAAAAGCATGGTTGAAGTTAAGGAAGAAAAAGATATTGATAGTTTGTTCAGTGGTGGCGCTACCTCAGCTTTAGTGAATACATTTGCCGGGCTTGATGATTTTGAATTGCTGGCATTTGTTGTGATCCAGCAAAAGCACCTGATGGAAAATAGTGCTCAGGATGAGGTTATCTAGTCTATGAACTCACCTTGGATATTTCCTGACAAAGCAAAGTTCGGTCGAGTCGTGCCGAAGAACAAAATATACGAACACAGCGCGGCAAGCGCTGGATTGAAGTCACTTTTTGTAGAGCAAGTAGATCAGATCCTTTGGGCTTACAAGCTATCGCCCAACACACTGAATATTCCTCAAACCAGTGAGGTCAGTGAAATACAGGTTTTCAGTGTGAAGCTTAAAGGTGACTCGATAGACGACAGCGTACTTAAAGCGATTGATTTGGCGATACCTTTTCCCATTCTATTTGAGGTATGGGTTGCTAGTGGTGAGCAAGGCCACTATGCAGCTTGCTATAAGCGTAAGGCAGAGAACGATCAGTCCAAATGGGTTTGTAGCCGTTATTTGTTCTCAGAAACGTTCTATTTAGGTAATGCATCAACAGTAACTTCTGAAGTATTGGGTTTGCCAACTGCAATCGATATGGCGGAGCTGTATCAAAAGCTTCTTGCTCGCTTGTTACCCATACCCAAACGTACCGCTGAGAGTATTGAAGAGGCCATTGAACGCTTGGTGGCAATTCAGGCATTGGAAAAGCAAATATCGCAGTATAAGAAGAAGGTTCACGCTGAGAAACAGTTTAACCGAAAGGTTGAACTCAATAAGCAGTTAAAGAATTTAAGGTGCAAGTTTGAAGAGTTACTCGCATAAAGAATAAACAATTTAAATGAGTTAAATAGTGCCACATGCTTTTTATGCAAGGCATCACGCAAAAGGTGAACACATGGATAAATTAAAAATGCACAGCCCCGACATGACGCAGCAAAATATAGAGAAAATTCAGGCGTTGTTTCCGAACTGCGTGACGGAATCAAGAGGGGCTAACGGAGAACTAAAGCTAGCCATTGATTTTGACCAACTTAAACAAGAGCTATCAAATTCAATCGTTGAAGGCCCGCAAGAGCGTTATCAATTGAGCTGGCCAGGAAAAAGGCAAGCTATGTTAACCGCAAATGCCTCGATATCTAAAACATTGAGACCATTCAAAGGTGAAAGTGTAGACTTTGATACTACAAAAAATTTATTCATCGAGGGTGACAATCTTGATGCATTGAAAATACTACAAGAATCATATTTAAATAAAGTCAAATTGATATATATAGACCCGCCATATAATACAGGGCGAGATTTTGTATATGCTGATAATTTTCACTCTTCTTCAGATGAGTACCTAGTTAATTCTAATCAGAAAGATAGCTCGGGAAATGCATTGGTGACTAATACTGAGTCGAATGGTCGCTTTCACTCGGACTGGTTGGGTATGTTGTATTCTCGTTTGGTTTTATCTAGAAGATTCTTAAGTGAGGACGGAGCTATTTTTATAAGCATTGATGATGGGGAAGTTGCCAATTTACGAAAAATTGCAGATCTAGTTTTTGGTGAAAGTAATTTTATAGCAAACGTGATTTGGCAGAAAAAATATACTAGGTCAAACGACGCTAGATGGTTCTCTGATAATCATGATCATATTTTGTGTTACGCAAAAAATAAAAATGCTATCTCGTTTAATATGCTACCTCGAAATGATAGCCAAATATCTGCATATTCTAACCCAGATAGCCATCCTAAAGGAAAGTGGAAAGCCACTCCACTTCACGCAAAGAGTGGTACAAATACCAGTTCATACACGTTTAAAAATGGCGTTACTTGGCAGCCGCCTAAAGGTACTTTTCGTCGATTTAATGACGAATCAATGAGAAGAATGGATGAAGGAAATGAGATATGGTTTGGTTCGGATGGTAATCAGACCCCTTCAAGGAAAAGCTTTTTATCGGAAATAAAAGATGGTGTGACGCCAGTCACGATTTGGCCGTATGATGAGGTCGGACATAATCACGAGTCAAATAGTGAATTAAAAAAGCTTGATTTAGGAGGTCTATTTACTAATCCAAAACCTGTTCGATTGATTGAAAGGATTCTTAGACTTGTTACTGATAGAGATTCAATAGTACTAGATTTTTTCGCTGGATCATCGACAACTGCCCACGCTGTAATGAAACTAAATGCTGAAGACGGCGGCAACCGCAAATTTATCATGGTTCAGTTGCCCGAAGAGTGTGATAAAAAATCAGAAGCCTTCAAAACTGGCTACAAAACCATTGCTGAGATATCAAAAGAACGCATTCGCCGAGCTGGAGCAAAAATATTAGAAGGCGAGTGCCACAAAGACTGGAATAAAGACGTTGGCTTCCGAGTACTTAAAGTCGATTCATCCAATATGGCTGATGTGTACTACTCTCCAGATCAAGTTACTCAGGGTTCGTTAGACTTATTGGTAGATAATATTAAAGCAGACCGTACTGATGAAGATTTACTTTTCCAGGTTCTACTTGATTGGGGCGTCGATTTAACCTTGCCAATCAGAAAAGAAACGATTCAAGGTAAATCGGTATTCTTTGTTGATGATGATGCGTTGGTGGCCTGTTTTGATCTGCGTATAAATGAAGCTTTGATTAAAGAGTTAGCCATAAAAGAACCTCTTCGCGTAGTGTTCCGTGATGACGGCTTTGAATCTGATGCAGTAAAAATCAATGCTGAGCAGATTTTCAAGCAAGTGTCACCACATACTGAAGTTAAAGCGATTTAAGGGGGGAGCATGAAGTTAAAGTTCAAAGTCCAACCTTATCAAACTGTTGCCGTAGAGTCGGTTGTTGACTGTTTTGCGGGGCAACCTAATACCTTCGGCGTAACCTACCGAATCGATCCTGGCGTTGCCAAAGATAAATTTGGCAACGCTGGCTGGGATATGAGTGACCAGGATGGTTTTAAAAATGCTGAACTCGCGATCACTGAATCGCAGTTATTGCAGAATATCCATGGTGTTCAAAGTAGGCAGAACCTCCCTGTTTCAGAAGCGTTAGTAAGTAATGCTTGCTCTAAGATTAATCTCGATGTCGAAATGGAAACCGGTACTGGTAAGACATATTGCTACATCAAAACCATCTTTGAGATGAATAAGCGCTATGGCTGGAGCAAATTTATTATAGTTGTGCCTAGCATCGCCATTCGTGAAGGTGTTTACAAGTCGCTACAAATCACCGGTGAGCATTTTGCCCAGAATTACGACGGTAAAAAGGCCCGGTTCTTTATCTATAACTCGAAACAATTGCACCAGTTAGAGAGTTTTTCTTCTGACAGTGGCATCAATGTGATGGTCATCAATATTCAAGCCTTTAATGCGTCAGGAAAAGACAATCGACGAATTTATGAAGAGTTGGATGACTTCCAGTCTAGGCGTCCTATTGATGTTATTAGTGCAAACCGTCCAATCCTGATTTTGGATGAGCCGCAGAAGATGGAAGGCAAGAAGACATTAGATGCCTTAGCCAAATTCAAACCACTGATGGTACTTCGATATTCGGCCACGCATAAGACAACACATAATAAAGTGCATCGCCTGGATGCGCTTGACGCTTATAACAATAAGCTGGTTAAGAAAATTGCCGTTCGTGGTATTTCAGTAAAAGGCTTGGCGGGAACGACAGCCTATCTATATTTGGAATCCATCGAGATCTCGAAAAAAATGCCAGTGGCTCGCATTGAGATCGAAGTTAAACAACAAAATGGCATTAAACGCATACCCAAGAAGGTTACTAAGGGCGATAATCTTTTTGATCTTAGCAATGGTCTGGACCAGTACTGTGACTTTGTGGTTACTGATGTCAACGCGATTAACGACACGGTTGAATTCAAAAATGGCCATGTTTTAACCGCGGGCGATGCCACGGGAGACGTGACCGAAGAGACAATTCGCCGCATACAGATCCGCGAGACAATTAAAGCGCACCTTGAAAAAGAAAAAACACTTTTTAGCCAGGGTATAAAGGTTCTCTCTCTATTCTTTATTGACGAAGTCGCAAAGTATAGGGATTACTCTCAAGCGGATGAGAAAGGTGATTATGCTCGCGTCTTTGAGGAAGAGTACTCCTTGCTTGTACAGGAGTATCTTGATGAGTTGACCCTTTTACCGAGTGAGCAGAATGATGCCTATAAAGCCTATCTATCGGCCATTGAAGGCTCTAGAACGCATAATGGCTACTTCTCAATTGATAAGAAATCAAATCGTCTTCAGAACCCTGGCTTTAAAGTTCGTGGTGAAGATGCCGGGCTATCAGACGATGTAGATGCCTATGACTTGATTCTAAAAGATAAGGAAAAGTTACTGTCGTTTGAAGAGCCTACTCGATTTATCTTTTCACACTCGGCCTTACGCGAGGGTTGGGATAATCCAAACGTATTTGTCATGTGTATGTTGAAACACAGCGACAATACTATCTCTCGTCGTCAAGAAGTTGGACGTGGTTTACGTCTGGCCGTCAATAAACATGGTGACAGACAGGACCATCCGGCAACTGTGCATGAAATTAATGTCTTGTCGGTGATTGCAAGTGAAAGCTATAAAGACTTTGTCACGAATCTACAAAAAGAAATCGGCGAGTCTCTCTCAGCGAGACCTAGAAAAGCAGATGAAGCTTATTTTATGGGTAAGACAATTACAACTGCTGATGGACCTGTAGAAGTAACACCTGTCATGGCTAAGCAAATTTATAAGTATTTGCTTAAAAATGATTATACCAATGAAGCTGACGATTCAATCGCGCCATCATTCCACCAGGCTAAGGCTAGTGGACAGTTAGCGCCAATGCCTATTGAGCTAGAGCCTTACCGAGAGCAAATATTGACGCTGATAGAAGGTGTTTATAGTGACGCGCAATTGCTAGGTGTTGTTGATGATCGTAAACCTAAAAACAATCCGTTGAATGCTAATTTTGATAAGAAGGAGTTTCAGGAGCTTTGGCACAAAATCAATCGCAAAGCGGTTTATAAGGTTGATTTTGATTCGTCAGAGTTGATTAAAAATTGTATTCAGGTACTCAATAAAGAGCTTAAGGTAACGCCTCTTCAGTACACTATTCAAGATGGTGTTCAATTGGATGGCATTACCGACGAACAACTCAAAGCTGGACAAAGTTTCAAGGTGAAAAACACTGAGACTGAAACTCATCAATCGAGCATTCATTCTGCTGTTCGTTATGACTTGGTGGGTAAGTTGGCTGAAAATTGTGTGCTGACTCGCAAAACAATTGCCGAAATACTGATGGGTATAGAACCTGTAGTATTTGCACAATTTAAGCAGAACCCTGAGCATTTTCTCGCTGAGGCTTCACGGCTTGTAAAAGAACAAAAGGCATCTGTAATTATCGAGAAGCTATCATATGATCCAACGAACGAATCTTATGATGTTGATATATTCACGGCAGAGCAAAAAATCACAGATATGACAAAAGTCGTCAGTGGCGTTAATAAGCATATTTATGATTATGTTGTCGTTGATTCACAAGGTATTGAGCGGGACTTTGTTACCGAGCTCGATACAAGCAAAGAAGTCGTGGTTTATGCAAAACTTCCTCGTGGTTTTCTGATACCGACACCTGTTGGCGACTACAATCCTGATTGGGCGATTTCTTTCAAAGAAGGAAGTGTTAAACACATTTACTTTATTGCCGAGACTAAAGGAACGATGTCTTCGCTTGAATTGCGTGGCATTGAAGATCGCAAGATAGAATGTGCTAGGAAATTCTTTGAAAAGATTAATGCAGAGATAACGAGTGAAAACGTCAAATATGATGTTGTTACGAGTTACTCGAAACTAATGGATGTTATTAATAGTTAATTTTTACTTGTCGATAAGCTTTAAGTACTGATTTTTTGGGGTTTTCATGGATATATTTTTGCGCCTCCCAAAGCTGGCGCTTTGCTCTGATAGGGAGAGGTTCCCAAAATACAATGTTAATTCGGGTTCACCTGAAGATTGGTTTTCTATTCAAAGATTGAAAAAATTTGGACTTTTCCCGATTAATTTCGATTTTTTTGTTAACTGGTCAGCTGTGCCTCCAAAGGTTACAAGGAATATATGGATCAAAAGCATACTAAACTCTGAAATCGATTCACTTTTATGCGATGACGGGTCAGTTAATGAATCTTTGATCTTTAGTTTGTTAGCGAATCTTTATGGGGTTGACTTTTTAAAAGTCACCTCCAGTTTTGCTTTTGTAAATGCGTTGCATCTTGAATTTCTAATATTTAGAGATGTTGACTGGTATAGCAATCCAAACGAGAAGATTATTTTCTCAAGGGCTTTGAAGCATACTGATGGGGTGAGATTTAAATCAAAAGTTATTGGATTAGAAGAGCTTATGGGGAAAATAGCCCTTGGTTCTGGTGGAGAGGTTTATGTGGGCAAAAAGGGTCTGATATACGGTACGTCAACGCTTGAGTGTTATCTATCAAATACCTCATCTGCTTATCCTGGAGACGCCGACATGGTTTTAGTTGATATCAAGACTAGTAAACCTCGTTGTATTTTGGAGTTTAAGAAACATAACCTTTCATCATCTATAGAAGAACAAAAAGTTAGTAATTACTATCCTAGGCCAGATAAAAGAAAGTATGACCGATTAGCTGTGCTAAGGGATTTCTTTTTAGAAGACTTGGCTTTGGTTAATGTATATTACCCAACATTAGACTCGCATTATCAAACAAAAGTGGAAATTATTTCGGGTGGTATTGGCAGCATTAAGAGCTGCAAGGCTGCTATGATTAATCTGCCAAGTATATCATCAGAAGATTCAATGGATTTGTATGTAAAAGAGTTCGTCTGCCTACTGGAAGAGTATTTTAGATCTTAATATTTGTCAGTTTTTGGCTCCCTGTACTCTTAATTGCGAGATAAACTAACGTTTCTTGCATCTTACTCATCCTATATATATCGGTGAAACCTCTAAACTCTTGGGTCGGAGGTTCATCATGTTCAAAATCCTATTTTTTCAAGCCAAAGCAATACCAGAGCTGTCATCGCAACTGGATGCGGAAATTCCACGCTATCCGCCATTCCTGAAAGGGTTGCCAGCTGCGTCCCCCGAGGATTTGCAGTCCACACAAGACGAGCTAATTGCCAAACTGCGTCAGGTACTTGGCTTTAATCAGCGTGATTTTCAAAAGCTGATCCAGCCCTGCATTGACCATCTGGCGTCCTATGTTCACTTGTTGCAAGCTTCTGAGCATCATCATCACAGTGGTGCTGGTGGTTTATTACGTCATTCGTTGGAAGTTGCTTTCTGGGGGGCACAAGTAGCCGAAGGAATTGTCTTTGTTGCCAGTGGCAGACCTGTTGAGAAAAAAGAGCTTGAACCAAGGTGGCGTGTTGCAGCGGCCTTCGGCGTTTTGTTCCATGATATTAGCCCGTATCAGACTAGTCCCTAACAGACGAGGATGGCGGCTATCAGTGGAACCCTTTTAAAAGACAGGTAGCGCCCACTACCTGTCTAAGTCGCTTCTAGTACTGACTATAGCCTATCGTACGGTAATTCGAACTGTAGTGTTTAGAATATTCTTTAGCTAGGTAATGCGGCACCCAAAACATGGCAAGAAATTCACGGCACCCAAACTGAACTACTGGAACAAACGAAAAGAGAAGTAATGGAGCTGTGCGCATGTCGAGTATAAAAAATATCTCTGACGGACTTGTACTTGATACTGAGCAAGAAGCCTGGTTGAAAGGTTGGCTATCCAAGTTTGGTGCTTGAGTTTACAGCGGTAGATTAGAAAAGCGCCAAAGCAGTATCATCGCTGAATTTATGGCTACTGTGGAAAGCGTGATTATCCAGAAAGGGAAATGTGTAATGACGACGATGGAATATTAATCACCAAGGTGGTCGATAAAATTTATCATATAGACTGAGTCGCATTTACGTTATTGTTATTACGGTATGCCTTTGTGAGTTCAGATCGTGCCATTGCTCGTTATTATTATGGTATTGCACAGCCACGGCAAATGGTTTGCAGAAATCGCACGCTTGAATATCGAAAGCCCTCGATGGCCACATGCCGCCGTGAGGTAAAAGAAATCATCCGTTCTGCCGAGTATTTAATTTACACTCATCTCTATAATGCATTTAAAATACTCGATAATGAGTGGAAAAAGAAAAATAATAGTAAGAACGTGTTGACTTCTTTGATTCAATGAATCACTATCTAAAGGTAAGTTGCCCTTTTAGTAACTGTGACGAACTAACCCAGCCAATGTGCTGGGTTTTTTGTTTATTTTTCAGAACGGTATTTCATTATTTTTTCAAGAATTTCGAGTTTTGTATCTTGCTCTATCCTATTTAAATACTCGTATTCTGTTTTCTCAGAAATACTTTCATTTATTGTAAAATAAGATTCGTTATTATCCTGTGCCATCTTACAATAGATAGAATGTAGATACGCTTTATTCGATGTGTTCAGATCTTTTTTGCATTTGTAATAGATAACTTCGAGAAGCTCCTGATTTGTTCCTGTGTTATACAGCTTAGATAAATTCTCATCAATACAAACATCTGCGGAATCAAAAGATGTTTTAAATTCATTATAAATAGTATCGCAGTGAGATTTGTCTACGCCAGAATATTCATTTTTATAACTACATCCACTAAGAGCAATAACTGCCCCTATGAAGTACAAAGCTTTTTTATTCATATGATTTCCTTAGTTATAATTCATAGGTATTTAGAACCTATCCCAATAGGGTTTTATTCCAGACAATGATACCACAGGCAAAATGCAGCATCGCCTCATCATTCTCGACCTTCATCTCCCAACGAGTCAGGACACGGCGGTAGGCGATTCATCCAACTGTGTGTTCTCTCTACAACCCAGCGGTGGGCCTTAAAATCCGTGTTTTTGATGGCTTCTGACTCATCCTTCCGTGACTGGATATGAGGTTCATAGCGACGACTTTTCAGATACGATCCCAACCATTCCGCTTCATACCCTTTGTCCATGCACAACCGGAGCCTCTTGCCCGGTCTGCCCGTCTGGAGGGCATCGAGCGTATCCGCAACCAGCTTTATGTCGTGCGTATTTGCTCCAGCGACCACCACAGAGAGAGGCAATCCGTTCGCATCGGTCATCAGACTGCGCTTTACGCCCCGTTTCCCCCGGTCTGTTGGGTTCTTGCCTGTTTTTTTGAGCCTGCCAGCGGTGATTTGGTCATACAACCATCCATCGACAGCCACGACCAGTCAATAGCGTCCAACTGTTCGCAAGCAAGCAACCCGTTTTGCCAGAAGCGTTCAAATACTCCAGCATCCCGCCATTCCTGAAATCGGCGATGAGCAGAGCTTGACGAGCATATACCGGTGGCATTTAGCGCATTCCACTGGCAACCCGTCCTGAGTACGAAGAAAATGGCGTTCATTGCAGCGCGATTATCAACCCGCTTGCGGTGCGTACCCAG
>NZ_CAWQGX010000020.1:0-2937 GCF_963894685.1 Proteus sp. G3927 | reverse complement strand
GGAATTGATACATTAGACTTTTCCCTATATACCGTTAATCAAGTCATTAATCTCAATGAAGGCTGTTTTTCAGATATTGGAGGATTACGGAGTAATATCTCTATTGCCTATAACACTATTATTGAAAATGCGATTGGTGGTAAAGGTGATGACACTCTCATAGGAAATCCTTTTGATAATAATCTCATAGGTGGTGATGGCAATGATTTATTCTATGGCGGTGATGGCAATGATTTATTTTATGGTGGCTCTGGAAACGATGTTATATACGGAGAAATGGGAAATGATGTGCTCTATGGTGATGATGGAGATGATATGCTTATTGATTATTATGGTGCTAATATGTTGAATGGTGGTAAGGGTAATGATCGGATCTGTGTAGCATCAATGGATAGAGGGCTTCCAGGCAGAAATATCATTCAAGGGGGAGAAGGTGATGATGAAATATATTTAGGCACAGGAACTCATAATGTAACCGGTGGACAAGGAAATGATACCTTTAATTTTTTCTGCTATGAGGGCATTGAAAGCAATAGTTCAATTTGGGATTTTGAAAAAAACAAGGATAAAATAACTTTGCTCACTAGGGATTATAGAAAAATAGATATATCAAAAATGAAAAAAGTTGATAAATTATCAGGAGATAAAAATGAATTTTCATTAAATCATAACAAACCAGCCAACAAAACCATCATAGACATTTCAACATCTTCTAACGATGATAAGTCCATTGTACATATAGAGATTGTCGGTATATTTAACCATGATGAACTCTTTGCAGTATAAATAAATCTCACCATATGATTTGTTAAAATTTTAAACTATTTCTCTATAAATTATCATTAATTATTATATTAATAATAATCCAGCATAATAACGATAACCAACTAAAAACACACTAATAAATAGTGTGTTTCTATAAACTTTATTTCTATAAATATAACAACCAACTAATAATATAAAAAATACTGATATGTGTTTTTTCAAAAAGTAATAAAACAACAAAAATACAATAATTAGCTAATTATAGAATAAGTTTATTTTATAATAATTAATGCAAATAATTTATTATTAAATAAGAAAGGAATTTATATGACTATAGTAAAAAATGTTAAAGAAACGACTAATTTCTATTTACCTAAAGGGATCATCACAACAGGAACTATGATAGGTTGGCCAAAAAAATCACCAAATGAAATAACAACAATAACTTATACATTTCCAGATCATAACACATACCGAGAAATTATAAAAAATAAAAACCCATTAACAGAAAACATGAGAAAAAAAACGCTAAAAGATATATATGAATATTATAGGTTAGTAAATATTAGAGAACAAAAAAAACAAGAATTAAACACCATTGAAGATAAAGATAGTGAGGCTTCAAAAAAAAGAATAAAAGAATTAGAAGAAGGAATAAAAAAAATAGCAAATGATATTTATACTATACTAGATAATATACCTATCTATATTTATTCCACTCAAGAAACAATATTCCCCCATCAACAAGAAGTTATCGAAGAAATATTAAAACATGCCTCAGATATATTACCTATATTTTTTAAAAAAATATCACCATATAGCAATGCTGATTTAAAGTTTGGTTATTATAATCAATTTGTTAATATATCTGGTACAAAATTCATTTCAGGTTATCGAAAAGGCAGTGCTAGTCATCCTAACGAGGAAGGTACACCTATAAAAGAGATAAAACCAGATGAAGAACATGATAAACCTGGTACTATATTTATTGATTTTTCTTCACGCGAATATTATAAAACAATTAAACAAGATAATATTGATGAATATATAGAAAATGAGGCAGATATCTATGATATATATTATATTAATAATGATAAAACTATTACAATAGCAAGGGGTAATAATGAGTTACGCAAAGAATACCAACAAAATAAACATAAAATCGGCTCATTTGTATATCATACTTTTATACATGAATTAGGTCATTCTCTAGGGCTATTCCATATTTGGGAATACATACTAAATGAAAAGCATAAAGTATTAGATTCAATTAAATACTCAGTTATGAGCTATAAGTGTCCTGATATTAAAGATGCAGATTTTGGTGGCCTTTATCCCATGACCTTTATGCTAGTAGATATATTATTATTACAATATCTCTATGGCGAAAATATGACCACACGTCTTGAAAATAATACCTATGGTTTTCATTCCAATACGGGACGCGCCGCTTACTCTTTAAATAACATAGAAGATAAATTAGTGAGCTGTATTTGGGATTCGGGTGGAATTGATACATTAGACTTTTCCCTATATACCGTTAATCAAGTCATTAATCTCAATGAAGGCTGTTTTTCAGATATTGGAGGATTACGGAGTAATATCTCTATTGCCTATAACACTATTATTGAAAATGCGATTGGTGGTAAAGGTGATGACACTCTCATAGGAAATCCTTTTGATAATAATCTCATAGGTGGTGATGGCAATGATTTATTCTATGGCGGTGATGGCAATGATTTATTTTATGGTGGCTCTGGAAACGATGTTATATACGGAGAAATGGGAAATGATGTGCTCTATGGTGATGATGGAGATGATATGCTTATTGATTATTATGGTGCTAATATGTTGAATGGTGGTAAGGGTAATGATCGGATCTGTGTAGCATCAATGGATAGAGGGCTTCCAGGCAGAAATATCATTCAAGGGGGAGAAGGTGATGATGAAATATATTTAGGCACAGGAACTCATAATGTAACCGGTGGACAAGGAAATGATACCTTTAATTTTTTCTGCTATGAGGGCATTGAAAGCAATAGTTCAATTTGGGATTTTGAAAAAAACAAGGATAAAATAACTTTGCTCACTAGGGATTATAGAAAAATAGATATATCAAAAATGAAAAAAGTTGATAAATTATCAGGAGATAAAAATGAATTTTCATTAAAT
>NZ_CAWQGX010000019.1:0-45561 GCF_963894685.1 Proteus sp. G3927 | reverse complement strand
GATATATGCCGATGGCACTCTTGCGGAGTCTCAGCAAATCCAATGGCTGTATCAACCCGGAGAAATAACGCCCACCGCGCGTTATCAACAGGGTAAACTGCACTATGTGGTCACCGACCACCAAGGAACCCCGCGAGAGATATTCAGTGAAGGCGGACAAGCCAGTTGGGCAGGACGGTTGAATACGTGGGGCCAAATGCAGTTTTGGCGTTACCGCGAGGGCAAAGCGGAGAATGACCCTAATTATACCGAATGTCCTTTTCGCTTTGCGGGGCAATATGAAGATGAAGAAAGTGGCTTGTATTATAATCGCTTTCGCTATTATGATAAGGAAACAGGGCAGTATCTTTCCCCAGACCCCATAGGGTTATTGGGTGGGCTGAATCCGTATGGGTATGTGCATTGCCCGACGGGGTGGGTTGATCCGTTTGGGTTGGAGTGTTGTCCAGGAAAAATAACTGGAGATTCTAAGACTCTAAGAGAAAAAATTAATTTAGCTCGATCAGGAGATGTTTCTGCTCAAGCAGAATTGGCTTATGCTAAATATATGCGTGACAAAGGACATAACATTCATTTTAATACGCCTCCAAATCGTTCTATATCAATGGCTGATTTCACAGTAGATGGGGTTCAAATTGATACTAAGCTATTAAGTGGAATAGGTGGTAATGCAGCTAAAAATATTACGAAAGGTGTAAGACAAGTTGGTGATAATGGAGTGGTTCAAGTAATTAGAAACTCAGATTCACCTATAAGCTTAGAACAATTTCAAGGGTTTATTAATGGATATAAGTCTCCAAACCCTTCAGTTAAAGTTGAGCTAATCGATCAATCGGTCCTGAAGCCTTACTGGGATTTTTAAATATGGTTATAAAAAGTAATATATTAGTAGAATACAAGAATAAAAGTTTGATAACTCTTAAAATGAATGAGTTCTTAAATCTTTTTGATATTGATTTCAGTGTGTCAGATTATGATTATTTTGATATAAATGAATATAAGTTTCTTTCAGAAGAATATAAAAACATTATAAATGATGACCATAGATTAATTGATATTCTTTCTAGGGTTAATTTTACATACGAGATAGATATAGGAACATCGTATACGTCTATAGAAAGTAAATATTTGCCCGTTATAACAGACTATATAGCTCAAAAGTTATCTTACGAATTACACTGCAATGTTTTAACTTCATTTAAATCGTGCAAAGGTGATGATGATTGCTATGTTAGCTTTTTTTATTGTGGGAAAGAGTTAATAGATTTATCTTCGTTTGATTTGTCGATTTGGGATAATGTGAAATGGTCAAAACACAATGTTAAACTAAGTTAGCCAAAAATTCAACTAACTTAGTTTAGGGACGTTTAAATACAGAATTCAACTGTAATTATACCCTGCCATCAGCTCGCACATTGAGTTTTTTATCTCACTCAATTGCGCTTGCTACTGTTGATTTTGCTATTTAATCGCTCGCGTGTTTTCACTGTCGGGTATCAATACCAAAAAGCCGTTTAAGATCTTGACGGTAAAGGTGAAGCCAGTCTCAAATTGTCGGCGCCGTTCGAGCATCGGGCGCTGGGCGGTTACCATAATATCAGTGGGCGGCTTGCCCCACTTAACGGCTTTATGTGTGGGCTTCACCAACCAATAAGGGCAATAACCGTCTGACAAAACGCCAATATAGAGATACTTTGATTAAACGAGGCACTGTAGGTAAATACCAAATATCCGGGTAATATCAAGGACAGGATTATGTTGTTGGTTTCAAAAATGGAAGGGTAGGACAATTCTATCCAGGTAAATTATGATTAGCATAAATACATTTATTAAAATAAATAATGATTTTATTGATGTTTTTGATTTTGATAAAAAAATCAAAAATAATGATTATATAGATGGTGCAATTGAGTTAACTATCAATGGAAAAAAACTAATTGATAAATCAATGTATGATTATATTGATGATCTTTGGAGTTATTTGTCTGAAGGTCTATTCTTAGTAAGCCAAGGAAGTGAATTTAAATGTTATTTTCCAGATCAGCCAATTGAGGTTAACTTCGTACCACAAAAAGGAAATCGTATTTTAGTTAGCATTAATTGTCACGAAGAAATAAAAACATCTGTTGATAAGTCAGAGTTTTTACATGTAATGACGGAACATGCAAAAAAATTCTTTGAAAAATTAGAAGACTTAAATTCGGCATCAATGGGAACACGTAAATCAGCCTTACAATTTCTTGATAAAATCAACGTATAATAGGGTAGCTAAAAAGCTACTCTATTGTACTCTCAAGGGCGATTCAGTTAATTCTCAACTGTTTTATGTTTTCGCTGTCGGGTATCAATGCTAAACACTCGTATAAGGTTTTTACCGTAAAGGTGAAACCTGCCTTAAACCCTGTATCCTTGAACCACAGTTCTTTGAGGTACACCGCGAGCAGTGGTGCACTTTTGTTACCGCCCCTCCGTGTAACAGAGCGTGGCGCTATTTATAGTCGGGAGACCAACTCGCCGATATATGCCGATGGCACTCTTGCGGAGTCTCAGCAAATCCAATGGCTGTATCAACCCGGAGAGATAACGCCCACCGCGCGTTATCAACAGGGAAAACTGCACTATGTGGTCACCGACCACCAAGGAACTCCGCGAGAGATATTCAGTGAAGGCGGGCAAGCCAGTTGGGCAGGACGGCTGAATACGTGGGGCCAAATGCAGTTTTGGCGTTACCGAGAGGGCAAAGCGGAGAATGACCCTAATTACACCGAATGTCCTTTTCGCTTTGCGGGGCAATATGAAGATGAAGAAAGTGGCTTGTATTATAATCGCTTTCGCTATTATGATAGGGAAACAGGACAGTATCTTTCCCCAGACCCAATAGGGCTATTGGGCGGGCTGAATCCATATGGGTATGTGCATTGTCCGACGGGTTGGGTTGATCCGTTTGGGTTGGAGTGTTGTCCGCCAACTCTGAATCGAACTCAAGCCTTAAACAAAGCTAAGGATTTGGCTGGAATACCTCGCTCACAACAACCAGTTCGACAATGGACAGTTGGAAATGACCCTAAGAGAAGAGGGCAAACAAATTATCAATATTCAGAAGATTTTGGTTCACATGGGCGTTATTACGAATATAGAGATGCTAATGGTTATAAAAAAGTTGTGTTAGAACATACACATGATCCAAGAGCACCATATCCACATGCACATGCAGGACAAGCTAAGACAGGTGCTGACCCAAGAACATATGACTTTAAGCAAGATAGATATTTGAAAATAGATGACCCTAAAACTAAGGATCACCACATTTATTATGAATAATAAGCTTCAAGAAAAACTACTATTACTTAGGGCAAAAAAGTATATTAATAGAATCCGAGGAATTAAGAATATAGCCGTAAACCTAGATGATTATACTCAATTTCAATGGCATAGAGATATTTATAATAAAATATTAAGGAGAAGTGAGTTACCTGAATATAAGATTGCTCTTCCAGCTAGCCAACAGGACATTTATTTATACTTGCAACCAAAAATAAATATAGATAAAAGTAGTTGTTATTATATGTTTTTTGAAGGAAAAGTAATTATATCCTTTTATTTTGCTGATTTTTATGATTTTTTTCTTAGTCATATGTTATTAAATAATACATTTGATATGAATATTCTATCACTTAAACCAGATCGAGTAATTGATATCAGTGAAGATGAATATGACTTAAATATATATGATATATTTAGATCTTAATATGAAAAGCCAGAAGGTCTTCCAACATTCTGGCGTCTTCGTTGTTAAGAGTTCTTTAGTCGCTGACGTACTCCGCATCAGCTCGCGCATCGTGTGTTTGATGGCACTGAGTTGCGCTTGCTGCGGTTGGTTTTGTTGTTTAATCGCTTGGATGCCTTCACTGTCCGGTATCAACACCAAACACCTGTTTTAAGATTTTCACCGTAAAGGTGAAAACTGTTTCAAAACCGACGCCTTTTAACCACGGTCTCTAAGGTGTATCGCGGGCGGTGATACAGTTTTGTTATCGCTCCTCCACATAATTAAAAAATTGTCCATACACGTGGTCTTCGTCCCAGAAAATGGCGCTATTTATGGGGAGTGGACAGTACTCTTGCGGTGTAAAATAGTCACTGATGCTAACTCAAATAGAGTAGTAACTGCTTTTCCAATTTAGAACAAATAATATAAGGGAGATAATATGAGATTAGTATATTTCGTTTATCAAGATACAAATGCTTATGAACGACAAAGTGATGGTGTTGAGTTCTGCAAAATTCCTGAGTTTCATAATGATAAAATTTATTTTTATTGTGATGAATATTCCATGTTTTGGGATTCTATTGATAAAGTTGGAAATCCTAATGATTGTTGTAATTTCTCATTAAAGAGTAGTATTGTCCCAGCTACATTACTAGAAATATCTAACAACGACCTGATATCTTATATTGATACAGTAAAAGAATACATTATAGAAAATAACAAATTAAGTAAATTAACATATATTCATATAAAATAATTACATCATAAGTGTCTATGATCAAAATTATGTTTTTACCTACTTTTGATGTGACATTTACACCGAAAGTAGGCAATTAATTATCTCTTATTCGATAAGCAACGCCTGCAATTGTAGCTTAATATCGCTTAACTGCGCTTGCTGCTGTTGGTTCTGTTGCTTCATAGTTCGAATGTCTTCACTGTCCGGTATCAATACCAAACACTCATTTAAAATATTCACCGTAAAAGTGAAATCCGTATCAAACCTTGTATCCTGAACCACTGCCCTTTGAGGTGTATCGCCGGCGATGGTACAGTTTTGTTACCGTCCCGCCATGTAATAGAGACATATAATAGAGAATGGCTGTATTTATGGAATACACAAAATCATCTAACTGCGTGTCTTGTAGATAGGGGTTTTCCTGATGAAATTAGAAAATTACTGGGGATAGAATGAATATATATGACGGTATAGTATCAAACTCGTTACTTAAGAAGTTTCCATCGGGTTATCCTGCAAATGTACTATTGACTAATTTTGTGGCGAATTTTGTTGATTTAGAAGGCGTTCTTGCCTGTGCTGGTTTATTTTGCCCAACATTTATTGAAATAGATAATGTACTAATGAATATCTTTTAGATATAGACTGGAGACCTTCGTTCAAAATTGATGGTCAATTTAAGTTGGCGCTAATTAAAGGTTTTAACTTGTAAAATTCTGTTTATTTAGGTTCAACAATTAATTTATTCGAATTAAAGAAGAAACTCAACTAGCAATGCGCAAATTATAGGATCTCTTGATTAATATGGAACAATTACTAACCAAAACCGAAATGCCAGAATGGTTTTCTTACCCACGTGAATTTCTCAGAATAGTTGAGCAAAATTTACTTAATTTTGATCCTTGGATTATTTTGGAAGGAGAGCGGCTCAGGGTTCGTTTTGGTGGTTTAAAAAAAGATACCCAACAAATAGAAATATTATTCCTTTTGCCCATCGGGAAGATAATGATGATGTAGCGTGTTGGGATAAAAATAGCCGTCATCAGGTTATTATTATTCACGATTTTGCAAGTGAAGGTTATGAATATGTCGGTAAGTTTGATTCATTTTGGGATTGGCTCAGAACGGCCTTAGAAGCAACTATCGAATACAATGAGTAAATATTAATGTATCAACAAAGCCGGAAGACTGAAGTGGCAAGTTACCGTTGATGGGAGAACCTAGAACATATTTCAAAGCAACTGGTGGGCATATTATAGTCTTCGATCCAGATGGGTGCCGCATAGCGGATATAAGTAAAGAAAGAATAAAAATAGTTGAATGAAACCGTTCACCCAAAGGACAATATTTTATCCCAACTGGTAGTGATACAAAGTTTGCGAGTAAAGAAATACCCGATGTAATTAAAAAATTATAATAGCCCTTGCTATAAATTAGCAAAGGCTATTTTTTTGTTTATAAGATAAACGCTAAACAACTACTGCTTTGCTGGTACAAGCAAGCTCAATACAAATAAACTACTGGCGGCTAATACTACTGATGGGCCTGCAGGGGTGTCATAGAATGCAGAGAAAGTTAATCCCCCAGTGATAGCAAACATACCTACAGCGACGGCAATCACTGCCATCTGTTCTGGTGAACGTGAAAAACGGCGCGCTGTTGCTGCGGGAATAATCAATAGTGACGTAATGATAAGTGCACCAACAAATTTCATTGCCAAACCAATTGTTAATGCGGTGATCATCATTAATTTTAAACGTTCGCGTTGAATATTCACACCATCGACAAAAGCCATATCTTGATTAATAGTCATTGAAAGAAGTGGACGCCATGAACGGATAATCACTAATAAAACAATAACGACACCAATAAAAATGCTGATCACATCTTGGTAATTAACTGAGAGTAAATCACCAAAGAGATACGCCATTAAATCAACACGAACATTGGCCATTAAACTGACGACAACAAGCCCTAAAGAAAGGGCGCTATGAGCCATGATACCTAACAAGGTATCAACAGAAAGTTGAGGCTTTAGTTCTAACCAAACCAATAAAATAGCTAACAGCAAAGTTACGGCAATAACGGCATAAAAAGGCTCTATATTAAACAGCAGGCCAAAAGCGACCCCCAATAAAGAGGCGTGGGCGAGGGTATCGCCAAAATAGGACATTCTGCGCCAAACAACAAAGGAGCCTAATGGACCTGCGGCCATCGCTAAGAGCATACCGGCGATCCAGCCCGGTAACAGCAACTCAATCATGATGACACTCCTTATTATGTTGGTGATGATGACGATAAATACCTAGTTGTTCAGCACCACGACTACCAAACATAGCTATAAATTCAGGGTGAGAAGAAACCACATCTGGTGTACCTGAGCAGCAGATATGACCATTTAAACAGAGCACTTCATCTGTTTTAGCCATAACCAGATGTAAGTCATGTGACACCATTAAAATTGCGCAGCCTAATTCATTGCGAAGCTGATTAATTAAATCATAGAGGGCTAATTGACCATTTACATCAACCCCTTGAGTGGGTTCATCTAGCACTAACAGTTGTGGTTGATTAAGTAAAGCTCGGGCGAGTAAAACACGTTGCGATTCACCCCCTGATAATTTTTGCATAGGGGCGTTTATTAATTTTGCTGCATTGACTCGTTCTAAAGCAGGTAAAATATCTTTATCTTTAACACCCGGTTTTAAGGTCATAAACCGCTTGACTGTCAATGGCATAGTTGGATCGAGATAGAGTTTTTGAGGTACATAGCCAATACGTAAACTATGTTGACGTTCAATCTTTCCAGAAGAGGGAGCCAACAACCCTAAAACCAAACGAATAATCGTTGACTTACCCGCACCATTAGGGCCAAGTAAGGTAAGAATACGGCCTGCTTTTAGATTAAAAGAGATATCTTTTAGAATAACGCTTTCACCAAAAGAGACACCAACCGATTTTAAACGAATTAAGTCAGACATAAAATTAGCACTTGCAGAATCATTGAAACGTTATAATATAACATTTCCAATGACGTTTCACGAGAATTTTGCCTATGTTACATAAAAACAACAAATTTGCGCATGGTTTTTTAATTAAATCATGTTTAGTGACTGCTATGATAGCCTCATTTAGTTCATCTGTTCAGGCAGATGTTGTTGCTTCAATTAGGCCGATAGGGTTTATTGCGGCAGCAATTGCTGATGGTGTAACGCCAACAGAAGTTTTATTACCTGATGGGGCATCGCCACATGATTATGCATTAAAACCTTCGGACTTACGCAAAATCACCTCAGCAGATTTAATGGTATGGGTTGGGCCGGATATGGAAGTCTTTTTAGATAGACCATTAAATAGACTTAGTGACAAAAATAAGCTGGCTTTAGCGGAAACTGACAAAATAAAGTCGCTTTTATTGAAAGATGATAATGACAATGTGCATAAACATGAGGAAAATCACGAACATCATTCTCATGGTGATTATAATATGCACATCTGGTTATCACCAGAGATTGCGTTGTCGTCTGCAAAACAGATCCACGATAGGTTAGTGATGCTCTATCCAGATAAAAAAGAACTTCTGGACGTAAACCTAAGTAAATTCAGCGAACAACTCAAGCAAACAGATAAAAATCTTGTTAATATTCTGTCGCCTGTTAAAAACAAGGGTTATTTTGTCTTTCATGATGCTTATGGCTACTTCGAAAAACATTATAATTTAAAGCCATTAGGTCATTTTACGATCAACCCTGAAATACAACCAGGTGCACAGAAATTACATCAAATACGAACACAGTTGGTTGAGCAAAAAGCCACATGTATTTTTGCTGAGCCACAATTTAGGCCGACAGTAATTGAGACAGTGGCGAAAGGCACTGGAGTTAAAATGGGGGTATTAGATCCCCTAGGAAGTGGGATTGCATTAACTCAAGATAGTTATGTGAAATTCCTTACCCAATTAGCTAACCAATATGCGAGCTGCCTGAATGAAACACAATAAGGAATTAAGAACGTGCAGCAGAAGACGAGATCCATTGCACAGGTATATTTAAATTTACCCTTACCACATAAAATTATGCTTGGTTCGTTAACTGCAGCAACACTGGCTGTCGCAATATGGCGGCCAGTTGTGCTTCACACCGAACAAAGCAGAGAAGTTCCTATCAGTATTCAAACTCCCCTAACAACCCAAGGGGAAAACACCGACGATATTATCACCGACAGTAGTGATCAGCTAACAGATGAAGGACTTGTAGGTGCTGATGATGGTGTCGATACTAGCACCGCAGTGGCACAGGTTCCTCATACTTATATTGTCTCCAGTGGAGATTCATTAAGTTCGATATTAACGCAATTTGGTATCGACTCAGCCGATATTGCAACGCTCTCCAATCAAAATAAAGATCTCAGAAACCTTAAAATAGGCCAACCAATAAGTTGGAAACTTGATGATGATGGTTTATTGCAAGAGTTAAGTTGGGGCGTTTCTCGCCGAGAAACTCGTGTTTATACGCGTACGGAAACAGGTTTTACTGAAGCGAAAGAGTTCCAAAAAGGCGAATGGAAAAATAGTGTGACCACAGGGGTTATCCGTGGTAGTTTCTCTGCAAGTGCAACAAATGCTGGCTTAACTAACGCAGAAGCTCGCGCAGTGACTAAAGCTTTGCAATGGCAATTAGACTTTAGAAAATTACAAAGTGGTGATAAATTCTCAGCCCTTTTTTCTCGTGAAGTCTTAGATGGTCGTACCGAACAGAGCGAACTTATTGGTGTGCGGTTACGAAGTGGTGGTAAAGATTACTATGCTTTTCTTGCTGAAGATGGCCGCTACTATGATAGCCAAGCAGGTGGTTTAGAACGTGGTTTTATGCGTTTTCCAACGGTAAAACAGTTTAGAGTCTCTTCTCAATTTAATCCTCGCCGTATCAATCCTGTCACAGGCCGTGTTGCACCGCATAAAGGGGTTGATTTTGCTATGCCTGTTGGTACGCCTGTTTTAGCTACGGGAGATGGTGAAGTCATTGTCTCTAAATACAGTGGTGCAGCAGGTAATTTTATTGCTATCCGTCATGGTAGCCAATATACCACTCGTTATATGCACTTACGCCAACTGTTAGTCAAACCGGGACAACGTGTAAAACGAGGTGATCGCATTGCACTATCCGGCAATACAGGGCGCTCCACAGGGCCACACTTACATTATGAATTATGGATCAACCAACAAGCGGTTAATCCATTAACAGCTAAATTACCCCGTGCAGATGGCCTAACAGGCAAAGAGAAGCGTGAATACTTAGCTAAAGTAAAAGAGATCATGCCTCAATTAACGTTAGATAATTGACATTAAACAAGAAGTTAAAGACATAAAAGCGGATGATTGATATCATCCGTTTTTGTTTTAATGATTTTTACGCCTATTTAGAGGTGTCAGTTCAGCGAGTTATCTGATGAATAAAGAAAAAGATACAGATAGTAAAGCGGGTTATGTACCGACTTTTCACCGCGCCTATTTGCATCCTCGTCATTGGGGAACCTGGTTTGGTGCAGGCGTATTGTGTGCATTAGCGTATATGCCGGTAAAATGGCGTGATCCGCTCCTTGCTTCTATAGGTCGTTTTGTTGGGCGTAAAGCGAAAAGTGCCAGACGTCGTGCAGATATCAATTTAAGATATTGTTTTCCTCACTGGGATAAAGCACAACGAGAAGATGTGCTTGATAAAATGTTTGAAACAGCGCCACAGTCTTTCGTGATGCTTGCAGATCTTTGTTTAAGAGGGGCTAAACACACATTACAGCGTACCTCTTGGGAAGGGATAGAGATTATAGAGCGCTTAAAAGCACAAGGGCGTAATGTTATTTTTATGGTACCGCATGGATGGGCTGTTGATGTACCTGCCATGTTATTGGCTGCTAAAGGGCAAAAAATGGCAGCAATGTTTCACCACCAAAAAGATCCGGTGACTGATTATTTATGGAATAAAGCACGTTACCATTTCGGCGGACGTTTACACTCGCGCGAAGCGGGGATAAAACCTTTTATTTCAACGGTGCGCCAAGGGTTTTGGGGGTATTATTTACCTGACCAAGATCATGGTGCCGAGCATAGTCAATTTGTGGATTTTTTTGGTACTTATAAAGCCACATTACCGGCGATTGGCCGATTAATGAAAGTATGCAGAGCGGCCATTGTGCCACTGTTTCCTGTTTACTGTCATAAAACGCATCAACTAAAGATTATTATCCGTGAGCCGATGGATGATATAGAAGGGCAAGATGATCGTTATATTGCGCGTCGGATGAATGAAGAGCTAGAAGCGTTAGTCTCACCGACACCAGAGCAATATACTTGGATCTTAAAACTATTAAAAACGCGTAAAGAGGGGGAAATAGAACCTTATGCGCGTGAGAATATCCTAGACTAGTCTATTGCTGGTGAACGAATAGGAAGATAAAAAAACGGGCACTATTTAAAGTGCCCGTTTGCCATTTTGCTATAAAAGAATAAGAACGATTATTCTACGGTAAGGATACGACAAGTATTGGTACTTCCGATCGTACCCATCTGGTCACCTTGCGTGACTAAGACTAAATCACCTGAAACTAAAAAGCCTTTTTCACATAAACGCATAATAGCTTCATTAGCGGCTGCAATACCGTCAGTATGAGTACTGCAATAAACAGGCGTAACACCTCGATAAAGTGCAGTTTGGTTTAATGTTTTCTCATGGCGTGACATAGAGAAAATAGGTAAACCGGTGCTAATTCGTGACATCATACGGGCAGTACGACCGGACTCAGTCATAGCGATAATCGCATTAACGCCTTTCATATGGTTAGCTGCATACATGGTTGACATGGCTATCGCTTCTTCAGCATTATCAAATACCATATCTAAACGGTGTTTTGATACATTGGCCGCAGGCATTTTTTCCGCGCCTAAACAGACTTGTGCCATTGCGGCTACAGTTTCAGCGGGATATTGTCCTGCTGCTGTTTCAGCCGATAACATAACGGCATCTGTACCATCTAATACCGCATTGGCGACGTCCATGACTTCTGCACGAGTTGGCATTGGGTTAGTTATCATCGATTCCATCATTTGAGTGGCTGTGATAACAACACGATTTAGCTGACGAGCACGACGGATGAGTTTTTTCTGTACCCCGACTAATTCAGGATCACCAATTTCTACGCCTAAATCACCACGGGCAACCATGACAACATCAGAAGCGAGGATGATCTCATCGATAATTTCATCATTGGCAACGGCTTCGGCACGTTCAACTTTCGCGACAATTTGGCACTCGCAGCCTGCATCACGTGCTAAGCGACGTGCATAATTAAGATCTTCGCCTGTTCTTGGGAAGGAGACAGCAAGATAATCAACACCAATTTTGGCTGCAGTAATAATATCTTGTTTATCTTTTTCAGTTAATGCTTCAGCAGAAAGACCACCACCGAGTTTATTGATCCCTTTATTATTAGATAGTGGGCCACCGACAGTCACTTCAGTGAAAACTTTCAGGCCTTCGACTTTAAGGACTTTTAATTGAACACGTCCATCATCAAGTAGCAAGATATCGCCAGGAACAACATCGGCAGGTAACCCTTTATAGTCAATACCGACTTTTGTTTGGTCGCCTTCGCCTTTTTCTAAATTGGCATCAAGGAGAAATTTGTCTCCCACATTAAGAAATACTTTGCCTTCTTTAAATGTCGAAACACGGATTTTCGGACCCTGCAAATCGCCTAAAATAGCAACATGGCGACCAAGTCTAGCTGCTATTTCACGGGTGCGATTAGCACGAGCAAGATGATCTTCTGCAGAGCCATGAGAGAAATTTAATCGAACAACATTTGCACCAGCAGTAATGATTTTTTCTAGGTTATTATCACGATCTGTTGCTGGGCCTAAGGTGGTAACAATTTTTGTTCTTCTGAGCCGTCTGGACATGCATTACTCCGTTGACCTTGAACGAAAGGTATTGGCTATTGGATAAAACGGAGGTAAGTAACATTCTATCCAATATGTTAAGTGAAACGCTTCAAGCTAATTGTAACATACTTAGGTGTTTTCATCATATGTGAGAGTTAGCTCGCAGTTATGCTACCATTTTTCAAAAAGTTATCTAGTCAAGGGCACACTGCTAAATGTGACTATACTAACAAATTCATTTAAAACGGTTACTTATCAAAGCGCGAATCGCGTAATGCTTCTTTGACACGCTTCAAGTTATCTCTAAATTTTGGCCCTCGGCGTAAAATAAACCCTGTAGCCAGAACATCAATAACGGTAAGTTGTGCAAGGCGAGAAATCATCGGCATGTAGATATCAGTATCTTCCGGTACATCAAGTAAGATGGGTAACGTTGCTTCGGCGGCTAATAAAGAGCCAGAAGTGGTAATCGCTATTACTGATGCATCATTTTCACGTGCAATTTTAGCAATTTCGACTAAATTTTTAGTACGACCTGTGTGAGACACAATCACCACAACATCACCGTCGATACTATTTATACAGCTCATTCGTTGCATGATAACATCATCAAAATAGGTCACGGGAATGTTGAAACGTGAGAATTTATTCATGGCATCATGTGCGACGGCGGCAGAAGCACCTAGACCAAAAAACGAGATTTTTCTTGCTTGAGTAAGAATATCGACAGCTCGATTAATAACCGCAATATCGAGATTATTTTTGACATTCTCTAAACCCGCCATCGCAGATTCAAATATTTTATTGGTATAAGCAGAGACAGAATCGGAGTCATCAATGTTACGATTGACATAAGGTGTACCATTGGCAATGCTTTGTGCTAATTGTAACTTAAAATCTGGAAATCCTTTTGTTGCCATGCGTCGACAAAAACGATTTACAGTGGGCTCACTAACATCAGCTGTTTTCGCCATAAGAGCGATACTTGAATGGATCACGGTTTGTGGTGTTGTTAAAACAACCTCAGCCACTTTTTTTTCTGATTTACTCAAGATGTCCAGACTAGACTGAACCCTTTCCAATATATTCATTAAATATACAGATCCTTGGCTTTGCCAATTTCAATAAAAGGAGAAATCTATAACGGTTTTATGAAAATATACTACGCATATAACAGCACTTACATCGCTGACAGCCCCTTAAAAGGGCTTTTTTCATCAAAGTATGACCTGTGTCTAACTTTCAAAGCTGAAAACAATTAACAAAACTGTTGTAAATTTACATAGAAATAGAAAAAGCTAGACATAAAAAACTGTTGGTTAATAAGATGTAAGGGGCGTTAAAGACTAAAACACGCAAGCGTATTTACTGCGTACACCCAAAAGAGTACATTAATACGAAATTATGTAACAAAATTACAAAATCTCATCATGAGGAGACGTACTATGGCAGCGATATCGACTGCTCAGGCCTGTGATCTGGTTATCTTCGGTACTAAAGGGGATCTTGCCCGTCGTAAGTTAATTCCATCACTTTATCAACTGGAAAAGGCAGGATATATTCACCCTGATACACGTATCATCGGTGTTGGTCGTGCTGATTGGGATGTAGCTGCTTATACAAATGTTGCCCATGAAGCATTACAAACTTTTTTAAAAGAAGAGATTAACCCTGAAATTTGGCAACGTTTAAGTGCTCGTCTCGATTTTTGTAATCTTGATGTCAATGAAACTGACCACTTTATTGAGTTAGCAAAACATCTAAAACAAGACAAATTACCGGCGATTTACTATTTTGCAATGCCACCAAGTACTTTCAGTGCGATGTGTAAAGGTTTGGGACATGCTAAATTAAATAAAGAGCCAAACCGTGTGGTTATGGAAAAACCACTAGGAACAGATTTAGCGTCTTCAGTTTCTATTAATGATAGTGTGGCGAAATACTTTAAAGAGAGTCAAATTTATCGTATCGACCACTACTTGGGTAAAGAAACCGTTTTAAACTTATTGGCTTTACGTTTTGCTAACTCCTTATTTGTTAATAATTGGGATAACAAAACGATAGATCATGTCCAAATCACGGTGGCAGAAGAAGTTGGTATTGAAGGACGTTGGGGGTATTTCGATCAAGCGGGTCAAATGCGTGATATGGTGCAAAATCACCTATTACAAATTTTGACGATGATCGCCATGTCACCACCTGCTGATTTAACGGCTGATAGTATCCGCCAAGAGAAAGTGAAAGTACTGCGCTCATTACGTCGTATTGATATGACTAATGTCCGTGAAAAAACGGTTCGTGGGCAATATACGGCTGGTTTTGTACAAGGTAAAAAAGTACCGGGCTATCTAGACGAAGAGGGTGCAAATAAAGCCAGTAATACAGAGACCTTTGTTGCAATTCGTGCTGATATTGATAACTGGCGTTGGGCGGGTGTACCCTTCTATTTAAGAACCGGTAAGCGTATGCCAAGTAAATGCTCGGAAGTGGTGGTCTATTTTAAAAAACCAGCTCTGAATATTTTCAGTGAAACCTATCAAGAGTTACCACAAAATAAACTCACTATCCGTTTACAGCCTGATGAAGGTATTGATATTGAAGTGCTAAATAAAGCACCAGGTCTTGATCATAAACACCGCTTACAAACCACTAAATTAGACTTAAGTTTCTCCGAAACTTTTAATCAAACTCATTTAGCTGATGCTTATGAGCGGTTGTTGCTTGAGGCAATGCGGGGTATTCAAGCGCTATTTGTCCGCCGTGATGAAGTAGAAGAAGCATGGAAATGGGTCGATTCAATTATTAATGCATGGGAATGCGATAATGAATTACCTAAGCCATACCAAGCAGGAACATGGGGGCCGGTTGCATCTGTTGCAATGATCACTCGTGATGGCCGCTCTTGGAATGAAATTGAGTAGGGAATTTCATCGTCAGATATAGTCCCTAACTAATATAAATAACACCGTAAAATAAGAGGTCGAGTTTTGCGGTGTTTTTTTATTAAGCATAATTACTGCGATATAAATGAATAAATTAATAACAAGTTCAGCTAAGAATTGATTAACTATGCAGTGTATTGCAATCTTCAACTTAAAACCTAAATAAAACCAATCAATTACCTAAAAAATTTTTGCAGAAGATCCTTGCTTTAAATAATTCGGCATGATAGAAATATCATGTAACATTTATCCATATTATATGAGGGTTCGGAGTATATCGTGCGGATGGTCTGCGCGATGAAAGAATAAATAATCATGACTAGCGCCAAAAGCGTAAAAGTTAAACGTTCTACTTATAAGTTATTCCTTTCTGCTATTTTATCCAGCGAACACTACTGGTGTGGCGCATTATAGAAATTTCTCATCCTACTTCCTGATATATCAGGAAATAACGTTGCCTTAACGTTCGGTTTTATACCGCCAGAAAGACTATCTGCATATTCTCTATCTTCTGCGCAAGAAACGTTTAGGCGTGCTTTAAACGTGTATGAGAGATGAAAAATGATTTATTGGATATTTTTAGTTTTAGCTATTATCTGTGAAGTGATCGGCACTTTATCAATGAAGTATGCCAGTGTCAGCGGTGGTTACACTGGTATGATCGTTATGTGGTTAATGATTGCCACTTCCTATATCTTTTTAGCCATAGCCGTAAAAAAAGTGGCATTAGGTGTAGCTTATGCACTGTGGGAAGGTATTGGAATTGTCATTATTACAACATTTAGCGTGCTTTGGTTTGGTGAATCACTGTCAGCATTAAAATTAGGTGGTTTAGCAATGTTAATTGCGGGGATCACTTTGATTAAGTCAGGCACTAAAAAATCGGCGGTTGCTAAAAAAACAACCGATTCGGTAAAAAATATTGCCGGAAAAGCCAAACAGGTTGCTACTGTGGTAAAGGGAGTTAATAAGCCAATTTCTTCTAATGTTAAAGAGGCTTAATATGTTAGCTCAATTTGAATGGTGGCATGGTGCTTTTCTTCTTCTTGCTGTTGTGCTTGAAATCGTGGCCAATATATTCTTGAAAATGTCTAACGGTTTTAGTCGTTGGGGGTTGGGAATATTGTCATTGCTTTGTGTGTTAGGCGCATTTAGTTCATTGGCAATGGCCGTAAAGGGGATAGAGCTTTCTGTTGCTTACGCACTATGGGGAGCTTTTGGTATTATTGCCACTATCGCCGCTGGGTGGATCTTATTTAATCAACGCCTAAATTATAAAGGATGGAGTGGAATTATATTATTATTAGTCGGTATGATAATGATTAAATTCGCTTAACTCTATTTTACATAGTAAAGTAAAGCATATTAAATAAAAAAGCTAAGTTTCTTGTAAACTTAGCTTTTTTGTTTCTATAAATATCTATTAAAAACGATGTGTTTAAAATAACAAAAGTTTATAGTAAAAATAACCTTACTATTTCAACACTAAAAAGAGTGAAATTTGAAGATGCTATAGAATCTATCACTAACAATGGTGAGTATATTGCATTTATTATGCTAAACGCAGTTGCTATTTATTTATCATTGATGTTACTTTTCATGATAATTAAAAAATAAAGGAGTTGAAATGAAACGGATATTAGTCGCGGGAGCAACAGGATATTTGGGTGGTTTTTTAGTTCAAGAATTAAAAAAACAAGGATATTGGGTACGTGTTTTAGTTAGAAATCATCAACAAGCGACAAAGTTTGCGGATGTTGATGACATATTCATCGGCGAGATCACAAAACCAGAGCAACTTTCTTTGATTGCTCAAAATATTGATTGCGTGATATCAACGGTAGGGATCACTCGGCAAAAAGAAGGGTTAACCTATATGGATGTGGATTATCAGGCAAATGCCAATTTATTAGAAGAAGCGATTAAATCGAAGGTTAATAAATTTATTTATATCTCGGCTATTGATGGCGAAAAACACCGAAATCTAAAGATTTTTCAAGCAAAGGAGCGCTTTGTTGATAAATTAAAACAAGCCAATTTAGCATACTGTATTGTAAGACCTAATGGCTATTTTAGCGATATGGGGGATTTTTTACAGATGGCGGCATCGGGTAAAGTTTATTTATTTGGTGATGGCGAACAAAAAATAAATCCTATCTCTGGAAAAGATTTAGCGCAATTTATTGTCGAGAAAATGACAACCAATATAAATGAATTCACTGTAGGTGGACCGGATATTCTATCTTTGAATCAAATATGTGAACTCGCAGGAAGCGCATTAGATAAAAAAATTAAAATAATCCATTTACCCGATACGTTAAGAAAAATAACTATTTTTACGTTACGTCATTTTACGAGCCAAAAGTTTTATGGGCCATTAGAGTTTTTTTTAACTTTTATGGCAAACAGTCATATTGGTATGTGTTATGGGCATGATCATTTATCAAATTATTATATTGAATTAGCTGATCCGACATATAAGAGAAAATAGTACCCGCATGTGCGGGTGCTAATAAAAAATTAGAGAGCAGCGATGATTTTAATTTCTACTTTATATTCAGGATGCATGAGTTGAGCCTGAACGGTACAACGTACTGGCGCGCTCCCTTTAGCAACCCATGCATCCCATGCTTGATTCATACCTGCAAAATCGGCTTTATCTGCTAAAAATAGTGTTGCATCAAGGATCTTACTTTTATCTGATCCCACTCTTTGTAATAACACATCAATAGCTGCTAATGTATCTGCAGTTTGTTCGATTATATCCCCTGATAAGTTTTCAGGAACCGCAGTGTAATAGACAGTATCATTATAAATAACCGCTTCAGACCAACGGTCTTCTGGATCGATACGTTTTATAGTCACGATAAATTCTCCTTTGTATTAACAACGTGGGTGGTACTTTTAGCTATCCACTGGCATAATTTACGTCTTATTTTATAAAAAGAGTATGCCTGTGTCAGACGATTTTGCAGAAAACGGGATTTTAACCCGACGCGTTCCTGGATTTCATCCCCGTGAAGCTCAACGACAAATGGCGATATCAGTAACAGAGGTTATTGATAAACAAGGTGTGCTTATTGCAGAAGCGGGTACTGGGACAGGGAAAACCTATGCCTATCTTGTGCCTGCATTACGTTCTGGGAAAAAAACTATCATCTCTACCGGATCTAAGGCATTACAAGATCAACTGTATAGTCGTGATCTCCCCACCATAATAGAAGCGCTAGACTACGATGGTACAACGGCTTTATTAAAAGGTCGCTCTAATTATTTGTGTTTAGAACGTTTAGATCAGCAAATGCTCAGTGGCGGTGATTTAGAAGCAGAAGTACTTGCTGATATTATGCATGTACGCCAATGGTCAACGCAAACAGAAGATGGTGATATTAGTCGCTGTCATAGTGTGGCGGAAGATAGCAAAGTATGGCCATTGGTGACTAGCACTAATGATAATTGTCTGGGCAGTGATTGTCCTCGATACAAAGAGTGTTATGTATTAAGTGCCCGTAAAAATGCGTTAGCCGCTGATGTGGTGGTTGTTAATCATCACCTTTTTATGGCAGATACGGTAGTAAAAGATACTGGTTTTGGTGAGTTGATCCCCGATGCGGAGATAATGATCTTCGATGAGGCGCATCAAATTCCTGATATAGCGAGCCACTACTTCGGTCAACAGCTCACTAGTCGTCAATTATTCGATCTAGCGCGAGATATGATTGTGGCGTATCGCACTGAAGTGCGTGATCAAGTGCAACTGCAAAAAAGTGCTGACCGTTTAACTCAAATGGTACAAGATTTTCGTCTTAGCTTAGGTGATACGGGTTTTCGGGGTAACTTAAGGGAATTATTACAAAATAAGGAAACCAAACGCTATTTAACCTTATTAGATGATGCGTTAGAGCTAAGTTATGATGTAATGAAGCTCTCTTTAGGGCGTAGCCAATTACTGGATAGTGCGTTTGAACGGGCAACACTTTATCGTAATCGCTTAAAACGCCTAATTGATACGACGATTGCCGGATACAGTTATTGGTTTGAAAGCTATGGTCGCCATTTTTTACTGGCGATCACGCCACTTTCGGTTGCTGATAAATTTCGTGAGCTGATAAAGTCCCATAAAAGTAGTTGGATATTTACTTCTGCAACACTCTCTGTAGATGAAAAAATGTCTTATTACACAGATAGATTAGGACTGGAAAATGCCACAACATTAATTTTAAATAGCCCATTTGATTATCAACATCAAACGTTGCTCTGTGTACCACGTTATTTACCTCCGTTAAATCAACCATACACCGCGAAGCGTTTAGCCGCTATGCTGGCTCCTGTGATCTTAAAAAATCAGGGGCGTTGTTTTTTTCTTTGTACCTCTCACGCTATGATGCGTGGATTAGCCGAAGAGTTTAAAGCCAGCTTACCACTTCCCGTGTTAATGCAAGGCGAAATGGGGAAATCGCAATTATTGAAAAAATTTGTTTCCTCAGGCAATGCGTTACTTGTTGCGACACAAAGTTTTTGGGAAGGGGTGGATGTCAGGGGAGATACACTTTCTTGTGTGATCATTGATAAATTACCCTT
The DNA here is from genome assembly GCF_963894685.1 of Proteus sp. G3927. Taxonomy (NCBI): domain Bacteria; kingdom Pseudomonadati; phylum Pseudomonadota; class Gammaproteobacteria; order Enterobacterales; family Morganellaceae; genus Proteus; species Proteus sp. G3927. Next base: position 25,594 of record NZ_CAWQGX010000019.1, on the reverse strand, counting down.
TACCGCACCTGACGATCCATTATTAAGAGCACGTATTGAAGATTGTCAATTACGTGGTGGTGATGCATTTCGGGATGTACAAATCCCTGATGCGGTGATCACTCTAAAGCAAGGCGTCGGGCGTTTGATCCGCGATATACATGACTATGGTGCCATTATTGTTTGTGATGATAGATTAGTTTCAAGGCCTTATGGGGAAGTGTTTTTAAGTAGTTTGCCCCCATCACCACGAACCCGTTCATTAGAAAAAACCAGTTATTTTTTAAGCCAACGGGCACAACGAAATGAAATAGTGTCGGAGTCATAATAGTGATTACATATGATGTGTATTTATTCTGTTGAATACTATTATGATATTATTCTTTCTCTTTTTACTTATTGAATCTGCCGGAGTTATGGCGTGTCACTGCGAATTTTAGCAATTGATACCGCAACTGAGTCTTGTACTGTTGCGGTTTGGAATGAAGGTGTCGTTGCTTCACGTTTTGAAATTTCACCGCGTGAACATACACAAAAAATTTTACCAATGGTGAAAAGTGCTTTAGAAGAAGCCAATTTATCACTGCAATCCTTAGATGCCCTCGCTTTTGGTCGTGGTCCGGGCAGTTTTACCGGTGTTCGCATTGGTGTCGGTGTTGCGCAAGGTATCGCACTAGGGGCTAATTTGCCACTGATTGGTATTTCTTCTCTTGCCACTATGGCAGAAGGCGTTTTTAGAACAACAGGCATTAAGCAAGTTTTAGTCGCCATTGATGCCCGTATGGGGGAAATCTACTGTGCCCAATATCAGCGTAATGACGCTGGCATTTGGTCTGGTGAAGAAACAGAAGCGGTAATGAAACCAGAACAATTTGCCGAAACGCTACAAGCTATCACAGGTCGCTGGGCAATTGCGGGTACGGGGTGGCAAGCTTATCCTGATTTAGCTTTATCATTGCCTTTTACCGTGGTTGAAACGCAAATTACTTTGCCTGCGGCACAAGATATGTTGCCACTTGCCGTTACCGCATGGCATGAAGGGAAAGCAACTAAAGTAGAAGAGGCCGAGCCTGTTTATTTACGTAATGAAGTCACTTGGAAAAAATTACCAGGACGGGAATAGATTGTTAGCGATTTTCTGTTAGAAGTGACAGAGTGACGCTATACTTATCTTAGCGTGTAACGTACTTAATGACGTACAAAGAGGTGGTTTATGAACAGACAATTAAACTACCGTTTGGTAAGTAAAGCGCTATTTTTATCTGGCGCTCTATTACTAACGGGCTGCGTCTCTATACCTGAATCTATTAAAGGGACAACAGCAACTCCTGTTACTGACTTAAATGTAGTTCTAGCGGCACCGGAGCTTTATGTCGGTCAAGAAGGTCGTTTTGGTGGGCGAGTGATTGAGGTTAAGAATCTACCTTCATCAACCCAGTTAGAAATTGCTGTGATGCCACTTTCTCACTATGATGCGGCTCCTGAGTTACAGCAACCTTCTGTTGGTCGTCTTTATGCGAATGTTACCCATTTTTTAGATCCAACAGATTATAAAAATCAGTATGTCACGGTAGTGGGTACGATCAAAGGTGTAAAAACAGGCAAAGTGGGTGAAGCCGTTTATCCATTTTTACGTATCGATGTTACAGGAATGAAACGCTGGACATTAACGCAACAAGTTATTATGCCTGCGCCTGTTATGACATGGGGATACTATGGTAATGCCCCTTACTGGTATAATTATGGCTATGGCGGCTATGGGGCATATCCATATGGCACTGGCCAAGTTGTCCCCGTTTTGGAGTAATAAACTAGAATAATTGTTAATGACGATATAATATTTTACCTTTATGAGTTTGAAACGGTGTATAATCAATGCCTGTAATATATTAGATGGCAATTATCTAATATAATTATTAAAGATGAAGACAACAAAAGAGAGGGCGGTTTTGACCGCCTTCTTTTTTGTTAAACATAAAAAGAAAAAATTTAGTGATACACTTCGCATCTTCACAACAGAAAATTGTTTGTGCTGGTAGGATGAGTTAATACTTTGTTAAAAAGAAACATAATATTAACCAAGAAGTGCGATTAATCAGGAGTACTACTTTGGAAAAAGTCTGGCTTAAACGTTATCCGGCAGATGTTCCGGCTGAAATTGACCCGGACCGTTTTGCATCTCTTGCGGAGATGCTTGAAAACGCTGTCGCAAATTACGCAGATCAACCCGCCTTTATCAATATGGGCGAGGTCATGACTTACCGCAAACTAGAAGAGCGTAGCCGTGCTTTTGCCGCTTATTTGCAAAATGGCTTAGGATTGAAAAAAGGTGATCGTGTCGCCTTAATGATGCCTAACTTACTGCAATATCCTATAGCGCTTTTCGGCATTCTTCGTGCCGGTATGGTAGTGGTCAATGTAAACCCACTCTACACACCAAGAGAGCTTGAACATCAGCTTAATGATAGTGGCGCCACAGCTATTGTCATTGTTTCTAACTTTGCCCATACGCTGGAAAAAATCGTCTTTAATACCAGCATTAAACACGTTATTTTAACACGTATGGGAGATCAGCTATCTCGTCCTAAAGCGACACTGGTTGATTTTGTGGTTAAATATATCAAGCGATTAGTCCCAAAATATAATTTGCCTGACGCGATATCATTTCGTCGAGCGATGCATTTAGGCTACCGAATGCAATATATTAAGCCAGAAATTACTGGAGATGATTTAGCCTTCTTACAATATACTGGTGGTACCACAGGAATTGCGAAAGGCGCGATGTTAACTCATCGTAATATGTTGGCTAATCTAGAACAAGCTAAAGCCGCTTATGTTCCTGCACTTAATGTAGGGAAAGAGCTGGTGGTAACCGCTTTACCCTTGTATCACGTCTTTGCATTAACAGTGAACTGCTTGTTATTTATTGAAGTTGGCGGGAAAAACCTACTGATAACGAACCCACGAGATGTTAAAGGCACTATTAAAGAGTTATCGCGTTATCCTGTCACGGCGATTACCGGGGTAAATACACTATTTAATGCTTGGTTACATAATCCTGAGTTTCGTCAACTTGATTTTTCTAAGCTCAACCTTTCTGTTGGTGGCGGAATGCCCGTACAAAGTAGTGTTGCGAAAGAGTGGGAAGAATTAACCGGTAAGCATCTATTAGAAGGTTATGGTTTAACTGAGTGTTCGCCTTTAGTAACAGGTAACCCTTATAACCTAAAAAAATACAGTGGTAGTATTGGGCTTCCTGTACCTTCAACGGAAGTAAAATTTATGGATGATGAAGGTAATGAAGTGTCTCGCACCGAAGGCGGTGAAATGTGGGTTCGTGGCCCTCAGGTCATGAAAGGCTACTGGAATCGTCCTGATGCGACAGCAGAAGTACTACATGATGGATGGGTTGCCACAGGTGATATTGCCACAATGGATGATGAAGGCTTTATCCGCATCATTGACCGTAAAAAAGATATGATCTTGGTTTCAGGATTTAATGTCTATCCTAATGAAGTTGAAGAAGTGGTTACTGCGCACCCGAAAGTTTTAGAATCAGCAGCTATTGGTGTACCGAGTAAAAGCTCGGGCGAGACTGTGAAAATCTTTGTTGTCAAAAAAGATCCCTCATTGACAGAAGATGAACTTAAAACTCATTGTCGCCGTTACTTAACGGGTTATAAAGTACCTAAGATTATTGAGTTTCGAGAAGAGCTGCCTAAGTCAAATGTTGGTAAAATTTTACGCAGAGAATTAAGAAATGAAGAAAAACAGTTGAAAACATCAACTGGATCTTGATACAACAAAGTATAACCTTTGATAAATTCGCCGGTTTATACCGGCGTTTTTGTCTTTACGAAAAAGTCATTAGACATAAAAACACAAGAGAAACCTGTTTTGAATTATCAATTTATCACGACAAACACAGCACTAGAAGATGTCTGCAAAGCAGCGTCTGAGGTATCACAAATTGCATTAGATACAGAGTTTGTCCGTATACGCACCTATTACCCACATTTGGGGCTTATCCAAATGTACGATGGGAAACAGATCTCTCTTATTGATCCCCTGACCATTACTGAGTGGACTCCTTTTGTTGAATTATTAACTAATCCCACAGTACTTAAATATTTGCATGCTGGAAGTGAAGATCTTGAAGTGTTTTCTCATCAATTTGGTTGTGTTCCGACACCCATGATAGACACTCAAGTCGTGGCCGCTTTTCTGGGCTATCCCATTTCTTGTGGTTTTGCCACCTTAGTTGAGAAATATGAACATATTGCTCTCGATAAAAGTGAATCACGAACAGATTGGCTGGCGCGCCCATTAACCGAAAAACAGTGCCAATATGCGAGTGGTGATGTGTTTTATTTGTTACCTCTAGCTAAGAAATTAATTGCACAGGCACAAGAAGCCGGTTATATGGACGCGATTGTTGATGAGTGTGAAATGATAGCCGAGCGTCGCCAAGAGACCGTATCACCAGAGCTTGCCTATCGCGATATTGGTAATGCATGGCAATTACGAGGTCAACAATTAGCATGCTTAAAAATGTTGGCAGAATGGCGTTTAAATCAAGCTAGAGCCCGTGATATGGCATTAAACTTTGTTGTAAGGGAAGAGCATTTATGGTCAGTAGCACGCTATTTACCGACCTCTCTTGCTGAATTAGATGCGCTTTCTCTATCGGGGCAAGAAATTCGTTGTCATGGCCGCCGCTTGTTGGATTTTGTTGCTAAAGCCAAACAGATCAAAGATGAAGATTGTCCTGAGCCTATTGGCAATTTAATTGAACAACCTAACTATAAAAAAGCCTTTAAAGCAATAAAAACGGTGATCCAAGAGGTAAGTGAAGGGCAGCGCTATAACCCCGAGTTATTAGCCTCAAGAAGGCAAATAAACCAATTGCTTAATATTCACTGGAAAATTAAATCAGGGGAGCCTGAATTGCTTTCACGCTGGCGTAAAGCATTATTAGCAGAAAAAATTACTGCAATTTTGGCGCAATATCCTTAATATCACGTTATATTAATTCAGGCTAAAGAGTAATTATTTAGCCTGAAATTTTATCAAACCCAATATGAGTTTCTATCATCCTTCTATCATCCAATAAATAGCAACTCCAACTTATTATTAATGAATGTTTAAAATAGCAACAATATATAGCGCTATTTGCACATTTGTATTCAGCCAGTTTATATATAATTAAAAACACAGAGCCAAGCAAATATGTGATAGTTTATAGCTGGCTCTGTGGATCATTAGCTTATATCAGCGAATTAAATATGATCACTTAGGTGATTCTTCATTTTCAGGTAATGTCACATTTAATTCTAGTACGGAGATATCATCGCCTTTCTGCTCAAACTGAACAGATAGCATATCGGGATCTATCTGCACATACTTACAGATAACACCTAATAAATCTCTTTTCATATCAGGTAAATAAGCTGGCTCAGTATCGCCACGTCGACGCTCTGCTACGATAATTTGTAGGCGCTCCTTGGCAATATTTGCTGTCGACTTTTTACGCGACAGAAAAAAATCTAATAAAGCCATCTTTTACCCCCCAAAAAGGCGTTTTAGGAAGCCTTTTTTCTCTTCTTCAATAAAACGGAATGGATGTTCTTCACCTAATAAACGATTTACTGTATCTAAATAAGCTTTACCTGCATCAGATTCACTATCAAGAATAACAGGCTCACCTTGGTTTGATGAACGTAAAACGGATTGATCTTCTGGAATAACACCCAGCAGTGGAATACATAAAATTTCTAGCACATCTTCCATACTTAACATATCACCACGGCTTACTCGGCCTGGATTATAGCGTGTTAATAGAAGATGTTCTTTAATAGGATCTTCGCCTCGTTCAGCGCGACGTGATTTAGAGGCTAAAATACCTAAAATACGGTCTGAGTCACGTACAGAGGAGACTTCTGGGTTGGTGGTGATAATGGCTTCATCTGCAAAATAGAGTGCCATAAGTGCGCCACTTTCAATCCCTGCAGGTGAATCACAAATAATAAAATCAAAACCCATTTCATCCAGTTCATCTAACACTTGCTCTACACCATCACGGGTTAAAGCGTCTTTATCTCTTGTTTGTGAAGCAGGGAGGATATAAAGGTTTTCTGTACGTTTATCTTTAATCAGGGCTTGATTTAAAGTAGCATCACCTTGAATAACATTAACAAAGTCATAAACGACTCTACGCTCACAACCCATAATTAGGTCAAGATTACGTAATCCGATATCAAAGTCGATAACAACCGTTTTATGCCCTTTTTGAGCGAGGCCGGTAGAAATGGCCGCGCTGGAAGTTGTTTTACCAACCCCACCTTTACCTGACGTAACAACAATAATGCGTGCCATGGAGTGATTCCTTGTCGATGCTCTAAATTAAGTTCTCGATTGTTAATTCATTCTCTTGCAAACTAAGTTGGACTGATTTGCCAACAAAATCTGTAGGAATTTGGTCGCTTAGCCAATATTGACCAGCAATGGAAACTAGTTCTGCAGATAAATGTGTACAAAAAATATGGCTCTCTTGGTCGCCTGATGCACCGGCAAGAACCCGTCCACGCAATACACCATAAATATGCACATTACCGTCTGCGATTAATTCAGCGCCAGCACTGACATTGCTTAACACGACTAAATCGCTATTTGGTGCGTAAATACGTTGCCCGGAACGCACTGGTGTATGAATGATTTTGGTTTTTTGTCGTACATTTATCGGTACTTCATTCGTTTTATCGTTATTTGCCTGAGCTGTTGGCTTAGTTATTTTACCTTCATTTAGAATAGGTAACTGTGCGGCAATTATCGCTTCTTTTTGTTGAGCGTCATGACTACCACTAATTCCCACAACACGTAAGCCAGCATCTTCTACTATTCGCCTCAGTTTTTTAAAATCAATCGTTTGATCTGCGATAGCAGAGACATTGATAACAACAGGCGCATTTTTCAGAAATTGAGGCGCTTGGGCAATTTTATCTGAAATAGCCTGACGAATAACCTTCGGTGATCCATCATTTAAATGAAGTACCGAGAGGGTAAAATTACTGCCTTTTAACTCAATGGGCGTGTTTGACATCTATCTGACTCAGTAAATTTTCTATAATCTGGCACAAAAAACCAGAGACGATATTACGAAATTATATAAGCATGTTATATTTACTAAAATATTCAGGCAAGTCGCTTATTTTAATAATTAGAGTTTAATGAAAATGATTTGTGCAATTTACCGTAGTACCAAGCGTGATCAAACTTATTTATACATCGAAAAAAAAGATGATTTCTCTCGAATTCCTGAGGAATTATTACAAAGTTTTGGTGAACCACAGTTTGCAATGTTGCTAGATCTCGCGCAAAGACAGCGTTTAGCGAATGCAGACATAGAAAAAGTCAAACAAGCGTTGACTGACCAAGGTTTTTATCTACAAGTGCCACCTCCCGTCGAAAGTATGTTAAATGCTTATTTAGATGAATTAAAAAATTCAGAAAAAACTGAATAAATCATCGAGATAAAAGGAGCATAAATGTTCAAATATTCGTTCATCGCGGTGATTGTTTCTACTGTTTTGCTATCTGCTTGTGCAGATAGCCATCAGAAGAGTGCAGAAAAAAAACCTGTAACAAGTGAAATTGCCGATATTACGACATCAGCACCGGCTCGCTGGAAACAGATTGATGTTGCCTCACTTGAACAGGCTTTTCCAAAACAGTCACGGACACCTGCACAATTTCCTGCTTATGTAGATGCTTTAAAACAAAAAGCGGCTGAATTGGGTTATAAACCTGAAACTATCAATTTTGCCTTTTCGGAAATTCACTTTATTGACAGAGTGGTGAAGTCAGACCGTAATCAGCCAGAAAAGAAAATTACTTTAGATGTGTATTTACCTCGAGTGGTGACGAAAGGACGTATCGCAGAAGGGGCGAAACTTTATCAAGCTAACCAACAAACCCTAGCGCAGATCAGCAATCAATATGGTGTGCCTGCAAATTATATTGTTGCCTTATGGGGATTAGAAAGTGGTTTTGGTCGAGTACAAGGGAAAGAAGATGTTATCTCAGCACTGGCCACATTAGCTTTTGAAGGTCGCCGTGAGGCTTTGTTTAGTCGCCAATTAATGGCCGCACTTGAGATAATCGAAAATGGACATTTACCTGTAGGCCAGCGTTTAAAAGGCTCTTGGGCAGGCGCAATGGGGCAGACACAGTTTATGCCATCTTCATTTTTGACTTACGCTGCTGATGGCAATGGTGATGGCAATATTGATATATGGAATAGCCGTGAAGATGCGTTTGCTTCAGCCGCTAATTATTTAGCAACCGAGGGATGGCAACGCGATCTCCCTTGGGGGGAACAAGTCAGTTTACCTGCTAATTTTAATCAACAGTTGGAAGGTATAAAAACAGAGCAACAAAAAACGGTCGCACAATGGAAGGCGCTAGGGGTGCAATTACCCGCTAATAGCCAATTAAGTGATGATATGAAGGTATGGCTGATAATTCCTGATGATGATTTGCATAGAAGTTATTTAGTCACCCAAAATTTCCGTACTATCATGCATTGGAATAGCTCTTACTTTTTTGCTTTGAGCATTGTGACGATGGCTGATGGCGTGGCCAATAAAATAAATACACTGCCAACTCAACACTAAATCACGTTAGCAGTGACATAAAACACAGCGATTTACCTAATAAGGAAAATATTATGTATCAACATAGAGATTGGGAAGGTTCGTTGCTTGATTTTCCTGTCAATAAAGTGATTTGTGTGGGCAGTAATTATGCAAACCACATAAAAGAGATGGGCTCGGTGCGCTCTGAAGAGCCTGTTATCTTTATTAAACCAGAAACGGCAATGTGTGATATTCGCCAACCTATTGCGATCCCCAAAGAGATGGGGGCAGTGCATCATGAAATAGAGTTAGCGGTATTAATTGGTCAGCCACTGAAACAAGCCAATGAAGATAGGGTTGATCGCGCTATTGCTGGTTTTGGTGTTGGTTTAGATCTCACTTTACGTGATTTACAAAGTCAATTAAAAAAAGCGGGACAACCTTGGGAGAAAAGTAAAGCGTTTGATGGTTCAGCGCCTTTGTCGGGATTTATTCCGGTGAACTCTTTTGGTGATCCCCAAAATGTTGACTTAATGTTGAAAGTTAATGGTGAAATTCGTCAGCAAGGGAACAGTCGTGATATGCTAACGCCTGTTTTACCCCTTATCAGTTATATGTCGCGCTTTTTTACCCTTCGCCCAGGTGATGTCATTTTAACGGGAACACCAGAAGGTGTCGGTCCCTTAGCATCGGGTGATATGTTGGTATTAAGTGTCAATGAACATCAGCTGACCACACGGGTTATTTAATAATATGATGAGCAATAAGGTAATAACGTAGAGATGACACAGGCTTTTTGGCAGACAAAAACTTTGGATGAAATGAGTGATGATGAGTGGGAATCGTTATGTGACGGGTGTGGGCAGTGCTGTTTACACAAGTTAATGGATGATGATACTGATGAGATATATTTTACTAACGTCGCTTGTAATCAGTTAAATATTAAAACCTGCCAATGCAGTAACTATGAAGATCGTTTTCGTTATGAGCCTGATTGTATCAAACTCACGCGATATAATTTGCCGACGTTTGAATGGTTACCGATGACTTGTGCTTATCGCTTATTAGCAGAAGGGAAGCCTTTAGCGGATTGGCATCCCCTTATTGCAGGTAATAAAGCAAAAATGCATCAAGGTAATATCTCAGTAAGATATATTGCTGTTCCTGAAGTGGAAGTTGAAGACTGGGAAGATCATATTCTTAATCGCCCCAAAGGACGCGGTTAATATTGCGCTCTCCCTTTGTGTTACACAGAGGGAGAGTCATTATCTTATTGATTAAACGTCATTAATTGATGGCGTTGATTAAAGAATTTCTTATAGGTTAAATAGCAAGCAATAATTGTTGAAATACTGGCGGTTGCCATCAACATAAAGGTGACCATAATTTGGTATTTAACCGCTTGTAGTGGATCAACACCGGCAAAAATTAATCCAGACATCATTCCAGGTAAGCTTACAATCCCCACGGTCTTGGCTGCGTCAATGGTCGGAATTAACGACGATTTAATACTATCTCGAATAATAGCCATTGAAGCAATTTTAGGGGTTGCCCCTAAACTTAACATTTCTTGGATCTGTTGTTGATGATTTTCAAAACGTTGCCCAAGCTGATTATAACAAAGTCCGGTCGCAATCATTGCATTCCCCGCGATCATACCGGTAATAGGAATAATTTGGATAGGGGTAAAGGCAATGGCATGAGTAAAAAGTAAAATACTTAAGGTGAGCAATGCCCCTGTGGTAATAGCGACAAATGAGATAATAAAAATATCTTTAACGTATTTACTGCGTTTTTTAGCATTATAGGCAGCGTTATAACAGATAAATAAGACCATTAGAAATGTAAGGATAATATGGTCGACGTCGAAAATATAAGTTAATACGTAGCCAACAATAAAGAGTTGAATTATCGCTCGGGCGGTACTCCAAATAATATCTTTCTCTAATGAAAGTTTCTCTTTTCGACTAATAAATATAGCCACTAAGACCAGTAACAGAGAAAAAATAAGAGATTCATTACTGATTGTATGTTCGTTCATAATAATTTATTTGCTCACTGCTCAATAAAGTTAAAATTAAGGGGGTAATGGAAGTAAACCTAACCTTAATTGTTCATATGACTCGGTAAGTGGATCACATCATCGGCATGTTTGATTTCATTTTGATCGTGAGTTACCCATAATGCAGCGATTTTTTGCTCTTTGACATAATGATGAATAAGCTCATTGACTTTTATTTTATTGTCTTCATCAAGAGCACTAGTAATTTCATCAAGCAATAACACTTTAGGTAAAAACTGTAGGTTACGGATAAGTGAGATACGTTGTTTTTCACCACCAGAAAGTTCATTAATACCTTTATTTAAAATCTCATTGGGCAAATTAAAGTAATCTAAATCTTTCGCTAATTTCTTCTCATCAACGGCGATTTTGCGTAGTAAATAAGGAAATTTAAGATTGTCATAAACCGTTTCACCAAATAACATCGGGGTTTGAGTACAATACGAAACTTGTTGTCGGTATTGTTCAGGAGAAAGGGTTAAGTAGTCTTTTCCGTCAAAGAAAAGTGTGCCACTTGTTGGTGATAATAAAGAAGCAATGATTTTTAATAACGTACTTTTTCCACAGCCAGAAGGGCCTGTAATCAATTTAAATTCAGAAGGTTGTAGTGAGAAAGTCACATTATCTAGAATAATTTTGCTATCGAGTTGAAAGCCAATTTTTTCCAGACATAGTAGTGCGCGATTATTGTTCATTCTGATCCTATACATCTAGAAGAGAGAAATTATCACTATTATACAAGGTTAATTGTATAATGATCCTGTTCCATATCAGTGATCTGATAACAAGATTTAACTTAAGTATAAGAGCATAAAGGTGTGATGATAAATTGCTTTTCTCTATCACTACTATCAGTCAATCAATATTAAATAGCCAATAGGGGAAACAGAAAGATAACGCAGCATAAAAGATTAAGCATGATAAAATAGGCCTAATCATCAGCTCGTAAAATTATCTTAATATAATAAGTCAAGATAGGATGAATGTTATTTATTATATTGCGCATACCATTGCTGTATATCTTGAACGACTTTTCCGGTTAATCGCTCACCTTGTTGATTATAAAAACCATGATTTAATTTATCATATTTAATAAATGTCACATTAGGTTGCGTTATCTCTTGAGATAATTGATGGAATGCAGCCACATCTACATTGATATCATCTAATGTTTGAACAATTAATACCGGAGTTTGCGTGTTGCGCTTAATCACCTCAAGTAGATCAATAGCAAGATATTGTTGCCACCATAATTTGCTATGTTCACTAACAAATTGCTCATCACCAATTTGATTCGTTATTATTGCATTAGCGAGTTGTTGAAAGCTATTTATTGCTTCTTCCACATGCTCTTTAGGTGTTGTATTGCGTATATTGTACAGTACATCATCAAGGAAAAAACGACCACCGCCATTTAATGCGATTGCAGCGCTAATATCATGACGTTCAGCAACAACTAAATGAACCATTGTTGCGCCTTCACTTCCTCCAAGTAATACAATATTGGTGTAATTAGGGGATAGTTTATCTAGCACTGCTAAATAATCAGCAAGCCTTTGGCTAGGATTATCATGCAGTTTATAGTTTTTAGGGCAATCTTCTCTTTCACCATTATCGTCGGAATAAGTCAATTGTGCTGTAATACCATACTTTTCAACCATTAAAACATCACTACTCGGTAGCCATCTACCAAAGGTTTCTTGAATAAAAGTATTATTTTTTATGCTATTACAGTCAGAACCTTGCATTAAAACTAACAGTGTTTTGTTATGTTCAGCTTGTTTATCTAGATAATAAATCAGTTCGCTATTATCTTGGCGAATCAGTTTATGTGTGCTTATTTCTGCGTAGCTTGATGTTATTGATGATACTAAGAAAGTGGTGCATAGCAACAAAGAACAAATACGCATAGAACAACCTTATTAACCAAGGGATGCTGAGAGAGAAGAATGGCTAAATAACCCATTAAGACGGTTAATTAGCCATATCAATAAACTGAAAGTCAAGTCGTTAAGTACTTATTACTGATTAATGAATTGGAACGTAATAATCAATTTCCAGTGTTTTTGGTAGTTCCATAATGTCGCTATCTGTTTCTATACAAATGTAGTTTTCAATATCTGGCCCTAAACGACGACATAACCCCAAAGCCGGTAAAGTATAAAAGTAGATCTTGATGGCAAATTGTTTATATTCTTCTAACGTGCCTTTAAATTGGAAACGAACATAACGCCCGCCTGCGATCGCTTTTTTTCTAAAACCACGGGGTCTGGTAAAGTGATCTAAATTGTTTAGGCCAATTTCATAATCAATCTGGATCTTATCTTTACGTAATGTATTTGGCTGATAAGAAATTAACACACTACTTTCCGTAAAGTTTTTATCTGTGTACAACAAAAAATCATTCCAAAACTGATGACGAATATCTTCATGTAGTTTGCCAATATCCTCGATAGAGCAAAAGTATTGGTATTGAATAACATAAAGAAAGCTTTCAGGTAGCTCGATAATATTTGGAATAGGGAGGTCGGTAACTTCAAAATTGATGGGGGGCTGAAAATTGTCGCTACACAACACATCAACTTTACGGTATTCCGAAGGAGTAACGCCAAAAACAGCTTTAAAGCGGCGTGTAAAAGATTGCTGCGAATCAAATTGATAGCGTAGTGCGATAGTTAATACCGGAAGTTTAGTTAAGCGCAATTCAGTGGCGGCTTTGGTCAGTCGTCTACCACGAATATAAGAGGCTAATGTTAAGCCCGTTGCTTGCTTAAACACCCGTTGCAAATGCCATTTTGTATAACCTGATTTTATCGCTACATCATCAAGTAATAACGGCTTTTCTAGATTTACCTCGATCCAGAGCAGAAGTTCTTTAATCACTTCTATATTAAACGAAGATAAAGAATTGGAAGGGATAAGTCCATTGAACTGAGATGACATGATGATTTCCTGAAAAGATATTTTGTTCAGTTTACACAAAACTGATACCCATATATTATTACATACTTATGGTATGTTTTATGGGTTTTTTATCATGAAATTAAAATCACGGCAACAAGAGAATTCAGAACAAACACGCTTAGCTTTACTTGAAGCTGGGCAATATCTCTTTGTAAATCAATGCTATTATGATGTTTCCATTGATGAAATATCACGTTATGCAAGGGTCACTAAAGGGGCGTTTTATCATCACTTCAGTAATAAAAAAGCCCTTTTGAGAGAGTGTTATTTACTGCAAGTTAAGCATGCTGTTCAAAAATTAGATGAAGTGCCTACTTATGATGATAAATGGCAAGAGCTAACGGCTCTCTTCTCTCTTTGTGTTGACCATATTTATCAGTGTAAAAACGAGTTAATTCCCTTACAAGAAGTTATCTCGGTATTAGGTTGGAAAGAGTGGGAAGAGATTGACGCCAACATTCTTATTCCTCGTATCCAACACTGTGTTGATATTCTCTTTGCTGAAAAACAGATCTGTGCTTATTCACCGGCTATTGTGGTGAATTTAATTTATGGTTTTATTACTCATATTGCTATCAATCTAAAAAATGAAGCGTCATTGCCGAAAGAGGCATGTAGTGATTTTAAAGCTATTTTTGCTGATTTTTTAATCGGGGTAAAACAAGCATCACCACAGCGTCATCAACATAGGGCATAAAGAGGTATTAAAATACCTCTAAGCATTGTGCAAAAGATTAACAATCAACAAATAATTCTGTTCAATTATTACTGTATTATTGAATAGCAAAACATAGCGATTGAATAAAGAGATAAGTTTAATTGAACTAACTAAAAAATAATTAAAAATAGAATAAGTAATCTTTCTTAATATCGTTAATCTATTTGAGTTAAATAACCTAATGTCCACAGTATTAAGCAATAGCATTATTTTTTAAGAAAGTAACAACAATTCTTTCTGTTTAAATAAAAAAGTATGATTAGTTTAATTTATAAAATAAATACTGATATTGTATGATGAATTGGTCATGCTTTAAAATTTATCCTGTTCATTCTAAAAGATAATTAATCATTTAATTTTTTATCAATCAAATCATAATGCTAATGGAATATTATGTAACGAATTGCTTAGTGGACAGTGAAATGAAATGTTTATTTCAAAAATAAAAAATAGATTTCACTATGCTCTAAAGTTTTTGATGAAAATGACCGACATTATCAATGTGAGCAGTCTCTTACCTGTCTCTATAATCTAAAAAATAATCTTTAATTTATTTTGTTAACACTAGGGAATGCACTCTTTTTTACTAAAGAGTGCATTCTGATATCTTACAAATATACAGAAAAATCAAAGCTGTATATTTTGCTGGAATATGATTATGTTTAAAAACATCAGTATAGAAAAAACCGTTAAAGTTATGCTGGCTATTTTATTTGTACTTATTATGAGCATTATTTACTTTAGTTATGATGCTTCAACACGCTCTTATCATAACTTTGTTTCATCAAATAACTTAAGTCAGCAAATGTTGCTGATGGGAAAAGCGCGTTATCAAATGGCGGTGATCAGAGCGAATATTAATGGCTTGGATGGGCAGTTAAGAGTGAATGAAAAACCTTCTGCTAAATACCTTCATCAAACTCAAGAATATATAAAAATCACCCGTGAAGAGATCCACCGTTGGGCGGATGCTGAAAAGTTAACCATGGAAGGGCGTCAGGTTGCTGATGATATGACGAAACGCTTTGATGAGCTTTTAGATATATTTACCGATGCCTTAGCTAAATTACGTAAAGGACAATTGACTACGCACTCTGCTAGTCAAAAAATGGATGAACTCAACGAGATCACCATGACATATTATGCCGTCGCCAATGGTATTGAGAATAATTATATTGATATTGCGAAAACCTCACAACAGCGCATTATGCTAATGGCGTTAGTCACAGCGATTATTGTCATTATGCTCTTTATCATTATCTTACGTTGGTTCTCTCATAGCTTTATCGGCAATATTAAAGTGCTTATTAATATTTTTAGTAAAATGAGCCAAGGCGATTTAAGTATGCGAGTAGAAAATCACGGTAACAATGAATTTGGTAAGCTATTTAATGAAATGAATAAAATGAAAGTTTCATTAAGTCAAATGATTGCTTCGGTAAAAAATGCAGTAAACACCATTAGCGTCAGTGCAAGTGAAATAGCAACAGGTAATACTGACCTCTCCTCACGTACTGAAGAGCAGGCTAGTGCGCTACAACAAACTGTTGCAAGCATGGAGCAAATCAAAACCACGGTTGAAAAAAATGCTGATAACTCACGCCAAGCTAGCCAGTTGGCATTAAGAGCGACAACGTCAGCACAAAACGGCGAAAAGGTGATGGATAATGTTATCGAAACCATGTCGTCGATTTCTGAAAGTGCAAAGAAGATCTCAGATATTAATGACATCATTAACAGTATTGCCAATCAAACCAATATTCTCTCATTGAATGCCGCGGTTGAAGCGGCTAGAGCGGGTGAACAAGGTCGCGGATTTACCGTTGTTGCAGCCGAAGTGCGTAACTTAGCCAGTCGTAGTGCAGAGGCAGCCAAAGAGATAAATGAACTTATTACCCATTCGGTAAATAAAGTACAGGTTGGATCACAACAAGTGAGCGAAGCAGGACGCTCCATGTCGGAAATTGTGACCACCATTAGCCAAGTTAATGATTTTATGCAACAGATTGCCTTAGCCTCTAATGAACAAAGTATGGGGATTAATCAAATTGCTATGGCCGTAAGTGAGATGGATACCGTGACTCAACAAAATGCAGCACTTGTGGAAGAGTCTGCCACTATTACTGCCAATATGGATGATGAAGCTCATCAGCTTGCCAACTTAGTCTCTCAATTTAAAGTGGATGAGAAAGAAAATACTAGGCAGGCATAAAAGGGATAATTTACGCTTGATAAAAATGTACCTAAGAAGATAAATATGTTGTTAATTCATTAACCAAGACGAATAAGATAAAACCCCTTTAACCACTCAAAGGTGGCTAAAAGGGGTTTTTAGAGACTTAGGCTTTCACTTCGTTAGGTGATGTTATACCTGCAGCAACCTCTTTAATATTGTGCAATGTCGTTTCACTAATACTAATTAACGCTTCTTCAGTTAAGAATGCTTGGTGCCCGGTAAACAATACGTTATGGCAAGAGGAAAGGCGACGGAACACGTCATCTTGAATAACATCATTTGATTTATCTTCAAAAAATAAATCGCGCTCATTTTCGTAGACATCCATGCCTAATGCGCCAATTTTACCTTGTTTTAAGGCATTAATGGCAGCTGCAGAATCAATTAAGGCCCCACGGCTAGTGTTGATGATCATTACTCCATCTTTCATTTGCGAAAAAGCACTTTCATTTAATAAATGATGATTTTCTGCGGTTAATGGGCAATGCAACGAAATAACATGTGAATTTGCGTAAAGAGTCGCTAAGTCAACATATTCCGCACCCAAATCTAATACAGCTTGGTTTGGATAAGGATCATAGGCCAATAGCTTCATACCAAAGCCTTTTAGTATGCGTAAAGTCGCTAGACCAATTTTCCCCGTACCGATAATCCCAGCAGTGCGATTATGCATATTAAAGCCAGTTAAGCCTTCTAAGGAAAAGTTTGCATCACGGGTACGTTGGTAGGCTCTGTGAATACGACGATTTAACGAGAGCATCATCCCAACAGTATGCTCAGCAATCGCTTCTGGGGAATAAGCCGGCACACGCACTACGGTGATCCCTAATTCGGCCGCTGCCTTAAGGTCAACATTATTAAACCCCGCACAACGCAGTGCAAGGATATGGATGTTGAGACTGGCAAGCTCTTGTAATACCGCACGATTAGCATCATCATTAACAAAGATACAGACTGCATCTGCGCCGACGGCATTTTTTGCTGTTTGTTCAGTCAAATTAAAGTCAAAATATTCGATATCATAATGATATCCATTATGCTGATTGACCCATTCCATATGTTTGCGGTCATAATGTTTAGTACTATAGGAAACAATTTTCATCCTGTACTCGCTTATTATCGATTAAAATTTATTTTGAGAGTGAGAAAACAAGAATTATCTAACCCCAATAGAGAAGCATTTAATACTATTATTATAAACAATTTAATGGGTAAAGTGGATGTTCGGAATGTGGTTAATGTGATCAAAAGGAAAATGAGGTGTTGTTAAAGAAAACAATCAAATGGACAGGGATGATACTACTGGGTGTCGGTGCAGTTAGCACGACCTTGTGGCTCACCATTCCACGTTGGTTACCTGTTGTGGCTAAAACCTATTTACCTGAAGGTGTTTCACTCTCTTTAACACAACCTAGGTTACAACAATGGGGTGTTTTTATTGATGATATCGCATTAAAAAGTGATAGCTGTACCTTGGCTAATGTGCAGCAATTTACGTTTAACTATCAAAAACAGCAAATTGATAGCCTATCATTTAATAGTCAACAACTTACTATTAACGAAGGGTGTTTTTCACAATTATCTTTTGCAGATAAAAAAGAGACCGCAACAGTTCCTCTCGATATTCATGCGTTATTAGCTACTATTCCTCACTTATCGGTTGATATCAATCATGTTTCTTTAATGGATAATCAGCGCTATAACGGCCATTTTCAGCTTAAAAGTGATACAAATGGGCGATTAATCAGCTATCAGGGAGATAATACGCAGATACAAGCGCTGATCCGTGATAATCAATGGTTAGATATTAAACAATTAAAGATTAATTTACCTGACGATAATCAGATAGAGCTGGCGGCTGAAATAGCGTTACCCCTTAATGTTGATTCATTACCAGAAAATGGTTCTATCAGCACAACATTGTTAACATCCCATTATGCTTACCCATTAGTCTTTATTGCTCAATGGCAAGGGAATAGCGGTACTATTTCTATTGCTGAACAAGGTGGAGGGCAAGCGTTAGCTGTGTTGCCTTGGAATGTAACTGCAGAAAATATCACGATAGAAAAAGGGCGTTGGGAATGGTTTGGGTTTGATCAACCCTTACGTGGTGGTGTGAATATCAACATTGCCCAGTGGCAGCAAGGATTAACGGGGTTACGCTTAACTGCGCGCTTAAATGTTATGACGCAAGGGCATGCAGGGAAAGGGAATTTAGTGATGACGATACCTGAAACGGCGATTAACTGGTTAGATGCTGATATACCTATTCAATTGACAGGCATTGTAAATAAAGATCTCATGCAAGCCAGTGCACAACTTCCCGTTAAAGTGACTGGTATGTTGACAGATCCTACTATCGAATTTCAGCCCGGTTCACTATTACGCTTTAAAGGGCAACTAACAGAAACGCTGACGGTAAAAGATGCTCGTTTACCACTGGCTGGCTCAACATTATCTTCCAAAGGATTTAATGGTCACCTAAATGCGATTGTGTTAGCTGAAGATACTATTTGGGGAGATTATCGGGTCCATTTTGCTGGACGTTCGACCGATTTCTTACCTGATCAGGGCAATTGGCAATGGCGTTATTGGGGAGAGGGCAATTTATTGCCATTAAAAGCGCGTTGGGATATCGCTGGAACTGGCTCTTGGGTAGATAACATGGTGAGTTTTGAGACATTAAATACCGGATTTGATGTTTTAACTTATCAGCATACCAGTATGTTAGCACCCAGATTGACGCTCTTAACGCCATTTCGTTGGTTAAGAGACGATAAAAACCCATTATTTGAAGGAAAATTGAAGTTAACCAGTCAACGAATCGATTTTCCTGCGGGGGGATTCTTAGATAGAGCTGACTTTATTGCTAGTGTAAAAGGTCAATCTCCTTTTCGTTTTAATATGAAAGGCGAGCTCAATGCCAAGCCAAATATTGGACCGATAACGATTAATACACGTTGGGATGGTGAAAGGCTAAGAGGGCAGATGCGTTGGCCTGCACAACCAATCAATGCCTTTCAATCTTTATTGCCAGAAAAATTAGGCATCACATTAGATAATGGCGAATTTTATACTCAAGCTGACTTTTCTATTGCCCCTCAACAAGGTTTAGTTGCTGGTGGACATTTAGTAGTTAAACAAGGCAGCATGTGGCTAAAAGATGGCGTATTAGAAGGACTCGATTTTATTTTACCTTGGCGTTTAAACGGTGATGAATGGCAACTAGGTGTAAAGCAGCCAGTGCAATTACGCATTAAGCGCGTCAACAACTTATTTGAAATGACAGATATTACCGCCGATCTGCAAGGATTTTACCCTATTACAGAAGCAAAACCTTTAGTTTTATCTAATGTCAAGGTTGCCATGCTTGATGGCACTATTTCTATGGCAAAATTAGCATTACCACAGCATGAAGCGGCGATTATCTCATTAGATAATCTAGAGTTAAGTCGGCTTTTCACTTTATTGAAGGTGACCCAATTTGCCGCATCAGGTAAAGTAAGTGGCGAATTACCTTTCTTTATCAATAACAATCAGTGGATAGTGAAAGATGGGTGGCTGGCTAATTCATCGTACTTAACCCTCAGGCTTGATAAAGATTTTGTTGACTCTATTGATGATAGCAATATGACAGCCGGTGTCGCTATGGCATGGTTACGATATTTAGAGATTAGCCGCTCTTGGACGCGGGTTAATTTAAGCAACCTAGGTGAATTAGTGCTTGAAGCGGAAATCCAAGGGAAAAATCCATTGGAAGACAAACGGCGACAAGTAAATCTTAATTATCGCCATCAAGAAAATATTTTTCAGTTATGGCGCAGCTTGCGATTTGGTTCGCAATTGGAAGAGTGGTTAGAAAAGAGCCTATCCGATTTAGGGAGTGAGTCAGAATGATGTTATTATTTTTAAAAAGACTATTTTTATTTGTTATTTTCACTATCGGCATATCAGCACTCACTGGATGTATTCGATTAGAGGTTGCTACCCCGGAAAAACCGATAAACATTAATATGAACGTTAAGATTGAACATGAAATTAATGTCAAAATAGATCGCCAAGTTGAAGACTTGCTGAAAAACAATAGTGCTATATTCTAACGCTGGGGTGAATAATGAATTATAAAAAATATCTCTTTAGTTTTGCATTAATCACAGCATTGATTAGTTCAAATGCCGTTGCTTTAACACTTGATGAGGCGCGCGCGCAAGGCTTAGTAGGGGAAACTTTTAGTGGTTATGTTGAGTTAGTACAACCAAACCATAAGCAAGCTCAAATATTGGTGAATGAAATCAATCAAGCCAGAAAAGCCAAATATGCTGAAATTGCTAAAACCAATCAAGTGACTCCTGAATCTGTTGCCCGTTTAGCGGGTGAAAAATTAGTGGCAAGAGCCAATTCAGGTGAGTTTGTTAAAGGAATTAATGGGCAGTGGGTTAAGAAATAATATCCACTACCCAAGTAGCGATAAAAGAGAGACTAAATTATTCTCATAGCGTTGATATAGTGATAATACTTATTATCACTACAGTACTCTGTTTTCTACACCCGCAAATTCATTATCATTTTCAACAATCTGATCTTTTGCTTCCACAATGAACGTAATACGAGAAGATATATACCCTGGCTTTGCGCGAAGATTATCTTTTTTGACATAATTTATAAAGAAATTAAAATAAGCAGTACCACTTTCATCAATAGTTTTAGTGAATGTATTTTTCTGATTTAAATCAATAGGATTATTTTCATCATCAATTAATTGGAATGTCACATTATCACTTGCTTCAGAGCCTGTTACATCGTTGATAAGGTAACCATTATTAAAATCAATATTTGTATTATCAATACGTAAAGTTATTTTAGTATTCTTTTCTGAACAAAGACTAAAAACTATAGCAATTCTTTTAGAATATCTGTCATTAGCTAAGGTTCCTGCATAATTGCTAGGGAAAGAATCAGGACGTATACTTCTAACTTTAGTGCTATTAGGTATGTCAAAGCTACAACTTATTGGCGCTGGTAAACTACCTCTTCTATTATCAGATAAAGCAATAAAAGGGAAGTATAGTAATAATAGAGGAATTAAAAATGTTATATTTATTGATTTCATAGAAACACCTTACATAAATATTCAAGAATAAAAATTATTCATTATTGGCAATAAATTTGTTTCTTAATAATTGAATTATTTTTACTTTCATTTTTTACGTTATAATGGAAGAAACATTGTTGCTCCTCTGTATCTCCCCATTTTACTTGTACCGTTCCGCTTTCTTTTATTCCGGAGAGGAATATTCTATTGTGGTCATAGACAGAATCACTAGAAATGAGATTATTATTATCATCAAATGCCATTACATTGGCAGCAAAAGGAATTGGTGTATTTGAGGTAAATAAAACATTATAGCCGATATTTATAGGGAAATTGATTTTTGCTACCGCACCTAAAGTGGGTACGATGATTTTACTTTGAGTTTTAGTATTACTAAATTCAGGTAACGAATTTATGTTTAGTCCAATAGTATTTTTACGATATGGCATGATGTGCGGTAATATTAAATTACCGTTATTGTCTGTAGTGGCTTGTGAAGAACGATTAGTTTTAATTCCGGCAATGCCATTAGTATTTACAATAGCAAAAGTATTACCTAAATCAGGTGCCAAAGTTATTCCACTTTGATGTAACACTATCGCACCATCAATCCCCAATCTTAAATTGGTTTTATTATTAGATGATTTATTTGCATTAATAGAATAAGATTGATATCTCCCCTTATACTGAGTATTTACTGAAGTATGATAGCCAGCATTTGGGTGGCTAAAATCCCGTCGGTAATTAATAGAATAGCCTAAGCGATAGTGTTCTAATAAACTTCCACCTATAGTCGTACTATTTATATAACCTTTATTGTTTGGATGATAATCAAATTGATTGCTTACCCAATGATAGGATTGAGAGCTATTTGTTAGTGGAATATTAAAATTTAAAGAAAAATGATTGTCATTATAATATCTTTCATTTTTATATTGATATTTTATACTATAATTCATTTTTTTTATAGAAGATGATAGAGAAGTATTGATTGTAAAGTCATTTTTTCTTTTGGCATAAGAATTTTGATGATAACCAATAGAAAATGTCCCGAAAGATTTAATCGGTTGAAAGAGAGAAATTGTATAGCTATTTTTTATGTTGTCTGTTTGACTTTTTCTAATGCTAACACTATCAGATTTTATTGATTGATAATGGCTAGAAGATATATTTAAAGAAGTACCAATATTGCTCCATCGTTTATTATAGCGCAATTGGTATTTTAATAGATTATTGTGTTCAAAATAACTAATATCACTGGCTACTCCCCCCCAGCGTCCTAAATCTAATGATAATCCTGAAAAGAAAGTATTGCTATTCAGCTTCTTTCTAATTGCACCATAAGCGGTTATTTTTTGATTAATACCATAGGAGAACTCACCCAGTAAAAAAATAGGGTTATTATTTTGATTATTAAACTGGTTATATCTATCATAAGAATATCCAGAAATAAAATTATATTGATAACGACCTTTTTTTAATTGGTTTGGCATTGTAGTAAAGTAATGCGTACTTTTTCTTATACGTCCATCTGCTTCTTTTATTTCTAATACCAATTCATTGCTACCTATAACAGGTAGATCGTTTAAAATAAAAGGCCCAGGAGGAACAATAGTTTCATAAATGGTTCTTCCTTGTTGTTTCACTTTAATTTCAGCATGAGATTCTGCAATCTCTTCTATAATAGGACTATTCATATAGAGATCATTACCAGAGAGCAAATCACTAGATATAAGTTGAAATCCAATTAATTTATCTGTTGATAACATTCTACTGGTTGGTCGAAATTCCCCCACATTAAGCGTTGCCAACAGCGTATTTAATTGATGATAAGCATATAATGAGTATAGCTTAAATTGCTGTTGCTTATCCGTATGATGATAATAACTTTTACTACGTACTCGCCAAGCACCTAAGTTAGCACCTGAATTAAAACTGATTTTGTGTTCTATCTTATTTTGATTGTTATATTTGCCAAAATAAGAATATGAGCTAAACAAAGCAGTGACACCATCATCCCATAAAACTTGGCTAGCAAGCATATTTTTTTTATTATCTAAGGCTTTTTGTGGAATAGTTAAATATAATGATTGCGAGGAAAAATTATATTTAAAATCAATATTGTAATCGCTTAATAACAAATCCGAATTTAAATCAACAGGAATATTATAAAAAGATGGGTCAATATTTAAACGAATTAAATCATTAATATTAATCCTTGGTGTTAATATACCGTCTTTATTTTCATAATATAAAATAATGGTTTCTTTTTTATTTTCGTTGATATAAATATTTGTTGAGTAATAACCATCAGGATGTTCATTATTTAATAACTTGCCGATGGTTTTATTATCAATGTTTGACAATACACTTTTATATAGAGAATGAATATTATTGTTAGCAATAGAAAAGAGAGGGTATGCATTTAATATCAATAGCAAAGATGTTTTTAGTCTAAAACTTATCTTACTCATAAATAAGTTCCTTTGGGGTTGCAATGATAGTCTGCTCATACTCATCGACTCTCTTCCAATGTACTTTTCTATCTTTGATATTTTTAGTTATATTTTTATTTTTTATACTGTAATTTTTAAATGGCGATAGGGTTATTCGTTCATTTAATATATCAATGTTATCTACCTTTGCTTCTGCTATGGTAATAAAATAAGGAGTGGGGTTATTTATTTTAATAAAATCTTCATCATTAATAAAAAAATTAATATCTTTATTATCACTTTTGTTAATAATATTGCTAGGTGTATAGAAAAGATTATATATTGAGTTTAAAGAGATAAGAAGCAAGTTTTTATCAGCCATCTCATCATCTATAACTGGAACTACTTTTATGTTTACTCTATATACAGATTCTTGGTTGATTTCTTTTATATCATCCGTTTTGATAATTTTTAATGTAAATTTATCATTTGGTGCTAATCTTATCAAACTAGGAGAAATGATAAATGGTGCCTCACTATTATCTTCTTTGTTATAGTGTGATACCCAACTTTGAATAATATAGGTTTTTTGTTCGCTTTTATTTTTTATATTAAATAGAATTTCCTTATCTTGTTCTTTATAAAAAAATCTATCCTTATTAATTTGAATAGAAGCATAACATGAGAATGTAAAGACAAATGATATTATATAAACAATATATTTTTTAATCATATGTTTTTTTAATTAACCATTAGTTAAGTTATTTATTGTATTAACCTATAAATAAAAAGCCGGTATTTCCCCGACTTTTTATTGGGTTGAAAATTAAAGCAGAATTATATTTAGTTTTGGCTGTTTTTATTGGATATTATCAGTGATGTAAGCATCAAGAGATAAGGTAGCCTTGAAAGCACCTGCGGTAACAGCATCATCAATCGATTCAGGTCTATCATATTTTAATGAAAATACTAATCTACCACTATCACCGGCAACATCCGAATAAAATGTACGTTGTTCTCGCTCACCATTAAGTGGAACAAGTTCACCTGTAGAACCCAATAATGCTACTCGAGCATTGGTATCATTTGCTGTCGAACTAGCATTCATTAAATGAGTAGTGTTTTGTCGTGCAACAACTATTTTGACTTTTCTTGCTCTTTCTTGATTAGTACAGCCAGAAAAATCCACACTAAATCGTTTTTCAGGAGTAAGTAGTAAAGAATCAACGTAAGCATCATCCAATTGAATTGGAGCAATATCTTGAACGACACAAGTTAGTTTCTCGTCAATTACTCTGCCTTGGATATCTATATTATAACCACCAAGGTGAATCTGTTGTGCAATAGCTTGTGTTGATAAAGAAAGTGTAGATAGAATTAATAGTGAAAATAATGATTTTTTCATTTTAAAGTCCATTTAAGTATTAATTGTAGTTACAAATTTGCTCATAATTAAGAGCGAGATAATAATATTT